>CAXUKA010000017.1:0-19817 GCA_964251335.1 uncultured Hymenobacter sp.
AGGCTGCTGGTGTCAGCCCCGTTTTATTTTTAAATAGTCGGCTGAAATACTGCGGATACTCAAAACCCAGCCGAAATGCCGTTTCATTAATAGTAAGCGATGTGCTGAGTAGCAATTGCTTGGCCTTCTCAATTAAATGCTGGTGAATGTGCTGCTGGGTATTCTGGCCCGTCAGCGAGCGCAACATGTCGCCCAGGTAAGCTGGCGACACATGCAGCGCATCGGCGAAGTACTGCACGGTGGGCAATGGTTTCTCGCCTTCTTGAGCGAAGTAGGCCGTCAGCAATTCCTCAAAGCGGCTTAAGAGGTCGTGCTCGGCCGGCCGCCGCGTCAGAAACTGCCGGTGGTAGAAGCGGTTGGCATAGTTCAATAATACGTCGAGCTGCGAGGCTATTACCTCGTGACTGAAGCCATCGACTGGTTGCTCTACCTCGGCCCGAATGCCGCGTAGCAGGCCATCGAGCACGTCTTCTTCGCGGGCAGACAGGTGCAGCGCTTCGTGCACCTGGTAGGAGAAAAAGCCATAGCTGGCGATTTTTTTGCCCAGCGGGTGCTTGTGCAGCAGGTCGGGGTGAAACACCAGCATCCAGCCCTCTAGCTCAGAAGTATCCACGCCCTCGGGGGCCGTGCATAGCTGGCCGGGTGCGTAAAAGCCCAGCACGCCCTCGCTGAAATCGTAGGCCCGGTGCCCGTATTGCAGCTTGCCTTTCAGGTTTTTCTTAAGCGAAATAATGTATAGATTCCGCAGGGTAGGGCCGGGTGGCGGCTGGTATTGCGTGGGCACCAAATCAATTACTGCAAGCAACGGATGCACTGGCTTGGGCCAGCCAAAGTGCTCGGTGAAGTCAGTGACGGAGTCCAGCGTGCGGAAGTCCTTGGCGGTGTGTTTCATAGGCTTATATTGGCTCGCCGCCGGTTAACCTCACCCCCTAGCCCCCTCTCCTTGGGGAGAGGGGGAACTAGCTCTAATTCTAGTTCTAAATTCTAGAAACTAAGGCTGAAAACTAGTCTCCCTTCTCCCCAAGGAGAGGGGGCTAGAGGGTGAGGTTAACCGGCGGCGAGTCAGTAAGTAAGGTAATCATAAACTAAAAACCAGCCGGATAAGCGTCGCCCACCGCGCTGCCCACTGGCATGATAGCATCCAACTCAGCCAGTTCCGCCGCACTAAGCGGAATGCTGGCCGCCGCCACATTCTGCTCCAGATACTTGCGCCGCTTGGTGCCTGGAATAGCCACCACGCCCTGCGCCAGCACCCAGGCCAGTGCCAATTGCGCGGCCGTCACGTCCTTAGCTTTCGCCAGCGTTTCAAGCTTCTCGACCAAAGCCAGATTTTTATAAAAATTATCGCCCTGGTAGCGCGGGAAAAACCGCCGCGAGTCGCTGGCCTCAAAGTCGTCGGGCGACTTGATTTCACCCGACAAAAAGCCCCGGCCCAGCGGCGAATACGCCACGAAGCCAATGCCCAATTCATTAGCTGCTTCTAAAATGCCTTCCTCCTCGGGGCGGCGGTCGAAAAGCGAGTACTCAGTTTGCAGCGCTGAGATGGGGTGCACGGCGTGGCCCCGGCGCAGCAGCTCGGGCGGTACTTCGCTCAGGCCGAGGTAGCGCACTTTGCCTTCTTCCACGAGGCGGCTCATGGCGCCCACGGTGTCTTCGAGGGGCGTGTTGGGGTCTACGCGGTGCAGGTAGTAGAGGTCGATGTAGTCGGTGTTCAGGTTGCGGAGGCTGCGCTCGATGCTTTTGCGCACGTACTCGGGGCGGCCGTTGTAGCCACCGGTCCACTGCTCGTTGTCATCGACTTCGAAGCCGAATTTGGTAGCCAGCACGATATCCTGGCGGCGGCCGGATAGCACTTTGCCCACCAAGCGCTCATTGAGCATGGGGCCGTAGAGGTCGGCGGTGTCGAGCAGGTTTACGCCCAGCTCCAGGGCGCGGTGCAGGGTGGCGAGGCTCTCGGCTTCGTCGGCCTCGCCGTATACACTCATGCCATTGATGCCGCCCGTCATACCCATGCAGCCTAGGCCTTCGGCCGATACGTGCAGGCCCTGGCTGCCCAGGGGTACTTGTTTGATGGTGCTCATAATCTGTAGGTAAGCTCGGGAAAAGAGAATTGTTTGGGTAGTGCAAAGGTCTGGGTGCCGCCCAGGGCCGGGGCTATACAAACCGCGACTTTTGCTATACAAACCGCTGGTAATATTTGGGAGTAGGTAAATCATGAAAAACGGGTCATGCAGAGCGCAGCGAAGCATCTCGCGTGTTCTACATCTGCGAGCGTTATGGATTACTGCACCACGCGAGATGCTTCGCTACGCTCTGCATGACCCGTTTTTTCACTAACTAACCACAGGCCCTAAGCCAACGGCGGCCGGAAGCAGGCGGCGTATCTTTGCCGCCTAAAAAAACGGCCTTTCCCCGCCCGCGTCGCTGCTGTTGCGTGCGGCCCGGCGTGGCACCCCGCCTTCCGATTTTTGCTATGCTATACGTTAGTCGCCGCGAGCATTTCAATGCCGCCCACAAGCTCTACAACCCCGCCTGGACGCCCGAGCGCAACAAAGAAGTATTTGGCCCCTGCGCCAACGAAAACTGGCACGGCCACAACTACGAAATGATAGTGACCGTGAAGGGTCAGCCCGACCCCGACACCGGCTTCGTGGTAGACCTGAAAGCCCTCAGCGACCTCATTCGCACGCACATCACCGACCAGGTCGACCACAAAAACCTCAACCTCGACGTGCCCTTCCTGCAAGGCCAGCTCGCCAGCACCGAAAACCTGGCCGTCGCCTTCTGGCAAATTCTGGAGCGCGAGCTAGCCGCCATCACGCCGGCCCAGTTGCATTGCATCAAGATTTACGAAACGCCCCGCAACGCGGTGGAATACTACGGCTAGCGTATCAGTCTGTCATGCTGACGAAGGAAGCATCTTATCACGGTGGCTTTTGTCAGCAATTATTAACCCCGGCGGTGCAGGCGTGACAAGGTCCTTCGCTACGCTCAGGATGACACTAACAAGGTGAAATACTATCTGATAGCCGGCGAGCGCTCCGGCGACACCCACGCCGCCCACCTCCTGCACGAGCTGAAAAGCCAGGATTCCGCCGCTGATTTTCGCTACTGGGGAGGCGACCTGATGCAGGCCGAGGGCGGCCACCTGGTGCGCCACTACCGCGACCTGGCCGTGATGGGTTTTTTGGAAGCAGCTACCAATCTGCTCAAGTTTCGGCGGTTTCTCAAAGAGTGCCAGCAAGATATTCTGGACTACCAGCCCGATGTGCTGATACTCGTCGATTACGGTGGGTTCAACCTGCGCATGGCGGCCTGGGCCAAAGCGCACGGCGTGAAGGTGTTCTATTACATTTCGCCCAAAATCTGGGCCTGGAACCAGAGCCGCGTTGAGAAGATTAAGGCGCACGTAGACCGGATGTTCGTCATCCTGCCCTTTGAGGAAGAATTCTACCAACGCTTTGAGTATAAGGTCGATTACATTGGCAATCCCACGGCCGACCAGGTAGCCGATTTCGTACCCGACCCCGGCTTTGAAGCCCAGTACGGCCTTGACCCGCAGAAGCCGATAATCGCGGTGCTGCCGGGCTCGCGCAAGCAGGAAATCGAAGAAATGCTGCACGAGATGCTGGCCGTGCTGCCCGCTTTCCAGGACTACCAGTTTGTGGTGGCCGGCGTGAGCAACCTCGACCGCGTGTACTATCAGCACTTTGAGCGCAACGGTATCAAGCTGGTTTTTGACCAGGCGTATGAGTTGCTGAGCCGGGCCAGCGCGGCCCTCGTAACCAGCGGCACGGCTACGCTGGAAACGGCCCTTTTCGGCGTGCCGCAGGTGGTGTGCTACCGCACTAGCGGCATTTCCTACGCGGTGAGCAAGGCGCTGATTAAGGTGCCGTATATCTCGCTGGTCAATCTCATCATGGGCCGCGAAGTGGTGCAGGAGTTCATTCAAAGCAAATTCACGGCTCGCAACCTGCTCGATGAGCTCAAGCGCCTACTTACTGACCAAGACTACATAGCCCGCCAAAAAGCCGGCTACGCCGAGCTACGCGCCAAGCTGGGCAAGCACAACGCTGCCCGCCAAACGGCTACCTTGATGGTGAAGTACTTGCGGGAAGGTAAGTAGCGCGGACTTTTAGTCCGCGAGTACCATGCGTACTGGCTCGCGGACTAAAAGTCCGCGCTACTTCTCGGCGAACATTCGCCCCCACCAACGGTTAAAAAAGGACATAAATCGGTGAGCCACTGCGGGCCGCCGACCCTGCTTCACCGTGACTTCAACGTTCCAGCCCCCGCCCGCCGCCAGTGCCGTGCGCACCACCGTAGAGCGCGTGGTGGGTACCGCTATTACCCACGCCACCGACCTGCTGGCCGTCGAAGCGCCGCTGGAAATCAGCCTCGGCTATGGCCCCGCCGCTCAGCGCCAGGCGC
This sequence comes from uncultured Hymenobacter sp., assembly GCA_964251335.1. GTDB lineage: Bacteria > Bacteroidota > Bacteroidia > Cytophagales > Hymenobacteraceae > Hymenobacter. The sequence continues at coordinate 4,432 of CAXUKA010000017.1, forward strand.
GCAGCCTCGCCGTAACCATGCGTACCCCCGGCCACGATGCCGAACTGGTAGCCGGTTTCCTGCTTAGCGAAGGCATCATTCGCCAGCCGGCTGACATTCTGGGCATCGAGCATCGCGCCGACCCGCGCCGGCCCGAGGAGCGCGGCAACGTTATTCGTGCTGAGTTGGCCGCCGATGTTGTGTTAGAATTGGACCGCTTGGAGCGGCATTTCTACACCACCTCCAGCTGCGGGGTGTGCGGCAAAACCAGCATTGCGGCGGTGCGGGCCACGGCCTGCCCGGTGCCGCCCGCGCCGGATAGCCCACGGGTAACAGCCGCCATTATCCATGCTTTGCCCGAGCGACAGCGGGCGGCCCAGGCCGTATTCGAGCAAACGGGCGGCTTGCACGCCACGGCGCTGTTTTCGGCCGAAGGTGAATTGCTATTGGTGCGGGAGGACGTAGGCCGGCACAATGCCTTCGATAAAGTAGTGGGTGCGTCGCTATTGGCTGGGCAGTTTCCACTAAGCCAGCAGGTGGTGCTGGTGAGCGGCCGGGCTAGCTTCGAACTGGTGCAGAAGGCGGCGATGGCGGGCGTCGCCATTATGGCGGCCGTGGGCGCGCCGAGCAGCTTGGCCGTAGATGCGGCCGATGAATTTGGCCTAACGCTGCTGGGTTTCGTGCGTAACGAGCGATTCAACATTTACACCCACGCCCAACGCATCATCACGGAGCTATGAAACTGCAACTGACGCCCCAGGCCCTGCGCCTGCGCCTGGCCGACGACGAAATTCAGGAATTTGCTCAGGCAGGGCAAATTAGCCATACGTTGTATCTGAGCGGCCAAGGCTTCACCTATACCTTGCAGCAACTGCCTGCCGATGCGCCCGCCAACCTGCATGTGCGCTCCGAAGCCGGTGCTCTCATCATAGAAATACCCGCCGCGCAAGCTCGTCAACTTATCGATGGTAGCGTGGTCAGCCTGAAAGGCGAAACTACGGGAACTGATGGGGAGCAAATTCGTATATTGGTAGAAAAGGACTTGGGGCCTAGTCACTGACGAGGGTGGGTTTCGCACTGTTGCGAGCCACTCGGTCCCGTTCAACCTCACCCCCCGACCCCCTCTCCTTGGGGAGAGGGGGAGCCTGACGACTTTCTAACGACAGCTTACGTCTATATACGGTCGGCTCCCCCTCTCCCCAAGGAGAGGGGGCCGGGGGGTGAGGTAAAACGTCAGGCTAAAACCTACTTGCCGTCTGTAAACCTCTCTATGTTGTTCGAAGAGCCCCTCATGCCCGCGCCCGACACCCTGGGCAGCAAACACCGCCACCCTATATTAGCCCAGCCGCCCGAGCACTTACTTGACCTGAAGCTGAGCGAGCCCGAGCGCATCGCCGCTGGAGTCGAGGCCGTGCTGGCCACCCTGGAATTTAACTGGGGCGAGGCCGGCGTAGGGCGTAGCACCCGCGCCCTCACCAAGCTCAACCAGTACGACGGCTACGACTGCACCTCTTGCGCCTGGCCCGACCCCGATGAGCACCGCTCGGTAGCCGAATTTTGCGAAAGCGGGGCTAAAGCCACTGCCTCCGATGCCGACGACCGCAGCTGCGGCCCCGAGGTATTTGCGCAGCACAGCCTGGTCGAGCTGTCGCAAATGACTGACCGCGACCTCAATAACCTGGGTCGCCTCACGCATCCTATGGTGAAGCGTCCCGGTGGCACTCACTACGAGCCCATCGAGTGGCGCGAAGTGTTCGCGCTCATCGCCGACACACTCAATGGACTAAAGTCACCCGATGAGGCCGTGTTTTACACCTCGGGCAAGGTGCCGAATGAGCCAGCATTTTTGTTCCAATTATTTGCGCGGCAATACGGCACCAACAACCTGCCCGACTGCTCCAACATGTGCCACGAAAGCAGCAGCTCGGCCCTCACCGAAACGCTGGGCTTAGGCAAAGCCTCGATAAAGCTTAGTGACCTAGAAGAAGCCGAAGTCATTATCATCATCGGCCAGAACCCCGGCACCAACGCGCCGCGCATGCTCACGGCCCTGCAAAAAGCCAAGCGCAATGGGGCCAAAATCATCAGCATCAACCCGCTGTTTGAAACCGGCCTCAACCACTTCCGCAACCCGCAGGATTTCATGAACCCGGTGAAGGCCGTGGGCGCGCTACTCACTGATGGCACCCAAATTACCGACGTATTCTTGCAGGTGAAGCTGGGCGGCGATATTGCGGTGCTGCGCGGCATTATGAAGCATCTGTTTGATGCTGAAGACTATAACCCTAGTCGGGTAATCGACACCGGCTTCATCCGGCAGTACACCAGCGGCTACGCCGATTTTGAAAAGTCCATCCGTAATACCACTTGGGAGGACATCGAAGAAAGCAGCGGCTTGACGCGGGCGCAGCTGTTGGAAGCGGCCAATGTCATTGCCCCCAAGCAGAAAATTATCACCTGCTGGGCCATGGGCGTGACGCAGCAAAAGCAGGGCACGGAGGTTATCAGGGAAATTGTAAATCTGCAATTGCTGAAAGGGGCCATCGGCAAGCCCGGCGCAGGCACCTGCCCGGTGCGCGGCCACTCCAACGTGCAGGGCGACCGCACGATGGGCATCTGGGAGCAGATGAAAGACGATTTTCTGGATGCGCTGCAAAAGGAATTTGACTTCGCCCCGCCCCGCGCTCACGGCCTCGACGTGGTGAAAAGCCTACGGGCGATGGTGGAAGGCAAAACCAAAGTGTTCTTTAGCCTCGGCGGCAACCTGCTGGCCGCCGGCCCCGATACGGAGTTGATTGCCGGCGGCATGCGCGACCAGCAAGCCACCATATTCGTCGCTACCAAGCTCAACCGCGGCCACCTCACCACCGGCGACCTCAGCCTGCTGCTGCCCACTCTGGCCCACGTCGATATCGATATGCAAAAGGGTGGCCAGCAAATGACTTCCTGCGAAAGTACCACCGGCGTAGTGGCCCAAAACAAAGGCGTGCTAGAGCCTCTACCCGGCCAGATGCTGAGCGAAGTCGCCATCATCAGCGCCATGGCCATCGCCACCCTCGGCGACCGCCTCAAGGGCGACTGGGTGGCCATGACCGCCAACTACGACCTCATCCGCGACCATATCAGCCGCGTGGTGCCGGGCTTCGAGAACTTCAACGAGCGGCTGCGGCAGCGCGGCGGCTTCTACCTGCCCAATGGTCCCCGCGAGCTTACCTTCAAAACCAAGGACAAGAAGGCGCATTTTTCGGTCACGAAGCTGGAAAAACTCAAACTCGAACCCGGCCAATTGGTAATGACTACCGTGCGCGCCCACGACCAGTTCAACACGACCATCTACGACTATAACGACCGGTACCGGGGCGTCCATGGCGAGCGCCGCGTCATCTTTATGAATAAGGAAGACATTGCCGAGCGCGGCCTCGAAACCCGCGATTTAGTGGATATTACCAGCCACTACGAAGGCCAAACCCGCACGGCTGAGAAGTTTATCGTGGTGCCTTATGATGTGCCAAAGGGCAATACGGTCACGTATTATCCCGAGACTAATGTGCTGGTGCCGCTGTCCAGCGTGGTAAAAACGAGCAACACACCTACTTCTAAGACCATCGTGGTGACGGTGGCGAAAGTGAGCCAGTAGCGCGGACTTTTAGTCCGCGAGTCAGTACGCTTGCTACTCGCGGGCTAAAAGTCCGCGCTACGGACAGAAACATTAGCTTGAAAGGCGAAGTTGTAGAAATAAGCCGTTGCCGCCGCGTATCTTGAGTGTAACATCCTTGAGTAACAGCCAGTGCGTGAGCGGCTGGCGTTAGCTCGTCCGTACATTCTGCTTCTCCCACCCTCTCAAGTTCAAACTACCGCTATTATGGAAGAGTCGCCCATCAACGACGGCAGCAAGGCCGGCAACACTGGCCAGCAAAAGGCCGATAACGCTCCAAAAAGCGGCGAGCGCTCCGACCAAGGCACGGCCCCCGCGCCCGACCACTATCGCCCCGACCCGCAGAACGAGCGTGACCAGCGCCCCATTCCAGCCCCCGACAACGTGGGCGCGAAATTCCAGAACCCGGTGCTGGCCCAGCCCACCGAAGAGTTTACCGGCCTCAAGCTCGAAAAGCGCATGAAAATAGCGGCTGGCGTACAAGCCGTTATCAAGTCGATGGAGTTTAACTGGGGCGAAGCGGGCCTCACGCGCGGCACCCACGGCCTGCTCAAAATGAACCAGAAGGACGGCTTCGACTGCTCGTCTTGCGCCTGGCCCGACCCCGACGACCACCGCTCGGTAGCCGAATTTTGCGAAAACGGCGCGAAGGCCACCGCCTCCGATGCCGACGACCGTGCCTGCGGCCCCGAGGTATTTGCCAAATACAGCCTCGCCGACCTTTCGCACCTCAGCGACCGCGACCAGAACAACCTCGGCCGCCTCACGCACCCCATGGTGAAGCGCCCCGGCGGCACTCACTATGAGCCCATTGAGTGGCCCGAAGCTTTCGACATTATCGGCCGCGAGCTGAATGCGTTGAAATCGCCCCACGAAGCTGCCTTTTATACCTCGGGCAAGGTGCCAAATGAGCCGGCGTTCCTGTTTCAATTATTTGCCAAGCAGTTCGGCACCAATAACTTGCCCGACTGCTCCAATATGTGCCACGAGAGCAGCGGCGCGGCCCTCAGCCCCACGCTGGGCCTGGGCAAAGGCTCCGTTACGCTCAACGATATTCACGAAGCCGAGGTGATTCTCATCATCGGCCAAAACCCCGGCACCAACCACCCGCGCATGCTCACGGCTTTGCAAAAAGCCAAGCGCAATGGGGCGAAGATTATCAGCGTTAACCCGCTGATTGAGGCGGGCCTGAACCACTTCAAAAACCCACAGGATTTTATGAATCCGCTGCGGGCGCTGGGCGCGCTGCTGGGCGATGGCACCCAGATTACCGACCTCTTCCTGCAAGTGCGGGTAGATGGCGATATGGGCCTGCTGCGCGGCATCATGAAGCACCTATTTGAAGCCGAAGATTTGAACCCCGGCCAAGTGGTGGACCATGCGTTTATCAAGGAGTTTACGACTGGCTTCGAGTCGTTCGAGCAGAATATCCGCAACACGAGCTGGGAGGATATCGAGCAGCTGAGCGGCATTAGCCGCGCTTTGCTGCTGGAAGCGGCCAACATCATTGCCCACAAGCAGAAAATTATTACCTGCTGGGCCATGGGCGTGACGCAACAACGCCAGGGTGTGCAAACCATTCAGGAGATTGTGAACCTGCACCTGATGAAGGGTGCCATCGGTAAGCCCGGCGCGGGTACCTGCCCGGTGCGCGGCCACTCCAACGTGCAGGGCGACCGCACGATGGGCGTGTGGGAGCAGCCGACCAAGATTTTCCAGGATGCGTTGGCCAAGGAATTCAACTTCTCGCCGCCCTACGAGCACGGCTTCGACGTGGTCGAATCCATCAAGGCCATGTACCACGGCGAGTTGAAAGTGTACTTCGGCCTGGGTGGCAACCTCCTGGCCGCCGGCCCCGATACGGAGCTGATTGCCGAAGGCATGCGCCGCCAAAACCTGACCGTGTACGTGGGCACTAAGCTCAACCGCGGCCACCTCACCACCGGCAAAACCAGCCTGCTGCTGCCCTGCTTCACACACGCCGACATCGACATGCAGAAAGCTGGCCACCAGATGACTAGCTGCGAAAACTCGATGGGCGTGGTAAGCCAGAACAAGGGCGTGCTGGTGCCGCTGCCCGGCAACAATATTATGAGCGAAGTGGCCATCCTGGCCGGCGTAGCCATCGCCACCCTCGGCCCCGACCGTACCAACGTGGCCGACTGGGTCGCCATGACGGAGAACTACGACGTTATCCGCGACCATATTTCGCGGGTAATCCCTGGCTTCGAGAAGTTTAACGAGCAGCTGCGGCAGCCGGGCGGCTTCTACCTGCCCAACGGCCCCCGCGAGCGCAAGTTCACGACCAAGAACGGCATGGCGAACTTCACTACCACCGAGCTAGAGAAATACAGCCTGGAGCCCGACCAGCTCATCCTGATGACCGTGCGCAGCCACGACCAGTTCAACACGACCATCTACGAGTACAACGACCGGTACCGGGGCATCCACGGCGAGCGCCGCGTGCTGTTCATGAACAAGGAGGACGTGGCCGAGCGCGGCCTCAAAGCCAAGGACCTCATCGACATCACGAGCCACTACCAGGGCCAGCAGCGCACGGTAGAGAAGTTTATCGTAGTGCCCTACGATATTCCAAAGGGCAACGTATCGGCCTATTTCCCAGAGGCTAATCCGCTGGTGCCCATCAGCAGCGTGGCTAAAACCAGCAACACGCCTACTTCTAAATACGTGGTCGTGACAGTAGCTCCTTCGACGGTTGGCAAGGCTCCGCAGACCCAAAAGCAGCGGACCGAAGCAGTGCCCGCCTAAACTTTTTGCTATGTTTTTAGAAAGCCCCTGGCCTCGTGCCGGGGGCTTTTTCTTTCGGTCCAGCCGGACAAACCAAGCTGTAAACAGCGTACCTATATCAGATTAGCAACATAATCATTCTGACAGCTTGTCTGGTTAAAGGATAGGTCTACCTTGCGTAGGATTAGCACGTTAGGCTCCAACTACTTCACTACTCTCACCCTTCAATTCCCACTATGCCTGAAACTTCTTCCGGGCTGCTCGACCGCAGCCGTACCATTGCCCCGCCCGGTTACAACCGCTGGCTGGTACCGCCCGCTGCGCTAGCTATTCACCTGGCCATTGGGCAGGCCTATGCCTTTAGCGTATTTAACAAGCCGCTGGGCTCGCTCATCAGCGGTGACCCGGCCAAACCCGATGCGCTGGATTGGACGCCGACCCAGATTGGCATCACGTTCTCGATTGCCATCGTGCTACTGGGCTTATCGGCCGCGCTGTTTGGCAAATGGCTTGAGCGCGTGGGGCCGCGTAAGGCCATGCTGGCCGCGTCGCTATGCTTTGGCGGCGGCTTCCTGATTGGGTCGTTGGGGGTGCATCTGCACAATCTCTGGCTGCTGTATTTCGGCTATGGTTTCGTAGGTGGCATCGGGCTGGGCATCGGTTACATTTCGCCGGTGAGCACCTTGATTAAGTGGTTCCCTGACCGCAAGGGGGTAGCCACGGGCATGGCCATTATGGGCTTTGGCGGGGGCGCCATGATTGGCTCGCCGCTGGCTGCTAACCTGATGGGGCATTTTAAGGCCTCGGCTCCGCAAGGCGTGGCCCCCACATTTATCGTGATGGGTATCATCTACTTACTGTTTATGCAGTTTGGCGTGTGGACCATCCGCGTGCCGGCCAATGACTGGAAGCCCGCTGGCTACATACCCAACGAGGAGCACAGCGCGCTAATCACTACCGGCAACGTATCGGCCGACAACGCCATCAAAACGCCGCAGTTCTGGCTGCTGTGGGTGGTGCTCTTGTGCAACGTAACGGCCGGCATCGGCGTGCTCGAAACCGCCTCACCGCTCATTCAGGAAACCTTCTCCGATGCCGCTATGGGTGCGGGCCGGGGCGTAACGGCCGCCGCCGCCGCTGGTTTTGTGGGCCTGCTCAGCTTATTCAATTTGTTGGGGCGCTTCTTCTGGTCGTCGGCTTCCGATAAGATTGGCCGTAAGCCTATCTACCTCATTTACTTTGGCTTGGGTGTTATTCTGTACTCACTCATCCCGACGCTGGGCCACAACCTGAATCTAACGCTGTTTGTGGTAGTCGCCTGCCTGATTATCAGTATGTATGGTGGCGGATTTTCCACGGCTCCAGCTTATTTGTCCGACTTGTTTGGCAAGTATCAGGTAGGGGCCATTCACGGTCGCTTGCTCACTGCCTGGAGTACGGCCGGCGTGCTCGGTCCGCTCATCGTGCATAGCTTGTCAGAAGGCCGCAAGGCTGCTGGTTTTACTGGTGCTGCCGCTTACCAAACCGTATTTTACACCATGGCGGGCTTGTTGGCGGTCGGCTTTCTGGCCGACCTGGCTGTGACGGCCGTCAAGGAGAAGTACCAGGAAAAAGGCCCCGTCACCATTGAAGCGGGCGGGCACTAAGCCGCTGACTGTTCACCTCTTATCGCCATTAGCAATGAATCCTAATTCAACCTCTAACCAGCCCGCCACTGAGGAAGCCTCATCGGGCGGCTCGGCCGTATTGGCCTGGCTTTTTGTGGGCCTTCCCCTGGCTTGGGGCGTTTCGCAAACGTTTATTAAAGCGCTGGCTTTGTTTAAGTAAGCGCTTGTAAGTAAGATAAAAAGCTGCCCGATTCTTAGGTGAGTCGGGCGGCTTTTTTATGTCTGCTTAGGTACTAGATTTGGCGCAATAAAACTACCGATAGCGCCATACTGGCCACGCCGTGCCAGCCGCAAAGTGAGTCAATTCCGGCGTTAATTCCAGTAGCCCATCGGCTGCCAGCAAGCCAGCTAAATCGCCCGAGCCGCTGGTAGGCGTGGAGTGCGCCAGCAGGCGGCCATCTGGGAAAGTCTCCAGGCGCACCGCCAAAAAGTAAGTGAGGGCAGGCTTAAAATCTACTGAGTCGGTGAGGACCGCAAACTCAGTTGGCGCAGGTGCAAGGCCACTACACTGCCGCAGCCACCCCCGCACGTAGCGATAATAATTAGCAAATGTCGCCACTGGATTGCCGGGCAGGGCAAATACCACCGCCCCGCCCGGCCGCTCCCCAAACCACAGCGGCTGCCCCGGCCGCTGCGCCACCCGATGAAATAGCTCCGTCACACTCGATTCGCGCAACGCCTGCGGTAAAAAATCAGCCTTGCCCTTCGATACGCCGCCGCTCAGCAGCACGGCATCGTACTCGGCCAGCAGTGGCGGCAGGCTGGCTTTTAGCGTAGCCAAGTCATCATCGAAATGAAATATGTCGCTCGTCGCGCCGTCCTGCGTTAGGGCGGCTTGCAGCATGTAGGCATTCGAGCGCCGAATCTGGTGGGGGAGGGGCGTTTGGGTAACGTCCACTATTTCGTCGCCGGTGCTGACCACGGCCACGCGGGGCCGCCGCGCCACGGCCAGCGTGGCCGCGCCCACGGTGGCGGCTACCCCTATTTCGGCGGGGCTTAGCAGTTGGCCAGAGGTTAGCAGTTGAGCGCCGGCCGCCTGGTCACTGCCCTGAACGTGGACATTGTGGCCCTGGCAGGGCGGGGCCACGCGCACGGTAGCTTGGCGGGTAGGTTGGTCGGCGAAGTCTAAGTCCTCGTAACGGATTACCGTGTCGGTGCCGAGCGGTAGAGATGCGCCGGTCATTATCTCAATGGCAGCCTGTGCATTATGCAGTGGCTCGGGCACTGCGCCAGCCAGCTGCGTGCGCTCGATGGGAAAGGTGGTCTGGCCATTTTGCAGACTAGCAAAGCGCAGGGCAATGCCGTCCATCGTCACGCGGTTGTAGGGCGGGAAGTCACGGTCGGCCGTTAGTTCCTGGCGCAGTACGCGGCCCACGGCCTCGGCCAGGGGTACAGTTTCGGCGGGCAAGGGCCGGGCGGTGGCGAGAATCTGTTGGTAAGCTTCAGCGACGGAAAGCACGGGGAATTCAAAAATAGTGAAAGGATAGGGTAGCGCGAATGGCAAAGTTCACGTTACACCGCAAGCCATTTTGCCCCTCGATTGTTATAGCGCCTATGACCTCCGTTTCTGCTCCCCGCACCAAGCACGCCGACCTTTCCCGCCCCGATATCGGCGAATTTGCCCGCCACGAACTGGCCTTTTTGGGTGCGCCCTGCGGCGAAATCCAGAAGCTAGCCGCTCGCCTCACCGCTACACTAGCCCCAGCCGGGCACCGCGTTGGCTATGTCGATGCCGACCACGCCAGCGGCGACGCCGATGAAATCCAGGCATTGAGCCCGTTGCTGCAAGCTGGCGCAGCTGTGGAGGTAACGGATAAAATCCATTTCCGCCGCCGCGATGAGCGGCGCGCCCTCGACCGCTTCTCGCAGCCCGAGCTATTGGCAGGGGCTGACTTAGTGCTGGTGAATGGCAACCACTTCCGCGCCCGCCAGCAGATAGTGTTGATTGACCCGCGCAAGTCGTTGGCTCACAAGCTAGATAAATTGACCGATGTGCAAGCTTTCGTGCTGGCCGAAGGCGTTACCGAAATCCCAGACTATTTACAGGCGCACTTGCCACACTTCGCGCAACTGCCGCAGTTCGCCCTGGCTGATACTGCTGGCCTAGCCGCGTGGGTGCAGCAATGGCTACAGAGCCGCCAGGCTCCGCTACGCGGCCTCGTGCTGGCGGGCGGCCTCAGCCAGCGTATGCAAACCGATAAAGGCCGCCTCAGCTACAGCCCCGACGGCCGCGAGCAGCGCGAAGTAGCCGCTGCCCTGCTGGCCGAAGTCTGCCAGGATGTTTTTGTGTCGTGCCGGGCCGAACAGGCCGCCGAGTTGCCCGCTGGCCTCCAGCCGCTGCCCGACACCTTTCTGGGACTGGGGCCGTTGGGCGGCATTTTGTCAGCCTTCCAAAAAGACCCTAATGCAGCTTGGCTGGTGCTGGCCTGCGACTTACCATTTATGACGGCTGACACCCTGCGCCAGTTGGTAGCAGGCCGCCAGCCCAGCCGCTTAGCTACCGCTTTCCGCAGCCCCGGCAACGATTTTCCCGAGCCGCTCATCACCATTTTTGAGCCCCGTGCTTATCCTGAGCTGCTGCGTTTTCTGGGAATGGGCTACTCTTGCCCCCGCAAAATGCTCATCAACAGTGATGTAGAGGTGCTGCCTACCCCCGCTAGCGACGCGCTACGCAACGTAAATACGCCCGCCGAACGTGAGGCTGCGCAGCGTGAGCTGGCTAATTAGCCAGTAATAAAAACTGTCGTTATACTACAAAAACCAGTAAAGCGGCCTGAAATCTATTGATTTCAGGCCGCTTCTATTTGGCGGTTATTGTTTGAGGAAGGAAAATATTGATATGAGCAACACACTTATAATCAAAATGATAATCAAATATAATTAGCCATCACAGGTTGCTAGTATCGTTTGAGTTATTACTTTAGCAGAGGAATAGATACTATTGGATTAATAGGATTTTTATAAGTTTATATTGTTGCGGCATGGTACGAGCTATTACATTACTAACAGGGAGTATTTGTCTGGTGGCCTTGTTGCAGGCTGCCCCAGCACTAGCCCAAGTCGATAGCGTGCGCGCCAGCACCTTGCCAGGCCGGCAGGTAGCCGAAAAGGCCTACAATGCGGGCCTGGCCAGCTTCAATTCGCACAACTACACGGCGGCGCTCACGAGCTTCGACCAGGCGCTAGCTGCCAAGCCTGATTTTGCCGCTGCCTACGCCAACCGTGCCGCTACTCGCCTGGCTTTGAAGGAGTACCCCGCCGCCCTGACCGACTACGACCAGGCGCTGAAGCTGGAACCGGGGGCCTACGCCGCCTACTTTGGGCGGGGGCAGGTGCGGGAAGCCACCGGCCAGCTCGCCGAGGCTGAGGCCGACTATAGCGAAGCCCTAAAAGCAAACCCAACCTATGCGCCAGCCTGGTACAATCGCGGCGTGCTGCGTTTCGAACATGCTGACTACCAAGCTGCTCACGATGATTTTGGCGGCGCCATAAAGGCCGATTCGACCTACGCCTATGCCTACCACGACCGGGCCAGCGCTAGCCTGCGGCTGGGCAACTACGCGGCCGCCGTGCCCGATTACTCGCGGGCGCTGGCCTTGCAGCCCACCCTGCTACCGGCACTGCTCAACCGCGCCGCCGCCGAGCGCCAGGCTGGCAAGCTAACTGAGGCACTACGCGACTACGACGTCTACCTAACCCAGAAAACTGATAATGCGCTGGCCTTTAGCAATCGGGGCAATGCGCGCTTCGACAACAAAGACTACGCCGGGGCGGTAGCCGATTTCGGCCGCGCCATTGCCCTCGATGCTACCTACGCCTACGCCTGGAACAACCGCGCCGCCGCCGAGCTGAAGCTGGAGCAGTATGCCAAGGCCGCCGCCGATGCCACCGAAGCCCTGCGCCTGAACCCGCGCTACGCCGAGGCTTACCTCAACCGAGGTCACGCCCGCGAAATGCTGCGCCAAGCCGACGAGGCTTGCCAAGACTGGCGCAAGGCCGCCACGTTGGGCCTGAAAGTAGGCAATAGCTACGCCGCTGCCGCTGGCTGCGCCGGCCCGGCCGCCGAAGAATAGGGGCTGTAAAATGCTTATAAACAAGGGGTTGTTTTTCTGGATAAAGCAACATTGCTCAGCCACGGGAAGGCGCTAGCTAGTGCGTTTTCAAATATTCTTATTGATTGTAAACTGCTATAATTCACGTATAATGGGTACTTATTATAAATGGATAGGAGTGGGCTCGGGTAGCAGCGCCGGCCGGTTTTGCGGCGTCTTGCTGCTGGCGGCCGGGCTGGGCTTGGCAACTGGGCAGCCCGGCGCGGCGCAAAGTATTTTATTTACCAAAGAGCAGTTCAAGGAAAATAAAGACGGGCTGAAAGAAGCCCAGCGGGCTCTAAAGGCCGGCGATGAGGCCTACCAGGCCGACCCGCCGCGCTACCCAGCTGCTCTGCCGCATTACCTGGAGGCGCAGGAGTTTAACCCAAACAACGCCGAGCTGAACGCCAAAATCGGCGATTGCTACTTGCACTCGGGCACCAAGGCGGCGGCGCTGCCTTACTTGCAAAAAGCCCAGGCGCTGGCCCCAGCCCAGGACCCGCGCACGCACTACCGCTTGGGCTGGGCGCTACACCTGAATGCCAAATGGCCCGCCGCCATCAAGGAATACCAGCAGAGCGCCCCCACAGGCAGCAGCAAAGATGGCGAAGGTGAGCTAGTTATAACGGCCGAGGACTTGTCGCGCCGCATTCGGGAGTGCCGCAATGGGCAGGAGTTGCAGAAACATCCGGTGCGGGTGTTTATTGATAATGCCGGGCCGGAAATCAATTCCGAATACTCGGAGTACGGGCCGGTAGTGTCGGCCGATGAGGCGACGCTGCTTTTCACTTCGCGGCGGCCCAGCGCCAATGGCGCAGCCAAAGACCCGGTGGGCGGCGAGTATTTCGAAGACATTTACCAAGCCAACTGGCAGGGCAAAAAGTGGAGCCCAGCCACCAACCTAGGCGCGCCCGTCAATACCAAAGGCCACGACGCCACGGTGGGCCTCGCCCCCGATGGCCAGCGCCTGCTGGTGTACGTGGACGACGACGGCGGCAACCTCAACGAGGCCCTGCTGCGCGGCACCACCTGGGACAAGCCCCGTTCGCTGGGCTCGCGCATCAACTCGAAAAGCCACGAATCGTCGGCCGCGTACTCGCCCGACGACCGATATTTATACTTCGTGAGCAACAAGCCCGAGGGTGGCCACGGCGGCCATGACATTTATCGGGTGGAGGTAAGTGGCAAGAAACCAGCCGAAAACTTGGGTTCCGTTATCAACACGCCCTACGGCGAAGAAGCGGTGTTCGTGATGCCCGACGGCAAAACCATGTACTTCTCATCGGAAGGCCACAACTCGATGGGCGGCTACGACATCTTCAAATCGGTGTATAAAAACGGCCAGTGGGGCGCACCCGAAAACCTAGGCTGGCCCATCAATACGCCCGATGACGACGTGTTTTTTGTGACCTCCGCCTCGGGGCGGCACGGCTACTACACCTCGTCGCGCCCCGGCGGGCAGGGCGGCAAAGACATTTACCGCATTACTTTCTTAGGCCCCGAAAAGCCGCCGCTGCTGAGCGAAGAAAACCAGCTGCTGGCCTCGCGCCTCGCGCCGGTGGCCCAAACCGTGCTGGCCCCGCCCGTGGCCGTGGCTACGGCGCAGGTTACCATCCTGAAAGGCATCGTGACCGACGCGGCCACCAAAATGCCGCTGGAAGCGCTTATCGACTTGATTGACAACACGACCGGCCAGAGCATTGCCACTTTCCACAGTAATGCCACCTCGGGCCGCTACCTCGTGAGCTTGCCCTCGGGCATCAACTACGGCATCGTGGTGCGGCAAGATGGCTACCTGTTCCACTCCGAAAACTTCGACCTGCCCGCCGATGCGGCCTACGCCGAGGTGACGAAGGATATTCCGCTCAAAAAGCTGGAAGTCGGCGTAGTTATTGTGTTGAACAACATATTCTTCGACACAGGCAAAGCCACGCTGCGCCCTGAAAGCACCTTTGAGCTAGAGCGCCTGCAAAAGCTACTCACCGACCAATCCACCCTCAAGCTCGAAATGGCCGGCCACACCGATAACGTGGGCAAACCCGCCGCCAACCAAGACCTCAGCCAGCGCCGCGCCCAGGCCGTGGTAGCCTTCCTGACCCAGCACGGCATCGCCGCCGACCGCCTGACCGCTGCTGGCTACGGCGACACCCGCCCCGTAGCCCCCAACGACACGAAGGCCAACCGCCAGCTCAATCGCCGCACCGAGTTTAAGGTGACGGGGAAGTAAAAGTTGCTCGCCGCTCGTGTGACCCCACCCCCGGCCCCTCCCCTCCGGGAGAGGGATGATAGATGTTCGCTAACGTGACCTGATGAAAGGCTCCACTTTCCCGGAGGGGAGGGGTCGGGGGTGGGGTCACACGAGCGGCGAGCAATGTCGTAACAACAAAAAAGGCTCGCATCAGCGAGCCTTTTCCATATCTGATAATCTGCAACCTATGCCGCTCGCATCAGTCGCAGCGGCGACTTCTCAAACTTACTCCGAGCGTAGCTTTCTGTAATCATCAGCTCACTAACGTGCGACTCCGAGGGCATCTCAAACATGGCATCGGTCATGATGCTCTCGCAGATGGAGCGCAGACCGCGCGCACCGAGGCGATACTCGTCGGCTTTCTCTACGATGTATTCGAGGGCTTCCTCGGTGAAGCCGAGCTGGATATTTTCCATGCCAAATAACCGCTGATACTGGCGCACGAGCGAGTTTTTGGGCTCGGTCAGAATCATGCGTAGCGTGCTCTTATCGAGCGGGTTGAGGTGGGTGAGGACGGGCAGGCGGCCGATAAGCTCGGGGATGAGGCCGAAGCTCTTGATGTCTTGAGCCGTGATGTAGCGCAGGAAATTCTGCGTGTCTACGTTCTCCTCCAAGTTGGTTTTGGAGAAGCCCATTGGCTTGGTATTCAGGCGGCTCTTGATGATGCGGTCGATACCCGAGAAGGCGCCGCCGCAGATGAAGAGGATATTTTCGGTGTTCACCGCCACCATTTTCTGGTCGGGGTGCTTGCGGCCGCCTTGCGGGGGCACGTTTACGTGGGTGCCTTCGAGCAGCTTCAACAAGGCTTGTTGCACGCCTTCGCCGCTCACATCGCGGGTGATGCTGGGGTTGTCGCTCTTGCGGGCGATTTTGTCGATTTCGTCGATGTAGACGATACCACGCTCGGCCGCTTCGAGGTTATAGTCAGCGGCTTGCAGCAGGCGCGTCAGAATGCTTTCCACGTCTTCGCCCACGTAGCCGGCCTCGGTGAGCACCGT
>CAXUKA010000017.1:19917-39064 GCA_964251335.1 uncultured Hymenobacter sp.
GGCTTCTGCATCAGGCGCTTGTAGTGGTTGTACACGGCCACGCTCATCACGCGCTTGGCCTCGTCCTGGCCCACCACGTACTGGTCGAGGTGCTCCTTGATTTCGCGGGGCTTGATGAGGTTAAACTTGGGTCGGCGAGCCTCGCTTTGCAGCTTGGTTTCCTCGGCCAGAATGTGCTGGGCCTGCGCCACGCACTTCTCGCAGATATGGGCATTAATGCCCGAAATCATCACCGAGACGTCGCGCTTGGGCTTATTACAAAAGGAGCAGGCTATTTCCGGCATCGGGCAACTTAAATAAACTGGGGTAGCAAAAGCTAATTTCAGCGAAACGGGTTCAAAGGTACGGCGCTTGTCAATTACGAATCACCAATTGACAGGCATCGGTAGCTCTTTAATTCTGTGGTTCAGTCTTTAATGCTAATTGTTGACTGTTAATTGATAATTAACCACAGCCGCCGTGCGGTTATCAACCCCCAGCTTGGCGTAGATGTTGCGTAAATGCACTTGCACCGTGCGCGGACTGATGCGGTAGTAGTGGGCAATTTCCTTATCGGGCCGGCCTTGGGCTAGCTGCTGCAAGATATCAGATTCGCGAGCCGTGAGTCCAACTGCCAGCTGAGTTGGGGAAGTGACAGCTTGCGGTTGTGCTGCTAAGGCCAATTGCAGCAGCATAGTTAAATGTGGCTGCATGAAGGCCAGCAACACGCGCTCGGCCTCGGTGAAATCGCGCCGCGACCGCGATATGGCGCAGGTAGTGTAGCCCTGCCCTGGCACATCGAAGCCCACCGCCATCTGGTGCGTAACGCCCACCGTGCGATAAAATTCGTTGTAAATAAAGCTCTTGCGAAATTCCTGTGCGCTACAAAAATCCGAGGTTTTCAGCGGCACAGGGTTTTTCTCCAGAAATAACCCCGGGAAGAGCGGGTGCTTGTGAATGTGCTCCGACAGTTGCGCCAGAAAGTAAGGCGTGAACAGGCTGGGCGAGTTGCCGCCCAAGTTGAGCAGGTGGCCCTGCTGGTCAAAAAAATCGAAGCACGTCTGCTCGGCCCCCAGCAGGTCATTAACGGCCTCCGAGAGCCGGGTGTAGAAGTCGCTCGCCTGGGGCGCGGCGTAGAGTGGGGCCAGCGCGGCGCTAAGCTGCCGCGCCTGGGTCAAACTAAGGGAAGCCATGAAAAGCCAGGGTAAAAAGACGCGATAGTAAGGTAGTCGTTTGGAGAGCTGATAGTTAAATAAGCGCGGCGAGGCCGGCTTTGGGAAGGTAAAAGTAGGTCAATTTACTTATTCCGAGGTCACATTGCTTATAATACCTTTACCGACCAGACTGACCGATGCTGCCGCGCTATGTTTCAATTGCTACCCGCCGTGCTCTTTAGGCTGTTCGGGCGATTGGGACTGCTGCTTGGGCTGCTGGTAGCCGGGCTCGCGGCCCGCGCCCAGACGCTGGCCGTGCGGCCCTACACCATTGCCAACGGCCTGCCGCAGTCGAGTGTGTACTGCCTGGGGCAGGATAGCCGGGGCCGCCTATGGGCTGGTACTCAGGGCGGCGTGTGCGTATACGACGGGCAGGAATTCATAACCTACAACGGCCGGGCTGGCTTACCCGACAGCCACGTGCGAGCCGTGGCCCCTGCCCCCGATGGCCCCACCGTGTGGCTGGGCCACGAATACGCCGGCCTGTCGGCCCTCGGAGCCAATGGCCGGGTGCGCCCCGTGCGTTTGCTGGGCCTGCGTCGGCCCGGTCCGGTGGCGGCGCTGTGGGCTGGCCCGGCCGGCGAGCTATGGGCTGGCACCGAAGGCCAGGGTCTGTGGCTGTTGCGTTGCCGCCCGGCCCACCATGATACCATAACTTACCACTACACCGCCGCCCATGGCCTGCCCTGCGATTCGGTGCTATGGCTGGGGCCTGGCCTGCGCGGTCGGCAGTGGGCCGCCACCCCGGAGGGCTTGGCCGTGCTCGACCGCCGCACTGGCCAGCCGCTGCCAGCCGAGCAAGCGGCCCTGCCTGTGGCTTTGCGCCAGCGTACCAATAGTGTCTGCCGCGTCAGCGACTCGGTGGCGTGGGTGGGCACGGCGCGCGGGCTGCTGCGGCTGAGCGCCACGGGACCAGTAGGGGGCTGGCGCACGCGCTTATTCACAACGAGCGATGGCCTGTGCGACAACGATGTAGTGCGTGTGGTGCAGGATGCGACCGGCCAAGTGTGGGCCACTACACCGGCCGGCCTCTGCCGCGCCTCGGCCGGGGCCAAGCTGCATTTTACGTGCTTCGTAGGGCAGCAGCATCTAGAAAACTATCATGCCTACGACCTGCTGGTAGACCGCGAAGGCAGCATATGGACCGTGCGCGACGATGGCATCGACCAGCACCTAGCCGACGAGCGCTTTACCCAATTCACGGCCAATGACGGGCTAGCCGACCCCGAGGTGCAGGCCATCGCCAGGGTGCGACCCCATGAATTGTGGGTGGGTACCCGCATGGGTATCAGTAAATTATTGATTGGGCCGGCGGGCCCACATCCACCCTTACTGACGGTGCCACTGCCGGCCGATGGGCAGGGCGGGCGCTACATCCGCAGTCTTTTCCCCGATAGCCGGGGTGGCGTGTGGGTAGGCACGCTCGACGAAGGTGCCCGCCGCTACGACCTACGCACCGGCCGCTGGAGCGCCCACAACCAAGGTGTGCCGGGGCTGGCCGGGCAGCGCGTGGCCAGCATTGCCGAAGACCGGCGCGGGCGCATCTGGCTGGCCACGCGCCATGCCGGTATCACCGTTTTCGACCCTGCTAAAAACACGTACCGCACCTTTAAGAGCGGGCAAAATGGCCTGGGTAGCGACTCGTTCTGGCGGGTTTTTCGTGACCACGCGGGCCGGCTGTGGCTGGGTTCGAATGATGCGGGGTTGTATGCTATTGATACTGATAATGATACTTTTCGGCGGGTAGATGGGCGGCCGGGCCGCCTGAGCATTGGCTCCATCAGCGAAGACCCACAGGGGCGGCTTTGGCTGGGCTCGATTGGCGACGGGCTGCTGTGCTACGAGCCGGCCAGCGGCCAGCTGCACGCTTATGGTTTGAGCACTGGCTTGCAGTCGCTTAATCCCTATTTTGCCCAGTGCGACAGCGCCGGCCTAGTGTGGGTGGGCACTAATCTAGGCCTTGACCTCTTCGACCCAAGTACTAGCCGGGCGCACTCGTATGGCTTGGCCGAAGGCTTTGGCGGCGGCGAAACCAACCAAAATGCCGTGCTGCTCGGGCCGGCCGGGCGGCTGTGGGCCGGCACCATCGGCGGCCTCATGCTCTACGACCCCAACCAGCCGCACCGCGCTGGCGTGGCCCCGCCTACCTACCTCACCGGCCTGCGCGTGGCCCTGCGCGATACCGCGCTGGTAGATGGCCTGGAGTTGCCTCATCGACTTAATAGTCTAAGTTTCGAATTTCTAGGCGTGAGCCTGGCGCGGCCGGGCCGGGTGCGCTATCAGTACCGCCTGCGCGGCCTTAGTGATAAGTGGGTGGGGCCGGTGGCGGGCACCTCGGCCACGTTTGCCAACCTGGCCCCCGGCGCGTACACCTTCGAGGTGCGAGCCAGCAACGGCGAGGGCGGTTGGAGCGAGCATCCGGCCACGTTCGACTTTCGCATTGCCGCGCCGTGGTGGCAGCGCTGGTGGGCGTGGCTGCTGTATGCTGGGTCGCTGGCGCTGCTGCTGTCCTGGGTGCGGCGGCGCACGCGGCAGCAAGAGCGCGACCGTGCCGAGCGTCGCCTGGAGCGCCAGGCCCTGAGCCACTTGCAGGAGCTGGACCGGGTGAAAACCGATTTCTTTACCAACATCAGCCACGAGTTGCGCACGCCACTCACGCTCATTATGGGTCCGGCCGAGCTGCTGGCCGAAAGCGCGCCCGATGCCACCACGCGTCAGCAAGGTGGCCTGGTGCTGCGGCAGGCGCGCAAGCTGTTAGCCCTTATCAATCAGCTGCTTGACCTCAGCAAGCTCGATGCCGGAGCCTTGCGCCTACGCCCCGTAGCAGGCGACGTGGCCCAGTTAGTGCGGCATTTGGCAGCTAGCTTCGGCAGCATGGCCGAAAGCCGAGGTATCAGCCTGCGGTTGGATTTGCCCGCCGGGCCGGTGCCCTTGCTGTTCGACCCGGTAAAGCTCGATGAGGTATTGACCAACTTGCTGGCCAATGCCTTGCGCTTTACACCGACGGGCGGCCGAGTAACGATGAGCGTGGCCAACTGCCCGCCCGCCGTGGCCACGCCCGCTGGTAGCGTCGAGTTGACAGTGCAGGATACCGGCCCTGGCATCGAGCCCGAGCATTTGCCTTACCTATTCGACCGCTTCTACCAAGCGGGCAGCACAAGCGGCGCAGCGCGGCAGGGCACGGGCATTGGGTTGGCCTTGGTGCGTGAGCTGGTGGCCCTGCACGGCGGCACGGTGGCCGTGAGCAGTCCGCCTGGCCAGGGTGCTTGCTTCGTGGTGCGGCTGCCGCGTGGGCTGTTGGTAACAGATGAGCATCGTGTTGATAAGTCTGTTGATAATCACACTGAAAATGCCCAAGCTGCTATGTCGCCACGAGCTGACTATGCAGCCATTGAAGCGGAGGAAGCAGCCAATTTCTTGGCTGAAAGCGGATTGACGGCCGTCGTGCCGGCCAGTGACGAAACGCCCGACACAGTAAAAAGTCAGCTGGATTCCGCCCAGCCGTTCACTCTGCCCAACCTTGCAGAGCCAGCGCAGGTGCTCATTATCGAAGACAGCGAAGAGGTGCGTGCTTTCATTGCCGAAACGCTGGCCCCAGCCGGTTACCGCCTGCTGCAAGCGCCCGATGGCACGGCGGGCCTAGCCCTGGCGCGGGCCGAAGTGCCCGACCTCATCGTCTCCGATGTGATGATGCCTGGCCTAAGTGGCTATGAGGTGTGCGCCGAGCTGAAAGCCGACCCGGCCACCAGCCACATTCCGGTGGTGCTGCTCACCGCTCGCTCGGCTCCCGACGACCGCCTGCATGGCCTCGAAACCGGGGCGCAAGCCTACGTGCCCAAGCCATTTCGCCCCCGCGAGCTGCAAGCCCAGGTGCGTAGTCTGCTACACCTCAGCCAGCAAAGCCGCGCTCGGTTTGCTGCTCTCGCACCGCCGCCCGAGCCAGTACTTGCCGCTGCTGCGCCTAGCCCACTGGTGGCCCCGCTGCCCAACCACCTTGCCACGCACCAAGCCGCCGTTGCTGCGCTACCTTCGCTCGACCAAGCCTTTCTGGAAAAGTTTGACGCGGCAGTGCTGGCCCACCTCAGCGACGAAAGCTACGGCGTAGACCAACTCGGCAGCGACCTGGGTTTGAGCCGTACTCAGCTGCACCGCAAGCTGAAAGCGTTGACTGGCCAAGCCCCTGGCGAGTACCTCCGCCAGACCCGGTTGCTGCGGGCGCTGGCGCTGCTGCAAGCCAAGGTAGGCACCGTGGCCGAGGTGGCGTATCAGGTAGGGTATGGCAGTCCGGCGCACTTCAGCACGGCATTTTCGCGGCAGTTTGGCTATCCGCCCAGCGCAGTGGGCAAGGAATAGAATCGCGGTGCTAAGCCAGGTTTTTCTAGGAAAGGCACCAAAAAAACGGCGCTAAGCACAAAAACAAAGGCTTGTGCAACCTATTCGCCGGCCATGCAACGCTTTCGCAAGCATTCGCAACCGGCGCGGTTGCCCATGGGTCGCCGTACCCAATTCCTTTGCCAGCAGCAATGCCTTCTGCTCACGGAAGGCGCTGTTGCCAATGGCTGACCTTTCTCCTAGCACGTCCTCACGCACGCCGAATCTGGCAGTCTCTTCTGCGGCCGCCCGCCGCCTCGAAGTGGCCGACCAAGACTGGGCTACCCGCTTGCTCACTCAGGCAGCGGCTGGGCATCCGGCGTTGGGCTACGTGTGTGACGGGCCTACGGCCGAGCAACAGCAGCAGTGGCTGCTCGAGCAACTGCTGGCCCTGGCCCTGCGCCACGGTGGGGCCTATGCCAATGCGACAGGCACGGCCCTGGCTCTATGGCTTGGCCCCCGGCAAGCGGCCGCCGCCTGGGACTTGCGTTTGGTTCTGCTAACTGCCACTTGGCACCTAGGCTGGGCTAGCCAGCAGCGTCTGCGCCAGCTGCTACGCACGGCTGCTTGGCTGCGCCACCAAAGCCTGGCCGAACCGCACCACCTGCTCTTAACTGTGGCAGTACACCCCGATGTGCGGGGTAGGGGCGAGGGCCGACGCTTGCTGGCTGCCACGCTGGCGTTGCGCCAGCCCGACTTGCTGCCCTGCCAATTCAGCACGCAAGTGCCTAGCCAATTGCCCTTCTACCAGCGGCAGGGCTTTGCCTTAACCGGGCATTGCGTGGTAGGCCACGGCCCCCACGGCCAATTGAGTAACTGGAGTCTGCTACGGCCACCAATGGCCTGATTAATAATTCACTTCTACATTCTTTCACTCTACTATGAAAATGCTCTGCCGTTCTCTTTGGGTCGCTGTCTGGGCAGCCGCGCTGCCGCTGGCTGCCCAGGCTCAGACCACCAAGCCCACAACCAAACCCGTCGCTAAACCCACCACAAAGCCCATCGCTAAACCGACTGTCAAGCCAGCTACGAAGCCCGCACCGGTGGCCAAAGCTCCCGTAGCACCGCCTCCGCCTGCTCCACCTGCGCCTGTCGCCCATCCGACTACCCCAGCCAAAACCAGCGCCAAAGCAAGCTCCAAGGATGAGCCTTTTGGCGTGGATGCTAATGCCCTGAACCTAGGCATCGGGCTGGGTAATCGCTATGGCTACGGCACGGCATTTTTCGGAGGTAGCTCGTCGGTGTCGCCGGCCATTAGCCTGTCTTATGAGCGTGGTTTTATGCAATTGGGGCCAGGCGTGCTAGGGCTAGGGGCCTTCGTAGGCTACCAGGGAGCCAGCTACGACTTGGGCGGGGGCGACAAATGGAAGTACACCGACCTCATCGTGACCCTGCGCGGGGCCTTCCATTACCCCGTCACGCCGCAGTTTGATGCCTACGGCGGCGTGGGGTTGGGCGTGCGCCACGCCGGGGCGTCATACGAAGGCAATGGCTATGGCGGGGTAAGTTCGAGCAGTGCCAATGAGTTCGCATCAGGACTGTTTGTGGGCGGGCGCTACTTCTTCACGCCGAGCATCGGGTCCTTTGCCGAGCTGGGCTACGACCAAACGTTTTTGAAGATTGGACTGTCGGCTAAGTTTTAGCCAGACAGTAAGTTAAGCTGATTTTCTTTTGCCAAACCATTCTCTCTTTCTCTCCTGCCATGATACGCTTTAGCACCTTTCCCGACCAGGCTCCAACCCCACCAGAGTTCAGTATCAGCTCGACCATTACCAGCCACTCAAACCGCTACTACAGCGCCGCCACAGCCGCCCCGGTCTGGGCTGGGCTTGATACCCGCACCGCCCCCACCGGCCGCGGCTGGCTGCTGACTAAGCCCAGCTGCCCCGCCAATGCCCATCACTAGCCGCAACGCGAGTAAGGAAATTCATCTAAACCCGGCTCAAAACTTTGTTAAATAATGCGCAACGCAAAGCTATTAATAGCTGGGGCACTGTGGCTAGCCGCTTGCTCATCAGGCAGTAAGCCAGAGACTGAGGTAAAAACCGCGCCGACGACTGCTACCACATCTCCTGCACCTGTTGCTGCCCCGCCGACTGCCGCTACCACACCATCTCCAACTGCCACGCCAGCAGCGTCAACTGGTTTCGACCCCAGCACCGCTCCTGTAGTTACGCCTAAGCTGGGGGCATTTCCTTACTTCACGCTGCTCGACGGCTACCACAAAGGCACCATTAAGGACAGCGAGGTGCGGTCGGAGGAGGTCAAGGACCTGATGAAGGATGTAGCTTTTGACCGGTACGAATTTTTCGACGGAGTGAAAATTATTCCTGTTGAGGGCCGCCTCGCCACCATCAAGGCGGTTGGGAGCGGAGCCTCATTTTTCCAGGTCGAAAAAACCTATGAAAAACTGGTGCACGACCTAGGCGGCGTAACGGTGTGGGAGGGCAACATGGAAAAATTCGCCGACGCCAAGCTAACGTTTGACGAGCGCCGCCACCGAGGCCGCTACAATATGATAGGGCACGAAAAGGCCGGCGTGTACATGCTACGCACGCCCGACAAGGAAATATGGGTCGAAGCTTACCAGATTTACGACGACCACGACAACTACTGGCTGACGGTAGTAGAGCGCAAAGCTCTGCCCATGACTGCCACCGTGCTGCCCGCCGCCGAGATGAAAAAAGCCCTCGATGCCACTGGCCACGTCGCGCTCTACCTCAATTTCGACACCGACCAAGCCACTCTCAAACCCGATGCCCAGGCCACAATAGCGCAGATTATCAGCCTGCTCTCACAAAATCCCGACCTCAAACTATCGGTAGAAGGCCACACCGACAACGCCGGTACTCCCGCTCACAACCAAGCCCTGAGCGAAGCCCGCGCCCGCACCGTAGTAGCCACCCTCACGGCCCAAGGTATCACGCCCGACCGCCTGACAGCCGCCGGCTTCGGCCAGACTAAGCCCATTGCCGACAACGCCACCGAGGCTGGCAAAGCCAAAAACCGCCGGGTGGAACTGGTCAAACAATAACCGCAGATTTAACGGATTGCGCAGATATGCCGCTGCCGCGGCTGGCTAGCAGTCAGAATTTGTTGATTGCGAGTCATAATTATTTGAGAGTAGAAATAGAAAAGGCCACCCAACTGGGCGGCCTTTTCTATTTCTACTCTCAAACACAAATGTGGTTTGAGTTACGCGGCTTTCTTCTCCAAAACCTCGTCAATCAGGCCATACTCTTTAGCCTCGTCGGCACGCATCCAGTAGTCGCGCTCCGAGTTGTCATAGATTTCCTGGTAGGTTTTGCCCGAGTGTTTTGCCAGAATGTCATACAGCTCTTTCTTGAGCTTCAGAATCTCGCGGGCCGTGATTTCGATGTCCGTCGATTGGCCTTGGGCACCGCCCGAGGGCTGGTGAATCATCACGCGAGCGTGGGGGAGGGCCGAACGCTTGTTGGCAGCGCCACCAGCCAGCAGCACGGCACCCATCGAAGCCGCGAGGCCCGTGCAGATGGTAGCCACATCGGGGTTCACGTACTGCATGGTATCATAAATGCCCAGGCCAGCATATACCGAGCCACCGGGCGAGTTGATGTACAGCAGAATATCTTTCTTAGAATCAGCTGATTCCAG
This sequence comes from uncultured Hymenobacter sp., assembly GCA_964251335.1. GTDB lineage: Bacteria > Bacteroidota > Bacteroidia > Cytophagales > Hymenobacteraceae > Hymenobacter. The sequence continues at coordinate 29,115 of CAXUKA010000017.1, forward strand.
AAACAGCATCTGCGCCGTCAGGATGTTGGCGATGTAGTCATCAACGGCCGTACCCAGGAACACGATGCGGTCCATGATGAGGCGTGAAAACACGTCGATTTCCCGGAAGTTCTGCGGGCGCTCTTCAATTACCGAGCGGGTCATGTTGCTCGGCATAATGAGGCCGCCGCGCGTTTGGCCTTCTACGTTGTGAATATATTGGTCCACGGCCAAACCGTTGAGGCCCTGATGCTTTACAGCAAATTTGCGAAACTCTTGTTTATTCAGCATTGTGGTAAAAATGTAGGGAAAGCTTCAGCTTGCCCGTTGTTCAAAAACAAAAGACGGGCATAGCGGCCGAATGTTGTACTGTAGCGCGGACTTTCAGTCCGCGAGTGGTAACGCTAATACTCGCGGACTGAAAGTCCGCGCTACAGTACAACAAAAAAGCCTTTACGCTAGGCGTAAAGGCTTTTTCAATCTCACTCAAACCGAAGGCTTAGCCTTCGTTCTGGTTGCGGAATTCTTCGGCCGTTACGGGTTCATCCGTAACAACAACTTTGCCACGCAGCGCTTCCACTACTTTCTCTGCCAGAATGGCCTCGTACTCCTGCACGTAGTTTTTGCCGTTCTCCTGCTTCAGGTAGTTGTCGGCGAAGCCAACCATGCCCTGGCGCATCTCGTCGGTCAGCTGCATGCCGCCGCCAAATTGGCCCAAAATCTTGTCAAGCACGCGGTTGCGGATTTCATCGGTCTCCACTTTGAGGCCCATGTCTTCCACCACTTTGTTGCGGATGAGGCTCCACTTCAGCTCGCGCTCGTAGTCCGAGTAGTGCTGCTCTACGGTGGCGGCGTCGAGCTTGCCCTCGTTGGCACGCACCAGCCACTTCTTGAAGAACTCCACCGGAATGCGGATGGTCGTGTTGTCAATCAGCGCGTCGATGAGGTTGCGGTTCACCAAGTTATCCGACTCGCGGTCGTAGTTCGCCTGAATCGTCTCGCGAATCTTCGCGTCAAACTCTTCTTTAGAAGAAACCGTCTCGGGGCCGAATACTTTGTCGAACAGCTCTTGGTTTTCTTCGGGGGCAGCCGTGCGGTTGATTTTCTCAACGGCCAGCTCGTAGTTGCCCGTCACGCCAGCAGCTTCCTCGCGGCTCATGCCGGTGAAGTTGCGGATGGCGCTAGCGTCGCCACCGAAGGCGGCGCTCAGGTCAAACGTCACGGTATCACCAGCTTTCACGCCGATGAATTGCTCTTGGCCGTTCGTTACCTTGTTGATGGGCAGCAACACACTCAGGCCTTCGCCTTCGTCGTCCGCTTTTTTCAGCTTGCCCATTAGGTAGTCGTTGGCCTCCGAAGCCTCGGGGTTAGTAGTTTCGCCAAATTGGCGGGTAATCTGCTCCTGCGTTTCGGCCAGCGTGGCATCGTCGATGCTTACGGCCGAACGCTTGATGGTCAACTGCTGGTCGGCGGGCAGCTCGAAGTCGGGCAGCAGGCCCAGCTCAAACTGGAAGTCGAACGCCTTGGCGGTGTCAAAATCTACATCGCTCGGCACCGGAATCGGCTCGCCCAGGATTTTTACGTTGTTGTCTTTCAGGTACGAATCAACGCTTTGGCCCAGCAGGCGGTTGATTTCGTCGGCCAGAATGCCTTTACCGTACATTTTGCGCACCAGGCCAGCCGGCACTTTGCCGGGGCGGAAACCTTTGAACTGCGCTTTTTTGGTAGTTTCCTTGATTTGCTTTTCTACGGCATCGCTGTAGTCGGCCTCGTCGAGATGCACGTTCAGCAGCCCGGTTAGCTGCTCCTCATTGCGGTCAAGCGTAATATTCAAAACGGTGGGAGCAAGCTGGTGCTTGCCAGTCGGGAAAGGTTAAAAAAAAGCCCCTAACTACTTAGCCAGGGGCCTGTTCTATTAAAACAAGTGCGGATGGAGGGACTCGAACCCACACACCTTGCGGAACCAGAGCCTAAATCTGGCGCGTCTACCAATTTCGCCACATCCGCTTGTTTGGCTGCCCGCTGCCATTCGCTGCGGGGCCGCAAAGGTACTGATTATTTTATAAGTGCGCAAACAATTGTGACGCCAAGCTCTAGCTTGGCGAATCGCTACCTGGCTACTACTGCGTAAATCCAACGATTCGCCAAGCCGAAGCTTGGCGTTACGGCACACTTTTCCGCTCGCTCTCTTGTTATTTGTAGTACTATGTCTCCCGTTATCGACCTCGAAGCCGAGCGCCAGGAAATCCTGCGCCAGTACCGCCGCCTGCTGCGTACCGCCAAGCCCTACCTGCAAGGCAATGATGCTAAGCTAATTAAAAAGGCTTTCAACCAAAGCCTAGAGGCGCACAAAGACATGCGCCGCAAGTCGGGCGAGCCGTACATCCTGCACCCGCTGGCCGTGGCGCAGATTGCGGTAGAGGAAATCGGCCTCGGCACCACCAGCATCGTGGCGGCGCTTTTGCACGATGTAGTAGAAGACACGCCCACCGAAATTTCCGATGTAGAGCGCGATTTCGGCCCCAAAGTGGCCCGCATCGTGGACGGCCTCACCAAGATTTCAGGCGTCTTCGAGCAAGGAACCAGCGAGCAGGCCGAGAACTTCCGCAAAATGCTGCTCACGCTGAGCGAAGACGTGCGGGTTATCCTCATTAAACTCGCTGACCGCCTGCACAATATGCGGACGCTCGACTCGATGCCGCGCCACAAGCAGCTCAAAATCGCGTCGGAAACCATCTACCTCTACGCTCCGCTGGCCCACCGTCTGGGTCTCTACGCCATCAAAACGGAGCTAGAGGATTTGCACCTCAAGTACACTGATACCGAGATATATGCCGAGCTAAAAGGCAAAGTCAAGCAAAGCCAGAGCGCCCGCAATCGCTTCATCAAGGAGTTTGTGATGCCTATTGATGATGAGCTGAAAGCCCAAGGCTTCAGCTACGAAATAAAAGGCCGGCCGAAGAGCATCTACTCGATTCTCAAGAAGATGCGCAAGCAGAATGTCACCTTCGAGGAGGTGTACGACTTGTTTGCCATCCGCGTGATTCTCGACGTGCCGCACGACCAGGAAAAGGCGGCCTGCTGGCAGGTATATTCCATTGTAACAGACTTTTACCAACCTAACCCCGACCGCCTGCGCGACTGGGTAAGCACCCCCAAAGCCAACGGCTACGAGAGCCTGCACACTACTGTCATGTCGCACCCCGGCCAGTGGGTAGAGGTGCAAATCCGCTCGCGGCGCATGGACGACATTGCCGAAAAAGGCTACGCCGCCCACTGGAAATACAAGGATACCGGCAGCCTCCAGCCCGAAAGCACCCTCGAAGCTTGGGTAAACCGCGTGCGTGAAATGCTGGAAACCAATAATTCCAGCGCGTTGGAGTTCATGGATGAGTTCCGGCAAAACCTCTTCGTGAAGGAAGTCTATACCTTCACGCCCAAGGGTAAGCTCATCATCCTGCCCGAAAAAGCCACCGCGCTCGATTTCGCCTTCGAGATACACACCCACATCGGCCTGCGCTGCCTCGGGGCGAAAGTCAACCAGAAACTGGAGCCTTTCAGTTACAAGCTCCGCAACGGCGACCAGGTCGAAATCCTGACCTCGCACAAGCAGAAGCCCACCGCCGACTGGCTCAACTATGTGATTACTAGTAAGGCCAAGACCCGCATCAAAGACTTTCTGCGTGACGATAAGCGCTCAAAGGCCGACGACGGCAAATTCATCCTAGAAAAGCGCCTGGAGTTAATTGGCGTGGATAACACGCCCGAGAATTTCCAGCGCCTGCTCACGTATTTCAACGCCCCCAACGCCCAGGACTTCTACTACCGCCTGGCAATGGGCCAGCTCGATGGCCGCGAAATCCGCGAGAATCTGTTCCGCAATGAGGGCATGATTACGCCGCGTCCCTCCATGCTGGAACCCAAGAAATTTGACAGTGAAATTCAGAAAATCAGGGGCGTACATCCCAACCTGCTGGTAGTAGGCGAGCGTACCGACAAGTTCAACCATAGCCTCGCTCGCTGCTGCAACCCCATCCCCGGCGACGACGTGTTTGGCTTCGAAACCGAAACCGGCCTCATCATCCACCGCACCAGCTGCCACCGCGCCGTCGACCTCATGTCGAACTACGGCAACCGCATCGTGCGCGCCAAGTGGACCGACCAACTCGAACTAGCCTTCCTAGCCGGTATCCGCTTCAAAGGTTCCGACCGCGTGGGTATCGTAAACGACGTGACGCGCATCATCTCCACGGCCTTGAAAGTGAATATGCGCTCCATCACAGTAGAGGCGAATGATGGTTTCTTTGAAGGGCAAATACTTGTATTTGTGAATGATACTGACCATCTCGATAAGCTAATTCACCGCCTGAACAAGGTGAATGGCGTGCTGCAAGTAGACCGGTTCGATTCGTAGCCTTAGGCTCTGCAAATTATTGACTTGCGAAGTGGACAGGAATTCTAGCGCTAAAAAAATCATGACTGTGCCCGCAGTTCACGGCATCGGTGTCAATGCGCACACGCAGTGCGCGCACTACCATTCCGAGCGCGATATCATCGCCATCAGGCACAAGTGTTGCGATACTTTTTACGCCTGCATCAGCTGTCACAACGAACTAGCCGGCCACGCGCCGGTTGTATGGCCCAAGGACGAGCGCCAAACGGCCGCCATCCTATGCGGCAATTGCCACAACACGCTGAGCATCGCCACCTACCTGGCCTGCAATAGTACCTGCCCTACGTGCCAAGCCGCGTTCAATCCCGGCTGCGCCAATCATTACCCGCTTTACTTCGAAATGTAGCTTCAACCCCAGCCACTGATGTCGCTCACGCAACCGGCTGGAATTCCCATTTCTCACATTTTCGCCCTTCAGCTACTCCATTAATTTAAGTCCCGCGCTGCCCCGGTGGCCGGGCCACTTCGCCCGCTGGGCGTAGTCTGCGTATGCAAGCTTCCATTGCCGCCTCGCGGCCCCGCCACGTGCATCGGCTAGCCGTGAGCACTTCCTTTTTATTACAAGGCCTCTGTTTTTCGACCTGGGCCTCGCGCATTCCTACGGTGCAGCAAAAGATGCACCTCTCCGAAACTGCCCTGGGCGGCGTGTTGCTGGCGGTGCCGGTGGGCCTCATCGCCTCGCTGCCTATTACAGGCTGGCTAGTGGCCAAATACGGCAGCCGCAACCTGACGGTGATTGCCGTGCTGCTTTACTCGGGCGTGCTGCCTTTATTGGGACTTGCCCAAAACACTACGCAACTGATGGCCGCGCTGGTGCTCTTCGGCTTCGCCAGCAACATGGCTAATATCAGCGTCAATACCCAAGGGGTAGGGGTGGAGGCCATTTATGGTAAGTCCATCTTAGCTACTTTTCACGGTGTCTGGAGCTTAGCAGGTTTCCTAGGCGCAGCACTCGGTTCGTTTATGATTGGTTGGGGTGTCTCGCCATTCCAGCATTTTAGCATAATGGCGGGCGTAATCTGGCTCGGCGTGGCGCTCATGCGCCCTTACCTCGTCCCCGCCGATGCGCCCAGCCCCGGCGACCAGCCACTCTTCGTACTGCCCGATAAGAGCCTAATGCTACTAGGCATTCTAGCGTTCTGCTCCTTACTTGCCGAAGGCACGATGTTCGACTGGAGCGGCGTGTATTTCAAGAAAATCGTGCTAGCTGACAAGGCCCAAGTAGGCCTCGGCTTCTCGGCCTTTATGAGCATGATGGCCACCGGCCGTTTCATCGCCGACTGGTTTACTGATAAGTTTGGCCGCGCTCGCACCTTGCAAATCAGCGGCTTGCTCACGGCCACCGGATTATCAATTGCCGTGGCGTTTCCCTCCTTATTAGTAGCCTCATTGGGCTTCATGCTGGTGGGACTAGGCGTGTCGTCGGTGGTGCCGCTGGTGTATAGCGCGGCGGGCCGTTCGCGCACTATGCCGGCTGGGGTAGCGCTAGCGGCTGTTTCTACGGTAGGTTTTGCCGGGTTTCTGTTGGGGCCGCCGCTCATTGGGCTGGTGGCGGGCGCTACCAGTCTGAAAGTATCCTTTGCCATCATCGCCTGCATGGGCTTAGCGGTAGCGGCGCTGGCTCGCCCAGCCACTGCTGATGCCGACTAGCTTCGCAAGGCTAGGAATTTTGGCAGTAGTAGCTTTGTAGTAACAAGCAGCCTTATTATACTAACGACTGATATCTCGTGAAAACCGACCTGCATGCCTCCACTATGCCGTTGCCCACCACCGGCCTCGGCTCTAGCCTCGGTGGCTCGACCGAAACCGGCTACGCCGCGCGCCACACCCCCAGCGCCGCCAGCCAGGCGACCCTAAATACCGACCGACTCGAAGAAGTCAAAAAAATCTTCACCGCTCACCTCGAAAACAAAGGCCTCCGCAAAACCGCCGAGCGCTACGCCATTCTCGAAGAAATCTACGCCCGCTCGGGCCACTTCGATGTAGAGGAGTTGTACGCCGGTATGAAAGAGCGCAATCTGCAAGTGAGCCGCGCTACCGTATATAATACGCTTGACCTGCTAGTAGAGCAGGGCCTCGTGAGCAAGCACCAGTTTGGCCGCAACCTCGCGCAGTACGAAAAAAGCTACGGTTACCGCCAGCACGACCACGTCATCTGCACCGAGTGCCACAAGGTAGTCGAGTTTTGCGACCCCCGCATCCACGGCATCCAAACCATGGTCGGCGACCTGCTAAACTTCCACATCCTGCACCACTCCCTAAATTTGTACGGCATCTGCGGCGACTGCCGCGCCAAAGCTGCCGCTCATCCCACCCCCGAGCCGGCCAAATAGCCTACATGAATACCACCAGCACGCTCACCAACGGCATCCTCTACCTCACGCTCAGCGGCGACCTCATCGGCAGCCCCGACACCGACCAACTGCTGCACTCGGTAAACGAGCACCTAGGCGACGCCGTCACCAACTGCGCCGTTGACCTCTCGGGCATCCGCTACATCAACAGCACCGGCATCGGCGTACTAGTATCGCTACTCACCAAGTTCCGCAGCCGCGGCGGCGAAATGGTCCTCATCAACCCCGCCGACCACCCCAAGAAAATGCTGGCCCTCACCAAGCTGAACAACATTTTCACCGTAACCGCCGACGCCGCCACCGCCCGCCAGCAGTTAACCCCAGCCGCCTCCTAGGCGGCTATTTTTTTGCCATAAATTTCAAAACCCTCTCCGAGTCAGCAAGAAATCGTTCGGCTCCCCCTCTCTTCGGAGAGGGGGCCGGGGGGTGAGGCGCCACGCATGGAGAGATAAATACCACCAAAATGCCCGTAGACGTACTAGTAGGCCTCCAATGGGGCGACGAAGGAAAAGGTAAAATCGTAGACGTATTAGCCCCCACCTACGATGCCGTAGCCCGCTTTCAGGGCGGCCCCAACGCCGGCCACACCCTCACCTTCGACGGCCAGAAGCACGTCCTCCACCAAGTGCCGAGCGGCATTTTCCACCCCCATATCCTCAACATCGTCGGCAACGGCGTCGTCCTCGACCCCGTCGTGTTCCGCGGCGAGCTGCAAAAACTCACCGATAGGGGAGTAGATTGGAGCCAAAACCTCTACATCTCCAAGAAAGCCCAACTCATCCTCCCGTCGCACCGCGCCCTCGACCGCATCAGCGAAGAAGCTCGCGGCAACACCAAAATCGGCAGCACCCTCAAAGGCATCGGCCCCACCTACTCCGACAAAATCGGCCGTGTCGGCCTGCGCGTCAGCCACATCCTGCTCCCCGATTTCCAAGAGCGCTATCAGGAAGCCGTAGCTCACCACACCAGTATCGCCGCCCACTACCATAAGGAGCTGGATATCGCCGAGTTCGAAGCCGATTTTTTCTCCGCCGTCGAGTTCCTGCGCACCCTCCAGCTCATTGACACCGAGTTCCTCCTCAACGACCTCCTCACCCAAGGCAAGCGTATCCTCGCCGAAGGTGCCCAAGGCTCCTTATTGGATATTGATTTCGGCACCTACCCCTACGTCACCTCCAGCAGCACCATCGCCGCCGGTGCTTGCACCGGCCTCGGCATCGCCCCCCGCCACATAGATAAGGTATACGGCATCACCAAAGCCTACTGCACCCGCGTCGGCAGCGGCCCCTTCCCCACGGAACTCAACGACGAAGTCGGTGAGCAAATCCGCCAGGCCGGCCGCGAGTTTGGCTCCACCACCGGCCGTCCCCGCCGCACCGGCTGGATAGACCTGCCCGCCCTCCGCTACGCCATCATGCTCAACGGTGTCACCGAACTGCACCTCATGAAAGCCGACGTGCTCGACGGTTTCGCTGAAATCCAGGCCTGCACCCACTACCGCACCGCCACCGGCGACAGCACCCCCAACCTCCCCGACCCCGGCCAGCTTGAGCAAATCACCCCCGAGTACGTCACCATCCCCGGCTGGCACACCGACCTCACCCAGGTTACCGACGCCGCCCAGTTCCCCCAGCCCCTCCAGGATTACTTGGCTTTCCTCGAAAAGGAGCTACAAGTGCCCATCCGCATCGTCAGCGTCGGGCCGGACAGAGTGAGTACGCTATTTCGGTAGCGCTGCATGAGCTTCTGCCGCCTGTATAGTTAGTAGATTCTTTCTCTCAATAGGAGTGAGTACCAAGTCCAGAGATACCTTCTCGGCTTGGTACCACTCTTTTTTTGTGAAGTACAGTCGTAGCTTCTCATTCTTTGAAAATGCGTACCCATACCTGGCAAATACCTCGTTACGCATAATCGCCAGTTGTTCTTTAGTATACCCAACAAGTTCTCCAGGCTTCAACACTTTATAAGAAGCCTGCGGATAATCACCATAGTAGTAATCAGTCAACGGCCCGGTACGTGCCCCAACTTCATACTGTCCCTTATCCACCGAGCCGCTCCAAGGCTTACCCACTCTCAACCCATAGGTTTTCTTACCCTCGCTGATGAAAGTGACAAAATCACCTTCGGTCTCCTTTGAATAGAATTTATCGCCAACGATTCTGACATTAGTAAGGGTCTGGTATGCCTTGCGCCATCTTTCTGGTTTGGTTCTCCATTCGCCAGAACGAATTTGGGCCGTTACAATCCCTTCATTCACAACCAGCACAAAATCTGACTCCGCTTCCGATTCCCCAAAATGATAAACCCCTTCGTAAGCTTTTGGCGTCGTAGCAACCCATTTTGTAAAAGCTGATGTTGGCATAATCTCCATGCCAAAGGCTGTTTGCCCATAAGAGCCTAGTGCAAAGAGATATAAGCTTAGGCAAAGCAATGGGAGGCGCATAGGATGCTATTGAATGGTAAAACTGCATGGAAAGATGGCACTAAATAGCGAGTAAACTTTTTCTACCCCAAACCCAGCCACTTACAACCCTCGCTCAACTTATTTCGTAAGCCACCGCTTGCCCACCCAAAAAGTCGCCCTACCTTTGCAGTCCCAAACGGCAACAGGCCCACTGGAAACCTGAAAAAACACTAGCTTTTCAGCAAAAGTCAAATCTCTCGGAACTCTCCGGCTAGCCCGTGTGTCTTACCCGCCGGGCAACTTTCGCAAGCCTTGAAAAAGAAATTTTTCAAACTACTTGCAAAGCCGAAAAAGTCCACCTTACCTTTGCACCCCGCTTCAACCGGAAGCGGCCAGACCGAAAAACGAGAAAAGAAAAACTTAAAATTTTTTCGCTTCAAATTTGGAAAGTCAAAAAAAATAGTTACCTTTGCACTCCCAATTAAAACAGGGCGCTGCAAACAGCAAAAGCCGGGCCGCTCAGGCAGCCCACCATGCCGCTTCAATTGGAAGTAGCAATCGTTCTTTGAATGTTGGAAATAGACAAAACGTGAGGAGTCACGCTAGTAAGCGCAAGCCTACTAACATGACGAAACCAAACGACACGAATTAAAAACGTCGAACTACGAGCAAGGAGAGCACTCGACATCAGCCTATCTTCGGATAGGTGCAGGAAATTTTACAATGGAGAGTTTGATCCTGGCTCAGGATGAACGCTAGC
>CAXUKA010000018.1:0-38609 GCA_964251335.1 uncultured Hymenobacter sp.
TTTCTGTGCTGCTATTGCGCAGGATTGGCCGACAACCTACTTCCTAAACAGCTTCAATGAAAGGAATGCTCGTTGAAAACCTCTCTGCCGGTAGAGACAAGACTGGCCTGTTGCAACACCTTGCCGAGGCTACTATCCGCTTCGGGCTCCACCCCAGGGCTGGTTTCTACTACAAGTGTCATATAGCCCTGGCTACAGAGTATAAAGAATGACCAGAACCCGAACGGCATCGAGTACCGGTTAGCCGAACCAAATTCAGCGAGCAGCAATGAGATAGCGTCGACAGAAGCTAGCGCCAGTGAGCCAAGTGCTACCCCTTTGCTAAGCTTATGCAAAAGTATTCCTGGCGTCAGCGCGATAAATCAGTGTCAGCACTGCTTATTACCATACTTGCGGGGCATCTTTCAGGGCTCGTCAGGTAGGCAAGACAGGCTGCCTCGCTTACGAGCCTTGAGGGCTGGTATTAAGCAGAAGCTCGCGCACGTTGGGCACGCCGAGCTTGGTTACAAGGTCGTACCCTTTGCCCACCGTTGCCAAGACTGATACCCCGGAAGCAGGCTGTATCCAGCAATGGTGCAGAAGCGGGTTGAGGAAGGGCAGGTACCGTAGCTCGGCTTTCATTCAGCAAAGCGCAAAACTGGGGTCCTCTAACTGATGCCGTAAGTCGGCACGGCTCACTAGGAAGCCCTTAGTATTAATCCTTATTAGTGTTAGTGACTACCAGTAATGATAGTATAAAATAGCAAAAGGCCGATAATATAGTTTTTATACTAAATTAAACTTTAATTTTTGTGCACTCAATATCACCTTGTTTTATACCAAAAGTCTGAATTATAGTTTTTAACGGGCAGTACCACAGCCAGAAAAAAGCCCCGCCGGGAAATCCGAGCGGGGCTTTTTTCTGGCTGGCTGCTAAACTTGGCTGGGCGCTAAATGACTTAAAGCCACAGGTTATTATCTCTCGTGGCAGCGATGTAGGCAGCCCCACACTCAAGCTAGATGCTCCCTGCGCTCACGCTCGCCGAGGCTGAGCCACTTCGTTCAGACGGACAGCTGATATTGCTTCGGCGTTACGCAGCTGTCTTCCAGCCACCAAGTAGTAAGACAATACCTAAACGAGTGCAACGAACTATCAGCGCTCTAGCAGGATTTCTTTACCTAGAATCACCAAGTCTACCCGGCCCTTCAACGTTTGGTCGATGAAGGGCGTATTCTGGGATTTAGATTTCATGAAGTCCCGCGTGAAGGTCGTTTCTGCTTCGGTATCGAACAAAACGCAATTCGCTTCTTGGCCGACTTCGATGGCGGGCACCGGTAGTCCCATCAGGCGGCGGGGCTCTGCCGAGTAACGCTTCACCACCAAGTCCCACCCGAATTTCTTGGGCTCGACGAAGAAGTGATGGAGCGACACCAGAGCCGTATCCAGGCCGGTAATGCCATTGGGCGCAGTGACAAAATCCTGGGCTTTTTCGAACGGCGTGTGCGGCGCGTGGTCGGTGGCAATGAGGTCGAAGACGCCTTCGATGAGCCCTTCGAGCAGCGCATCACAATCGGCCTGCGTCCGCAGCGGCGGGTTCATCTTATAGTTCGTGTCGTAGTCGCCGATGTGCTCATCAGTGAACAGCAGGTGGTGCGGAGCCACTTCAGCCGTCACCTTCACATCGCCGCGCGATTTCCACCAGCGGATGGTTTCCATACCGAGCTTGCTTGACACGTGCTGGATGTGTACGTGCGCGCCCGCCGCCCGGGCCAGGCGAATGTCGCGGTCGATGATGATTTCCTCGGCGCAAGCCGGCGAGCCCTTAATACCGAGCCGGTAGCTCATCACGCCTTCGTTGAGAGCACGCGGCCCGGCCAGCTCGGGCACCTCGCAGTGACTGGCGAAAAACATCCCAAACTCGGTGCCGTACTGCATCGCCCGCAGCAGCACTGCCGGGTCATTGGTGGTGTCGCCGTCGTCGGTGAGCATTTTCACTCCTAGCTGGCGCATGCCCTCGATTTCGGCCAGCTCCTTGCCCTCGCGGTTTTTGGTGACGCAGCCGGAGGTGTACACCGGAATGCGAGACCGGTGCGTGGCATTTTCCAGCACGGTGGCCACCGAGGTAGCTGAGTCGAGGGCTGGGCGGGTATTTGGCATCATCACCACGCCGGTAACGCCGCCATTGATGGCTGCTTCGCTCCCCGTGGTGATGGTTTCCTTGTTCTCAAAGCCAGGAGCGCGGAAATGGACGTGGGCATCAAACATGCCCGGCATCAGCACCCGGCCGCGTGCGTCGATGACGCGGGCACCCTCGGGAGTGGCTAGACTTTTGCCGATATCCTGAATTTTTCCTTCGACAATCAGGACATCGCTCTCGAGCAGCACGGGTGAATTTTCTGAGGCGATGTGGGCATTTTGAAGGAGAAGCATGAAGTGATAATTTCTGTAAACCGCAAGGGTTATGGAAGATGTAAGTTAAAGAGTGGAGTCAGCCAACGCGTCCGGCGTTCAGGGCATAATCACTGCCGAGCTAGCTCGCTGCTGTGCGGCATACGCTTCCTGCCGCGGGAAATCCCCGCCCGGCGTGAGCCAGTCGAGCACGGCCATGCGAACGGAAATTCCGTTTTCGACCTGGTTGGTAATCAGGCTACGCTCATAGTCCATGACGGCGTCGCACAGCTCAACCCCCCGGTTCACGGGGCCGGGGTGCATGACGTAGAGGCCGCGGTCGCGGATTTCCGCCAGCCGGGTGTTGGTGATGCCGTAGACCCGGTGGTATTCGCGCACGCTGGGGAAAAACTGTACGTCCTGGCGCTCCAGCTGCACGCGGAGCAGATACACCACATCGGGTGCCCAGGCCATGGCGGCCTCATAGTCGGTGAAGCGAGGAATGCTTGCTGGGACATACTTGGGCACCAGCGAGCCCGGACCAAGGTAAGCGACCTCGACGCCCAGCTTTTGCAGCAACGTGCTGGTAGAGCGCGCCACGCGCGAGTGAAGAATATCCCCGATGATGAGGACTTTTTTGCCCCTGGGGTCGGGAAATTTTTCCTTGATGGTGAAGGCATCCAGCAGGGCCTGGGTGGGGTGCTCGTGCGCCCCGTCGCCGGCGTTGATGACCGACGCCGTGGTTTGGCGGGCAATCATGCCGGGCAGGCCGGAGTGGCTATGGCGCACGACAATGTAGTCAGTGCGCATGGCCTGGAGCGTCTCGATGGTCTCACGCACCGACTCGCCCTTAGTGATGGAGGAGTGAGCGACGTCGAAATTCGTAACCTCCGCCGAGAGGCGTTTGGCCGCCACCTCGAAGGAGGAGTGCGTCCGGGTGCTAGCCTCATAGAACAGCATGAGCACGGACTTGCTTTCCAGGGCGGGGATTTTTTTCACCGAGCGGGTGAACAGTTTTTTAAACGACGTGGATTGGTCGAGCAGGAACTCGATTTCCTCACGGTGAAGGGATGCGATGTCGAGCAGGTCTTTACGTGCCATACCGATAGTTGAGGAAAAATGAGGTTATCTAGCTAAAAAGGACAATATGAAATCTTATCTACCACTACCCATGCTGGAGAAACCGGCGGCCGGTGTGGGCAGAGGCAATGGCAACAGCCACGGCTGCGGGAGGGTGTTGGCGGCCAATGGGGTTATGGGGTTTGCTGGATGCAGGGATTGCCAGGCAGCAGCAGCCGAACTCAACGGACATAAAAAAACCGTTTCGGAATCCGAAACGGTAGCGGGGCAACAATCAGAAAAAATAGCGAAAATGCCAAAGGCGAAATCGGAAAAATCAATGATGGCGAAGACCTTCCGGTCCACTCGCGGTTCCTTGCTGAGCAGGGTCCCGCGCTTCGTCAACAAGTTTTTCGGTTGAAGCACGCTGCAAAGCTACGGTATTGTTACGTATCCATTGCGCATATTAAGCAAGAATTTCCGTTGAGGCGAACGTACAGTAATGCGAACAAACGAGCAAAGAACCTGCGGTTGAATGCGCTATACGAAAGCGTTTCGAGCCGATTAACGCCTTAAAGCGTGGGGACAATCAGCATAGCCAGCGAGATAGCGGTGAGTTGGGGCTTTGGGGCTCACTACTTGCCGAGTCGCCAGGCGGCAGGCTTTAGTGCTGGTGCTGTGGTGCAGGCTTACGTTATAAGGACTGTAAGAAAGCCAGCAAAGCCGTGCGGTCAGCCGCACTCAGTTGGCGCACGGCGTCGGCCGACTGCTGGGCTTCGCCACCGTGCCACATAATAGCTTCGAGTACACCCCGGGCGCGGCCATCGTGCAGAAACGAATTGTGGCCATTAACGGCCTGTGTCAGGCCCAGGCCCCACAGCGGCGGGGTGCGCCACTCCTGGCCGGTGGCTTTGAAGTCGGGGCGCTGGTCAGCCAGGGCGGGGCCCATATCATGCAGTAGCAGGTCGGTATAGGGCGCAATGCTCTGATTAGCAGTTTCCGCAGGCAGACCAGATACGCTGCTGGTACGCAAACGTGTCAAGTGACAGCTAGCGCACTTAGCGCTCACAAACAAGGCTTTACCGGCTAGTACCTGCGCATCCTTGGTGTTGCGGCGAGCGGGCACGGCCAACGTGCGCACGTAGTACGTAACATTGTCGAACTCCGTATCATTCAGGTCGGTAGTGCCCGTGCTAGGTGGCTGATTGCCAGCTTGGCTTTGGCCAGCGGCGGGCTCCAGTGGAAAGAGGCTGGTCGTGATACCCATATCGCCGTTGTAGGCCGCGCCTACTTGCTGGCGCAGGGTGGGCTGGTTGGCTTTCCAGCCAAAGCGGCCGAGCATTGTCGTTTGGCTGGCCACATCCCACACGTAGTTGGCCCGACCCGAGATGCCGTCACCGTTAGCGTCATTCTCATCAGCGTTGGCCAGAATATCCGCTTCCGAAACGGCTTCCAGCAAGCCCAACCCGAATACCGGCGGGGCAACCCGGGGCGAAATCAGCACGCCGGCCGGTATACTCATATAGGGCGTAGCTACCGCGTAAGTTGGCTGGCGCAGCGAATAATTAGTACCATCGGCCAGCTGCTTTATCGCCTCCACGTAACTGATACTCAACGACCCTTCGGGTGTGGTGCCGATGATGCCACGCGTTTGCAGCTGGTCGCCAAAACCCGCTACGGGCTGGGGGCCACCGTGGGCATCCTGGCCGGCCACGCTCAGCCGGAATAACATCTGCACGCCTGAGGGGTCATCGAGCGGCACGGCTCCGCGCCCGTCATTGACGTGGCAGGCCGTGCAGTTAGGATTGATAAAGAGTGGCCCCAGGCCGTCGGCCGTCACAAAATGGCGCCCGAAATCAGTATCACCATCCTTATGCTTTTGCAGGCTGGTGCCGGTCAGTGAAGGGAAAGGCAGCCCAAAGGCGGTGCTGCCCGCCACGCTCACCGTCTGCGTGCCGCCAGCTGGCACTTCGTCGGCGGTCGGGTCTATGGCGTCGCTCTCGCTTTTGGAGCAAGCAACGGCCCCCGAGAGCAACACGGCGGCCGTAATAAATCGAAAGGCTACGTTCATCACCACAAAAATACCACCTCTTTTAGACGCGGTCTAATTAAGTACAGATGAAGTTGGCCTGTATCAAGAACTTACAGGCCATTAACGGCCGTAGCCACGGCCCCGTCGATGAGGGCCTGGCAGGCCCGCACCGCCGCTTGGGCCGTGCGCACCGCCTGCGGATTTTGGGTGATGGCTTGGTTGAAAGTACCCGGAATGGCCTGAATAGCATTTTCGGCGGCCACAAACTGGGCCTTTAGGTTGGTATCGGCATTGGGATTGCGCAGCTTCACCAAGTCGCTGAGGCCGATACCGTTGCCAGGGCCATTCGTGCCGTAGCGACCGAGATAGATATTCTCCACGCCTTGCAGGTTTTTCAGGAATTCCGCTTTGGCGTTATCGCTGTAGCGGGCTTCTACATACTGCGGGCTGCCGCTGGCCACCGGGCGCTCTATCTTGCTGTTGCCCAGCTCATCAATGGCGCCCTGCATACCGCCGAGCAATTCCTGCAAGGCAGCTTTTTGGCTAGCATAGGTGGTATTGGATGGGCCGGCAGTAGCCAGCGTATTGGCGTAGCCGCCGCCCGACGTTTGCCAGGCGGTGAGCAGCTGCGTGGTGCCTTGGTGCAGGTTCTGGGCCGAGGCCGTCAGAAACTGAAACTCGCGGGGCGTGAATGCCGCCAGTTGCTTGGTAGCCGTGCTGCCAAACAGCAGAAATTCAATGGGATGATACCCCTGTAAGCCGCCATCGAGGGTGCGCAGGTAAGCAGGCGTGAGGGCGACGCTGCTGGCAAGTAGCGTCGCCAGGTCAGTTTCGTTGAGCGGCCAGGTATCGATGCGGTCGTCGAGCAGCTGCGTGCTCACGGGGCCGAAAGCGAAGGCCTCGGACGCTTCCCAGGGGGCGCGGGCGGCGCGGTAGGCGGTGCGGGCGGCCTCCAGGCTGGTCGTCGTGGGCGTGGTTACGAAAACCTGAATGGCATTCTGGAGGGCCAGCGCCTGGGTGTCGAGGTCCTGGTAGTCACTTAGGATTACGGTGTTGGCCTCATTGGCCAGTAGGGCGGCGGCATTGTAGCCGGTGTAGCCGCTGGCTGCGTTTTGCGGCTCAATAACGTCAGCGCCGCAGGCCGCCGTGAAGAACAGCAGCGCAATTGCCGCAAGCTTGGTAGTAGTTGACATAGAATAAATTAGCTAATGAGTTTGCTTTCGGTTGATTCCTTAAAATTTCGCTACCAGCGTGGCGTAGAAGCTGCGGCCAATGGCCGGAATAATGCCCGGCCCTGGGTACTCGTCGGTGCGGCGGGTGAAGTAGCGGGAATCGGTGAGGTTGTTCACGCCGCCCTTCAGCTCGAAATGAGGGTGGAAGGCGTAGGTGGCCGACACATCCCAGACGTGGTAGGCCGGCACCTCGCCCGTGATGGCGTAGTCGTTGGCCTCATCGGGCGTGAAATCGGCGCGGTAGCGCGTATTGTTAGCGTCGCCAAACGAGTGGCTGGTGTAGCTGTACTGGCCCGTGATGGAAAACGGCCCGTAGCCATACGTCAATCCCACGCGGTCGATGTTATTGGGCGCATACTCCACCTGCTTGCCGCTGAACTCGCCACTCACGTACTTGGCATTCACGTAGGCGTAGGAATTGAACACGCTGAGGCGGTGCTTGGTGTCGGGCGCGAACAGTTTCAACGGGCTGATTTCCACGTAGCTCTCTATGCCCTTGTGCTCCGAGTCAGCCACGTTGGTGCGAATCTGGTAGCCGTTACCCGTCACGGGGTCGATGGCCGATACCAGGCCGATGCGCTGGTTATAGCGCAGCCAGAAGCCGCCCACGTCGAAGTTCAGCCACTCGCCCACCGTGCCCCGGTAGCCCAGGTCGGCGTTGTAGCCCTTGCTGTCGTGCAGGTTGGGGTCGATTTTGGAGGTCACGCCAAAGGGCGTGAGCGACGAGTAATCGACTGGCCGGTAAGCCTGCGAGAAGTTGGCGTAAAAGCTGGTGCTGGCCGTGGCATTGAACTGCGCGCCCACCCCAAATAGCCCAAAAGTGCGGTGCCGGGCCTCATTGGTCGTCACGATGTCGCCGCTATCTACCGTCTGGTAGCCCTGCGCCGTACTGCGCAGATATTCAAAGCGGAAGCCCGGCGTGAGCGAAAACCGCGAGCCGAAGCGCAGCACCGTTTCGGCGAAGGGCGCAAAGTTTTGGGTGCGAAAAACCAGGTCGTTTTCGAAGTTGCCGCCATAAAGACCCAGGTCGAAATCCGAGCCCGTGGAGCCCGGCCCGCCATCTTGCCGCCGCATATAGCCCGCAAAGTAGCGCACGCCTACGGCCAGCGTATTGTCTAGGCCAAATAGCTTGTAGTCAGTGCGCAGGCGCAGCTCGTTGGTGCTGCTGCGAAAGTATTCGTGCTCGACCTCGCGGGGCACGTATTGGCGCGTGGCCCGGTCGATGGTGTCGGGCGCGGCGGGGCCGTCGTCCTCGTTGCGCCATATCAGCGAGCGGCTGCTGAGCGTGCCGGCGCTCTTGAACGTGAGCAGACTATGGTTGGAAATGCGGTAGTCGAGGGTGGCCGTCAGCACGTTCCAGGGGCTGGTGAGCCAGTTGCGGGCCCGCGTGCTTTGGCGCGCGTCGGCATTGAACAGTGAGTCGGTGAGGCCACCCGACATCTGGATTTTATTGCGCAGCAGCGAGTATTCGAGGCCGATTTTCAGCTTGTCGGTGGCCTGGTAGTGCAGACCGGCGTAGGCTGTTATCTGGCTCACGGCCGAGTTGGGCCGCCAGCCTTCCTGCCGCCGGTACTGGCCGTAGGCGTAGTAGTTGAGCTTGCCCACTTGCCCGCCCAGGCTCACAAACGTATTAGCCAGCCCGAACGAGCCGCCCGTTTGCCGCATCGTGAATTCCAGCGGTTTATCCGTCGGCCCCTGGCGCATCACGTAGTTGATAACGCCCCCAAACTGCGGCCCAAATTGCAGCGAAGCTGCCCCGCGCACCACCTCGATGCGCCCCACAGCCTCTAGCGCCGGGGTATAGTAGGTTTCGGGGTAGCCGTAGATATCAGCCGTGATGTTGTAGCCGTTCTGGCGCACGTTCATTTCCACGCTCTGCACGGGATTTAGCCCGCGTAGCCCCACGCCGTTGGAGGGAAAGCCTGCTCCCTCCGTTTCGGAGAAGTTCATGCCCGGAATACGGCCTAGTATCTGGCGCGGATTGTTTTGGGCGGTGTTGGCGTCGAGCGAGTCGAGCACGAGCACTTCGGTTTTCTTGCCAGCGTAGATAACTGCCCCTCCTACTTCACCCAAGTTGCCGAGCCCATTTTTCGACTTCAAACCCAGGACTCGTACCTCATCTAAGCGTTGTGTCGAAGGCTGTGTTTGGGCGAGGACGGCTCCGGGTAGCGCGGTAGCTAATAAGGGTACTAAAAATCGAGTAGAAAGCTGCATGCTGTTTGGAATTTGTCTAAACAGCAGCAAATGTAGAAGCAGTCTAAGTAAATATTATGCACTCACCGAAGTGCTATAATGAAGTTTTAATGAGTTATAAGTACTTGATAAGTAGCTATTTGCTCATTAGCAAGCAATTGCATTCACAAATAAGATTAGCAAAAGAAGTAAAGCAGTCATACAAAAAAAGATGCCTTACCTAGAAACCTTAGGTGTCGTATTTATAGGAGCTAATGGCTGCTTTTCGGATGCCTCTCCTTATCACATAGATGAGGGGGGTCGCCGCGTGATAACGGCTGAGGTAGACGTCTAGCGGCCTACCAGAGGCAGGCTCTTTCGGGCTGCTCAACTGCTGAGACTGGTTTGCTAGGAAGGCGGCGAGCTTGGTGATATACCCGTGCTGCACCAGGCGACGGCGTTGAAGTTCCGTTTTCGCACTATCTGGCCAGGGCAGCAGGCCCTTTAACTCTACTTCGCCCGCTTGGGGATTGTGGGGTCACGTTGTGGCTTGGGCCTGCGCAAGGAAGGAAGTAGGTCAGCAGGAGCTGGCGCTTCATGTCGGCGAAGGTATCTAGCTCTGATTAGTAGTGCTTATCCAGTACCTAATAAAACGGGAAGCGCTACATAAATCCCCTTAAAACTCAATTTTCACCCTAGCACCGATAAGTAAGTTAAGGCGTGAGGGAAAATTGTCTTCCACTTCTTCGTGAGGGCATTTGCGAAACCGACTGGTTGCGCATATATTTGCAACCAGTCGGTTTCATAAGGGTGCCGCGACCATATGCGCAGAGATATTTTCCAAGCTATAGCTGACCCGACTAGGCGGGCTATTATTGCATTGCTTGCCCTCCAAGCAATGACCCCCAACGCCTTGGCCGAAAACTTCCATACCACCCGACAAGCGGTGTCCAAACACCTGCGCGTGTTAACGGAATGTGACTTGGTAAAACAGGAACAACACGGCCGGGAAATTCACTATTCCCTTCAACTTGAACGGTTGAAAGAAGTCGACCACTGGCTCAGCCAATACCGGCAGCTGTGGGAAACACGGTTCACGCAATTAGACGAAGTATTATCAACCCTAAAAAATCAGAAAAAATGAGCGACGCCTTCGTATTTGATTTTGCTGTTGACAAAGCAGCAAAAACCATAAACATCACCCGAGAATTTAACGCTGACCTTTCCTTGGTATGGGATGCGTTTACCAAGGCCGACCTATTGGACCAATGGTTGCCCCCTCACCCGATGACCGCCAAGACAAAATACCAGGACTTCAAAGTTGGTGGGAAACGCTTTTATGCCATGGTTAGCCCCACAGGCGAGGAGCGTTGGGCCCTGCAGGAATACACGTCCATTACGCCGAAGACCAACTTCAAAATGTACAATGCATTTGCCGACAAAGACGAACATCCCGAACTGCCCGGTTCGGAATGGAATCATACGTTTAGCGAGCAAAACGGTACCACCACAGTGAGCATCTTGATTTACAATGAATCCTTTGAACGGATGGAACGAATACTCGATGGCTTCACTACGGGAATGAAGATGTCCTTGAGCAACCTGGAGAAGCTGTTGGCAACCTTATCTGAGAGCTAATTTACGCGCAGATATCACTGGGCTTTCTGCACCGGGCGGGCGTCTTCAACGCGCAGAGCTGGCTACGGACTTGCCTCTAGAGGTAGTGGCAGCCGCCACTACTGCCGAGTTTCAGCACGCCCGATGCTCCTCTTTCGAGCGGCTTAGTAAATGCGAGGAGGTCAACTCCTCAGTGGCCGTTAAGCCCAATCTAGTAGCCGCTTCCTAGTAACCGTTTCACCTCTTCTGGTACGCGGAAAAGACAGGAGCAGCCTGCGCACATGGCGGTTGTTGGCATCTAGGGAAGCAGAAACACGTAAAGTGCTACAATACCTTTGGTAGCTCATATTCAACGCGTTTCTTTATGCTCATAGCCGAGCTGCCTGCTGACCTTTCCGCGAGCCACGACCTGCTACACGCGCTGCTAGCGGTTTCCTTGCCAGGCATCATTTTAGCGCGGCCGGTGTACGCGGCGGGCACGCCGGCGACTATCCTCGACCTCGCATGCGTGCAGCTCAACCCGGCCGCCCAGCAGATGCTGCGCCAGCCGGCCCAGCCGGCCGAAACCCTGCTCACGCTGTTCCCCCACTTGCGGGAAACGGGTGCCTTCGCTTTTTACCGCGACACCTTCCTGTCGGGGCAGCCGGGCGAGTACGCCGTCAATTATCCGTACGATGGGCTCGACAACTTCTTTATGCTCTCGGCCCGGCGCTGCGGCGAGCTGCTGGTCATTGGCTTCACCGACACGTCTACGCAGGAGCGCAGCCAGGTCGAGCAGGCCTTGCGCGAAAGCCAGGCCCGCGAGCAGGCGGCCCGCGCCGATGCCGAGGCCCAGCGCCAGCGCTTATTTGATTTTATGAGTGCCGCACCCGGCGTGGTGCTCAGCCTGGTGGGGCCGCAGCACGTCATCGAGTTTGCCAATGAGGGCTTTCGCCAGCAGTTTGGCATACCTAACCCGGTGGGCAAACCGTACCTGGACGCGCTGCCGGGCGCCGTGGGCCAGTACGCGGCCGACTACGAGGCCACGGCGCTCTATGACCATATCTACCGCACCGGCTAGCCGTACTACGCTGCCGAGGCCCCCTACTATGTCGGCCCCACGCCCACCAGCCCCCGAGAGCTGCGCTACTTCACTTTTGCTGTGCAGGCAGCCCGCGACGGGACCGGCCACATCACCGGGGTGCAGGCCTATGCCTCGGATGTGACCGCCCAGGTCGTGGCCCGCCAGCGCATGGAGCAGCTCAATCAGGAACTAGAAACCCGGGTGCAGGAGCGCACCCGCCAGCTGGAACACACGCAAGCCGACGCGCTGGCGGCGGCCGAGCGGCGGGCCCAGGAGCGGGAAGAGCTCTACCAGGTGCTGGCGCAAACCCCCGCCGCTATCGCCATTACGCACGGGGCCGACCACCGCTACGTGTACGTCAACGCGGCCAGCGAGACGCTGTTTGCCGGCCGCCCGCTCGTGGGCCATGCCGTGGCCGAGGCCCTGCCCGAAGCCGAGGCGCAGGGGCTGCTGACGCTGCTCGACCAGGTGTATGTCACCGGGGAGACGTTTTTTGGCACCGAACTGCCGCTCGCCTTCACGGGCCCAGCCGGCAGCCCGGCGCCGGTGCGCTACTACAATTTCACTTACCAGGCCTACCGGGAACAGGGGCAGGTGGTCGGCATTGCTACGTTTGCCTACGACGTCACCGAGCAGGTGCTCGCCCGCCAGGAGCGCGAGGCCGGGCTCCGCCAATTACACACCATCTTTGAACATGCCCCGGTGGCGGTGGCCCTGCTGCAAGGGCCTGATTACCTGATTGAAGTGGCCAACCCGGCCATCTGCCAGGTGTGGGGCCGCGAGCGGGCGGCGGTGCTGGGCCAGCCACTCCTGACCGTATTGCCGGAAATGGTCGACCAGGGTATCCCCGCGCTATTGGACGAAGTGCGCCGCACGGGCCAGCCATTTAGGGCCGAGGAACAGCCCGTGCAGCTGCTGCACGACGGCCAGCTGAAACTGGGCTACTTTCAGGTGGTGTACCAGCCGCTGACCGATGCCCAGGGCCAGGTGATGGCCATCGTCGTTGTGTCCATTGACGTGAGTGCGCGGGTGGTGGGCCGCCAGCAGCTGGCCCAGGCCAACGAGAACTTGCGCCACACCAACGCGCAGCTCACGCGCACCAACGTGGACCTGGACAACTTCATTTATGTAGCCTCGCACGACCTGAAGGCCCCCATTGCCAACATCGAAGGACTGCTCGCGCTCTTGCGCAAGCAGCTACCGGCCGACGTTAGGCAGGCAGGGCTCGTGCCGCGGGTGCTGGGGATGATGCAGGAGTCGGTCGAGCGCTTTCGCCTTACCATTGCCCAGCTCACCGACCTCTCGCGCCTGCAACAGGTGCCCGCCGAACCAAGCGCGGCCGTAGACCTGGCCGCCGCGATGGAGTCCGTGTGCCTGGACCTTGCGCCCTTGCTTGAAGCCACCGACACCCAATTGACGGTAGAGGTGGCGCCTGCCACGACCGTGCAGCTGGCCCCGCAGCAGCTGCGCTCCATCCTCTACAACCTGCTTAGCAATGCCGTGAAGTACCGGCACCCCGACCGCTTGCCCCAGGTGCACCTGCGCAGCTGGCGCGCGGACCAGCAGACGGTCCTTGAAGTGCAGGACAACGGGCTGGGGCTGACGTCGGCCCAACAGAGCAAGCTTTTCGGCTTGTTTCAGCGCTTGCACGCCCACGTCGAGGGCACGGGGGTGGGCCTGTACATGGTCAAGCGCATCGTGGAGAATGCGGGCGGCACCATCCAGGTGCAGAGCGAACCGGGCGTGGGCTCCACGTTTACGGTCCACCTGCCCGCCTAAGCTGCGCTACGTCTACCTGCGCGGTAGCCAAGCCCCTGTTTCGTTTGCCTACCCCCGGTTTGCCCGCCTCTTCCGGCTGGCCGATTGTAGTATCTGTCCGCTTGCCGTGAAAAAAGGCCAGTTTAAGCGGGAGCCTGCATGCTTCTGACCCTGTGCCCCACCAAGCCACATTTCACGAATCCTCACCCTCCAGAAAACGGTCTTTTTGGAGATACACAACTAAACATCCTCAATACACTAAAAAGTCACCCAGCTCTACTGACAAGGTTTTTCTATTAGTATTAATAGGCAAGATTACTTAGTCGCATTAAGGCCAGCTAGTGGGTCGATTCTATCGCGCAAATAGGTAATATAGCCCTTCAGGTTATCAGGTATGCCCTGGGTGGCCTCGACGCGGTGCACGTGGCGGCCGGGCAAATACACCGCGATAATCGTGCTGGGCAGGTCACTGACGTTGCCGGAGTACTGCGGCTGCAGGGCAGTGAAGTTGATGCGCCGGGCTTCGGCAAGCATCTCCATGACGGTAGCCTGGGGCAGGCTGTCACGGCGCGTACCCGTCAGCGGCACAAAGCGCTCGCCAACGTATGCCACCCGCCCATCGCGGAAGATGGTGGCCGTGTAGCTGGGGCAGGTGCCGTAGCAGAGCGTGCGTTGAAACACCAGCGCGGTATCGTGGGGCGAGGTGTGGATAGGAATGGTTGAAACGGGGCGGGGCTTGGTCACGGGTGGCCGCTTACTAACAGCCGACTGTGGAGGAAGGGCCCGCTGGGCGCAGGCAGGCAGAATGGCGGCTAGCCCCAGTAGGTAGAACGGCATGCGCATGGGAAAATGAGCTTAAACGGCAGCGCAGGGGCAATAGTCGGGCCGGGCCGCTAGCGTCCTCACACTACGAGCCCTGCCGCCTCGCTGGCCAGTTCAGCTCGGCCTCGCAGCTAGCGGCGCGGTCAAAGAGGAGCCCCGACAGGAGGCCGCGCCCATTGACTACTCGCCGCTAAGCCAGCCAGAAGCAGTAGTTGCCAACTTGGCTTCAACAGCCTGAGTTGGCACCTGCTCTATCCTTGTACTGTGCCAGGCTGACAAATTTTAATTGCTTGATTACGTCCAAAATAACCACTAAAAGCAGATTGATTATATAGCTTTGTGCAGAAGCAGTTTGATATTTCAAAGACTGCTCCACTATTTTTTAACCCCTTTGCAATTCCCCTTACACTTAGTTTAATGAAACACATTTCCCCTTACCTGTGGCGCGGCATTTCGCTGGCCACGCTCTTTTTCTTGCTAGCTGCCAGGCCACCCGCTTACGCGCAGCAGACGGAAGCCGCTCAGCGAGCCACTCAATTGGCGTTGCAAACCAATGCGCAATGGGCTGGGAGCAATATCTCAGCCGCTAGTTTCCGAATTTCCAGTGCTCGCATCGAGCCTTCGGGGCTGCTGTATGCCTACCCACAGCAGCTGCAAGGGGGCATTCCGGTGTACAATCGGGTAGCCACACTGGTGTTCAAAGATGGGAAGCTAAGCCACCACGCAGGGGCTTTCTTACCCGCCGGGGCTTTTGCCGGCCAGCCTACCACCCCCACGGTAACGGCCGCCGCCGCCGTAGCCACGGCGCTAGCCAGCATCCATGCAAAACCTGCTGAGCAACCTACCACCATTAGCGTGGCTAATGGCCCCGAGCAGCAGCAAACCTTCGCCCCGGCTGGGGTGGCCCACCGCCCCATCGAAGTGCGTCTGGTATGGGCCACTGACAAGGGCACGCCCCGCCTTGCCTGGAACGTGAATGTAGAACTGTTGGCTACGCCCGACTGGCTGAACATCCGGGTGGACGCGGCCACCGGCCAGGTGCTGGGCCAGGATAACTGGACGGTACACGAAAAGGCCGAGCACCTGGCCGCCATGCCCGCCCGCCAGCCGGTAGCTGGTGCTAGCCTGGCCCGGGCACTCCAGGCTCTGCGGCACCCAAGTAGCGTGAAAAACACGCTGGCCGTAACGCCGGCCTCCTACCGCGTGGTGCCGTTTCCAAATGAGCGGCCTGATATAACCACGCCCACCCTGGACACCAATCCTTGGCTGCGGGCCGGGGCCGGCAACCCGGTTACTGCCTACGGCTGGCATTTTGACGGCACCACCGACTATACCTACACCCGTGGCAACAACGTGTGGGCCTACAAGGACACGCTTAACACGAATACGGCTACGCTGGCCTACTCTACCCCCTCAACAGGCACCGGCGGCACGCTGCTTTTCAACGATATACCCGACTTTACCCAAACGCCCACCACGCTCCGCAACCGGCGGGCCGCGACGACCAACCTGTTTTACTGGAACAACCTGATGCACGACGTGATGTATCAGTACGGGTTCACGGAGGCTTCTGGCAACTTCCAGGCCGATAATATAAGCCGCGGCGGCACGGGTGGCGACTACGTGCGGGCCGAATCTCAGGACGGCGGCGGCACCAACAACGCCAACTTTGCCACCCCACCCGATGGCACCAGCGGCCGGATGCAGATGTATTTGTTTACGGGCATCACCCCAACCTACTACATCAACGTAACGGCCCCGACCGCTGTGGCCGGCAACTACATAGCCGTGGAAAGCGGATTTAGTACTAATAACAAGCTGGCTACCCTCGGGCCTATTTCGGGGCAGATGGCGCTGTATGCCGATGCGAATACCAGCCCCGTTACGTACCTGGCCTGCGGCGCGTATGGTGGCACCACGCCCCTCACCGGCAAAATCGCGGTGCTCTACCGCGGTACCTGCGATTTCGTGACAAAGGTCAAAAATGCCCAAGTGGCCGGGGCTACTGCTGCTATCGTCATCAACAACGCCGCGGGGGCACCCATCGTCATGGGGGGCACGGACAATACTATCACTATTCCGGCAGTGATGATATCGCAAGCCGATGGGGCCATCCTGATGGCCCAGATAGCCAGTGGTGGCGTGCAAGTAACCTTGCCGAAGCCGGCTGCTTCCGGCCCGCAGCTCGATGGCGACTACGACAGCGGCGTGATGTCGCACGAGTACGGCCACGGCATCAGCAACCGCCTGACGGGCGGCGGCGTCAATACCAGCTGCCTGGCCAATGCGGAGCAGGCCGGCGAGGGCTGGAGCGACTTTTTCGCCCTGATGATGACCACCGACTGGACCAATACGCCCCTCACCGATGGCCCCCGGCCCCGGCCCACCGGCACCTACGTCAATGGCCAGGCGCCCACGGGCAGCGGCATTCGGCGCTATCCTTATAGCACCAGCCTGAGCGTGAACCCGCTCACCTACGCCGATATGGCAACTAGTACGGAGGTCCACAACATTGGCGAAATCTGGTGCGCTACGGTCTGGGACATGACCTGGAACATCATTCAGCAGCAAGGCACCATCGAGCCCAACCTCTACGCTGGCAGCACTAGCACCGGCGGCAACGCCGTGGCCCTGAACCTGGTGATGCAGGGCCTGAAACTACAGCCCTGCGAGCCTGGCTTCCTGGACAGCCGCGACGCCATTCTGGCCGCCGACTCTTTGCTGTATAATGGGCAGTACCACTGCGCCATCTGGAGTGCATTTGCCCGCCGGGGCATGGGCTACAGTGCCAAAGAAGGGTCTTCGAACAATGCCACCGACCAAACGGCCGCCTACGATGTGCCCGGCGTGCGCCTGAGCCGGAATAGCGTACCCCTAGTGGGCAACCAGTTTGTCATCAGCATCACGGTCACAGCCGAGTGCCAGGGCCAGACGCCGGTGACCATTACCGACCAGCTGCCCACCGGCCTGCAATACCTCAGCAGCACGGGCGGCACGCTGAGCGGCAATACCGTTACCTTTTCCAACCTGAGCTTTGCCCAGGGCCAGAAGCGCACCTTGCAGATTGTGGCCCAAGCGGCGGCCGGCGCGGGCTGCGCCGTGACCCTGCCCGTGAACGATGACCGCGACGGCAATACCGTGGGGGGCTTCACGCCCGCCGTAATAACCAGTGGCGGCGGCAACGCTTGGACTTCGACCACAGACCGGGCCCACAGCGGCACCACCGCCTGGGGTACCAGAGACCCCAGTGCCACCTCCGACATCACCCTGACGTCGGCTGCCTTCACGCCAGGGGCCTTCTCGGTGCTGTCCTTCTATCATTTCTTCAATACGGAGGCGCGGCTCGATGGCGGCCTGGTCGCTATTTCGGTGAACAACGGCGCTTGGCAGGACGCGAATGCGTATTTCCTGCTGAACGGTTACAACAACGTTTTCGCCACGGGCACGGCGTCGGCCGGCAAGCCCTGCTTCTCTGGCAAATCGTCGGGTTTGACGGGCCCGGCCGCCTTCCAGCAGTCGCTGGTCGACCTCAGCTCGTTCAGCGGTCAGTCCATCCGAGTGCGCTTTCAGTTCCAGTCCAGCACCCGGAACGCCTACGCGAATAACCTGCCGGGTTGGTACGTCGACGACATTCAGGTGCAGAGCGGCTGCGGTGGCGTGCAGCAAGTGCAGCTGCTCAATAGCACTGGCACGGTTACGGGCAACTACGCCCAGGCCACGTTCCTGACCGCGTCGTTGACCACCACTTCCTGGACGGGCACCATCAGCACCGACTGGTTTACGGCCGGCAACTGGAGTGCTGGCGTGCCCACGGCCACTCTTGACGCTACTATCCCGGCGGGTACCCCTTTCTCGCCGCTCATCGCTGTTGGCACGGCCTCGGCCCGCAACCTGACGCTGAATAGTGGGGCCACGCTCAATCAGAGCGACGGCACGCTGGTACTAGCCGCCAACCTGATTAATAACGGCACCTTCACCGCTACCGGCGGCACGGTCAACCTGGGCGGTACGACGCTAAGCAGCATCCTGGGCAGCGGCAACACCCGCTTCTGGAATCTAACCGTAGAGGCTAGCACCGCCCAGTCGAGCACCGCGGCCAGCACCTCGGTACAGCGCTTACTCACGCTGAACGGCAACTTCGTTACTAACAGCAATCCGTTTACGCTGGAGTCGAACGCTACGAACACGGCCCTGGTCGTGAACAACGGCAGCAGCGTAGTGACGGGCAACCTGACGGTGCAGCGCTACATTTCGCCCGACCTGAACCCAGGGCTGGGCTACCGCCAGTTCTCGGCTCCGGTTGGCACCGCCACGGTGGCGAGCCTAGCCACAGGCAGCTTCACGCCAGTGGTAAACCCGGCCTATAACACGAGCGCGCAACCCGGCACCGTAACGCCTTTCCCCACGGTGTATGGCTACGACCAGAGTCGCCTGGCTACGACCAGTAACAACCTCTCGGTTTTCGACAAAGGTTGGGTTTCACCCGCCGCCACCAGCGACGCCCTCACCATAGGCCAAGGCTACACTATGAACCTGGCCGCTGGCCAGACCCTGAGCGTAACGGGCCCGCAGAACAACGCGGCCACCCAGCCGATTAGCCTGAGTTTGACCCGCAACAGCGGCGCAACGGCGGCCAATGCCGGCTGGGCCTTGGTGGGCAACCCCTTCCCCTCACCGCTCGACTACTCGCTGGTAGCAGCGGCCGACCGCGTTAACCTCGACGGGGCCATTTATATTTTTGAAAGCACCGGCCCGTATGTTGGCAGCTACCGCGCCTATAACAATGGCGTAGGCAGCGGCAACCCGATTCTGGCAATGGGCCAGGCATTTTTCGCCCGCGTGAGTACTGGCCAGACCACCGGTACGCTCAACTTCCGCAACAGCCAGCGCGTGACGGCCTACGCCAACCCAACCTACCAC
Organism: uncultured Hymenobacter sp.; assembly: GCA_964251335.1. Taxonomy (GTDB): domain Bacteria; phylum Bacteroidota; class Bacteroidia; order Cytophagales; family Hymenobacteraceae; genus Hymenobacter. The sequence continues at coordinate 19,044 of CAXUKA010000018.1, forward strand.
CGCACGGCCGAAACCCGGCCCCTGGTGCAGCTCACGCTAACCGGCACGACTAGCAGCCTCACGGATGATGCCTACGTGTATTTCGAGCAGGGCGCAACCGATGCCTTCGACAGGCAGTACGACGCCGTGAAGTTGCCTAATACAACCGGCCTGAACCTTTCTGCCAGCCTCTCAGCTACCGAACAGCTCAGCATTGATGGCCACGGCGTGCTTGGCACAACTCAGAAGATAGTACCGCTGGCCGTGGGCGTACCCACTGCGGGCAGCTATACCTTCACAGCCACCCAGCTCCTAAACCTGAGTACCGTGCCCGTGTACCTGCACGACCTGCAAACCGGGGCTCTTGTCGACCTGCGCCAGCAGCCCACTTACCAGTTCACGGTAGTCAATGCGGTAGCCCTGAATACTACGCGCTTCGAGCTGGTATTCTCGCCGCAGCAGGCACTGGCCACCGTGCCCGCCGCCCTGGCTCAACAAGTCGGGGTGTACCCCAACCCGGCCCGCACGCAGGCAACTATCGAGCTGCCGCTGAGCCTAATCCGCCAGCCGGTGACGGCTACGCTGGTCGATGCTCTAGGGCGCACCGTGCGGCAGCAGGTGCTGCCCGCCAGCCTGACCACTCACCAGCTGCTACTCCAGGAGGCAGCCACCGGCGTGTATTCCCTGCACCTGACGACTGAGCTAGGCACGGTGGTCAAGAGACTCGTAGTAGAGTAACCGTCTCACTTCGAGCGATAGCAAGCCCCGCAGCCAAATTGGCTGCGGGGCTTTTTGGTGGTTTATGTCCCTGCAAAGGCAGTAATCTACCGCGAGAATAGCGAAGAGTAAAGTTTGGATGCTGGCGACTTGCTGGCCTGAACGCATTATAACGGTACTTAAACGCTCCTTCCACAACTGACTAGAGCAGGCTGAGACATTTTGAAAGGTCCCTTCAATAAACTTTATGAGTTAGTCAGTTTATTTACTATTGTGACCCGCCACCTATATCTTTTAGAAATACCTTGCTAATCAAGTGCTTCGCATAATACCGACTCGTTCATGGCACCTATTGCGGAGGGCTTGGCTAGGCGCTAGCCTACTGCTGTTCAGCCCAGCCGTGCTTTGTGCGCAGCCGTCGTGTCCAGCGCTTTTCAAGGGTGCTACTACGTTGGTCCTCTATACCCCGGACCGTCCGGTTGAGGCGTTACGCATCCTACAGCACCTGCTCGTGTTACATGGTTTCACCGTCCAACCCATTGATAATGGCCGGGCGCTGCTAGCACAGCACGCGTTGCCCCACCAACGCCCCATTACCTCGTTTCAAGTGCTGGTGGGTACAATACCGGACTCTACTGCCCGAGTTGCTGGGTTAGTCACGACGAAGCTGCTTCTATTCAGTTTTGAGTCACAAGTATATATGGCAAACCGTGGCCGGTCTTCTGGCCCACGTAAAGAGGCGTTTCGCCAGGTGGAGGCGGTAGCTAAAGCATACCCAGGGGCCCGCCTAGAGTACCAAAGGAACCAGTGACGCAAATAAATAAGTAGGATATAAATTATATCAGTATTCCCAAAGAAGAGGGTCACTCCGCTTGCTTCTCCTTAGAATAGTTAATTAACATAGCAGTTATTATAAATACCTTCTTGGAATCAGTACATATTCCAGACTTGCCAACTGATACGCTCGACATGATACTTTTCCAATATGCTTGCCATGTCCCCCCTACAAAACGGAGAAATTGCTTATGAAAACGTTAATCTCCCCTCTGCTAGTTGCCTTGGTTGTATTATTGGGTGTTCCCTCTAGTGCTCACAGTCAGGTGGATGACTCAACCGCCCGCGTACGTATCATGGCCTTTTTAAAGGCGGTGTACCAGTCTGATGTTGCGCCAGCTGCTATAGCTAAGCAGTATGTAGCACTATCCACATCGGCAAATGAATTCTCGATGGAGAAGCGCTATGAGATGGTCAGTTATCATATCCAGCTATTGCGCGAAGGCAATAGCTTGTCCACTTATGGAGCGAGCAGGCCAACTTTAGACCGGGTTACAGTTGTGCCATATCGCAAACTGAGTAAGACATAGGTCGTGGGGTTTGACCTAGATGCCAAGCAGTCGCAGCACATTTATGCCGCCCTAGAAAACGGCACTCTAATCCGCTACTTTGTCTATGAGAAGGGTAAAATAAGCTCCTTCGACTACCTAACGAAAGGGAAAGAAGGGCCACGCTACTTCATTGGCTATTAACCAATAAGCTTTTTCATAAATAGTAAACGTTCCTTCACAGTGTGTAAAAATTGTGCTCGCTGCAGAATGAAGTAGCTAGGCTGCGCCTGTTAGCCTCACAAATTCTCCTTGCAGTGGGGCGCATCAGCCATCGCATTAGCCTCAAGTTCTCCTGGGATGGTCGGTTGCGGGCAGCTAGGGTGCGCCTGAGTAGCCAGCGTGGCACTGAGCGCCTGCGCGTCGGCGACCACCTGTGCCGGGTAGTGCAGGCGCGCCAACAAGCGAAGGGCATTGCGCGTGGTCAGCGGCCCGGCTTTGAGGCGGTAATCGAAATACCAGTCGGCCGCCGTGACCGTCTCGCAAAAGTGGTATTCGACATAGCTTGCCTGCAAGAGCGTGCCCAGCTCCCCATCGTGGGTGGCCGCCACGACCCAACCGCGGGGCTGCAAATAGGCCAGCACGGCTTTGTTGGCAGCGACGCGCTCCTGCGTATTCGTGCCTTTGAAGAGCTCATCCAGCAGCAGCAGGTAGCTACCTGGGGCCGCGTCGCAGGCCAGCAGCAGCTGGCGCATGGTTTCAGCTTCGACCAGGTAGTAGCTCTTGCCCGTTGGCAGGCTATCGGCCAGGCTCAGGCTGGTGAGCACCCGGCAAAACGGGGCGCGGTAGGCCGTGGCCGGGCACGTGGCAATCGTCTGAGCCAGCAGGGCATTTATGCCCAACGTGCGCATAAAAGTGGTTTTGCCTGCCATATTCGAGCCGGTGAGTAGGACTCCCTGCCCAGCCAGGGTCAGGTCATTCGGCACGCACCCCGGCACCAGCGGGTGGTAGCCGCCCTGCAGCTGGATGCCCTCGGCCGCCGGCCCAAAGTGGGGCACGCAGGTGGCGTGGCGCTGGCGGAAGCTGGCCACGGCCAGGGCGCAATCGACGTAGCCCACGGCCTCAAAGACCGTCCGAATGGCGGGCGCCTGCTGCTGCACGGCTGCCCGGCAACGGGCGTATACCAACACGTCGAGCAGCAGCAGCATCTTGAGCAGTTCCAGCACCAGCAAGTTGTCTTTCAGCTGCAGGAATGCGACTTGCCACATAATGGCCCCCAGCCGGGCCAGGGGCGCGGCCAGCAACTGTAGCGGCGGCAGAGGCAGGGCCGCTTGCTGCAGCGCCTGGCCCGCCCGCCGCAAGCGGCCCAATTGCAGCAGCGGGCGCACACAGTTCTTAATCCGGGTGAGCTGCCAGATGTGAAATACGGCATTGGTGAGGGCAAACGCCAGCGTCCCTAGCCAGAGCCCAGGCAGCCAAAAGCCCCCGAGCAACGTGGTCAACAGCCCCAGGGCGAGCAGCGGCGCGAAGCGCGCGCCGGGCAAAGCAGGCAGAGGCTCCCCGCTCAGCAAATCGGTCAGAAAGTACGCCTCGTCGGCCGTCAGCTGGTCGAGGGCGAGCAAGGCCTGCCCGCGGGCAGCGGGCTGCTGCGCCAGCAGGGTCGCGGCCGCCTCAAACTCGTGCAAGGCGGCCGCATCGGCGAGCGGGCTACGCAGGCGGTGGTAGAGGCATTGCTGGCCGACCGGGCTCACCGTGGCATCGAGCAGGCCAAAGAGCAAGTCGCCGTTCAGGTCTGCCCAAGTTTGGTCGGGCAGGCGCTGGTAGGCGGGCTCGTGTTGCACCCGGTCGTAGTAGCGGGCCACCAGGGAGAGGTAGGGCGAGCGCGCAGCCGGCTGGTGCCAGGCCGCCTCCAGGCGGCGGAGGCGCGTGCGGGAAGAAGTCCACATAGAGAAGCAAAGGCAGCGACCAGGGCGTAGGCAATGAGGTGGGGCCACTGGTCGGGACGGGTAGTAGGAAAGGGCGCGAAGTAAGCGCGCGGTGGCGGCTATATCGTAGGGGCTGAAAGGCCCATTACAGGAAATGACTATACTGTCTCACCGGTTGGCGGGCCAATAGGTGGCAAAGGCTAGCGCAACCAGGTGCGCGATAGGGAGGCCCCCTTTGAGGAGTGCCACAGGCTAGCCCCAGGAGCGCCTCGAGTCAACGCTCACGTACCCGGCGGTTGTCGTTGCAGCTCATCACGAGCAACTCTACCGCACCGCGAAGGCTTGGATAGCGCTGCATTTAGAAAAAAAGCCCACGCAGATTCCATTCAAGCGCTTCAGCGTCAATTATTAGCCGTAAAACGCCAGCTGGAACAACTTGAAAAAAGAGGTGGGAGCGTTCGCTTTAAGTTCGACTTGGATAGTAAGACGTCGGCCCAGCTTGCCTTGATGGAGCTGCTCTGTGGGTATAAATGCGGCGTGAATTCTCATAATAGCTTATCCCCCGTGGCGGCCGTCTGGGTCAATGAGCAAGATGGGTTAATCGACTCGGTCTTGGACTACAATAATATCCTCTACTCGGCGGGCCCATCCGGCAAGCGTGCGATGTCCTGGAATGGAGACCAACCCTGTAAAGCCGCTCTTCTGACGCAGAATAAAGCGTGGCTCAATGCATGCTTGCTGCAGTTGTATCACGCTAAAAACATCGTCTCTCGCTAGCCTGACAAACTTCCCTGCGGCAACGCTACTCAGGTAAGCTCTTCTTAGTTGTCACGTTTTCTAAGTGTCCGGTTACAAAACGCTATAAGCTCGGTTTTACTTATTTTCGGTCTGGTTGCCAGCGTAACCTCTAGTAGATAATCGAGGAGGGAAACCACAGTTGAAACGCACTACCCACCCCCTCCACGGAATGGACCTGAATGCTGCCCTGGTGGAGCTGCATGATTTGCTTGGCCAGGCTTAACCCAATCCCGGAGCCGTCGGGGCGGGTGGTGAAAAATGGAATAAAGATGCTGTCCAGCACGTCGGTGGGGATGCCGCTACCGTTGTCTTTTACCTCGATAACCACCCGTTCCTGTTCATCGGACCAGGCCAGCAGGCTAATCCGAGGGTTAGGTGTTTGGGTGACTGCCTGCGCCGCATTTAGCACCAGATTGATAAGCATTTGCTCCAACAGGTGGCCGTCGGCATGCAGAGTGAGGCGCGCAGGCCGGACGCTAAGGGTGACCTCGATGCCTTGCGCGGCCAGTTGCCCCGCCAGTAGTTGCCGGGTGGCTTGGAATAATTCCTGCACATACAGGGTCGTGCGCTGCGGCGAGGCCAGGGTACTAAAGTCACGGTACACTTGGGCGAAGCGCAGTAGTCCTTCGCTGCGCTGCTGGATGATGCGAATGCCGGTGCCCACGTCGTCGAGCAACTCACCGGAAACTTCCTGCTGCCGGGCGCGCTGCACATGGCGGCCCAACGAATCAGCCAGCGAAGCAATGGGGGCAACTGAGTTCATAATTTCGTGCGTCATCACCCGCAGCAGTTGCTGCCAGGCGGCCGTTTCGGTATCAGCCAGGGCTTGGCTCACGTTCTTACAGGCTAAGAGGGTGAACGCTTCGCCGCGTAGCTTAAACTGCGTGGCCGACACGAGCAGCTGCACCGTTTGGCGGCCCACTGTCAGCTTCACCACCACGGGCTGGCCAGGCACCACCCGGCAGATGGCTTCGTAGAGGACTGGCTGCCGAGATTGCAGCGCCCGGATGTTTTTCAGGTACGGCAGGTGCAGCGTCTGCTTGAACGCCTCGTTCACCCAAGCTACGGTGCCCGCCGCGTCGTAGGACACGATACCCGTATCGAGCAGCGCTAGAATGGTTTGCAGATACTGAAACTGTCCTTCTTGCTCGGCCCGCAGCTCCCGAAACGTGGCGTTAACTTGGTTGAAGGCCTCGTGCAAATGCCGCAGTGACGCCGGGACGGACTGCGTTGGGTACTGCCGCGAAAAGTCCCGGTACTGGAGGGCCAGGGTAAAGTCGGTTAAGGCCTGTTGGCCACGCGTCAGGTAGCGGGTCAGGTCCAAGACCAAGATTACCAGCAGCACCAGTGCCCCCAAGGCTAGCCCATAAGCGTGGTGTAATGTGGCGTACCCGCACCCGCCCAACGCGGCCACCAGCATTATCAACCGCCCCAGCAGGCGGAAATCCAGGCTATTAAATATCATGCTTGTCGAGCCGACGGTAGAGGGCAGTACGGGTGAGGCCCAATTCCTTGGCCGCTTTGGTGAGGTTGCCTTGGTGGCGCTCAATGGCCTGCTGGATAGTGTTTTTTTCGACTTCCAGCAACGGTAAAGGAGACTCAGCCACGGTCGCAGCTGGCGCTGCCGCCGCAGAAGCAGCGGCCGGTTCGGGGTTCCGAAACGAGAAATCGGCCGGAAGCAGCAAGGGGCCAGTCCCTAGGATAACGGCCCGCTCCACAGCGTGCTGCAACTCCCGCACATTGCCGGGCCAGGGGTGCTCCCGAAGCTTGCGCAGGGCGGCGGCACTGAATTCTGGCACGGGTTGCCGGTTGCGGGCGGCGTACACCTGCGCGAAGTGCTGGGCCAGCAGCAGCACATCGTCGTCCCGTTCGCGCAGGGGCGGCAGCGTGATTTCGACCGTATTGAGGCGGTACATCAAGTCCTGGCGGAAAGCACCGCGGGCTACTAGGGCGTGCAACGGGGCGTTGGTGGCCGATAACAGGCGGATATCCACCGGTACGGGGGTGTTGCTTCCGACAGGCACCACCTGGCGGTTTTGCAGGGCCGTGAGCAGCTTGGCTTGCTGCGGCAGGCCAATGTTGCCAATCTCATCCAGAAACAAGGTGCCCTCGGTGGCCGCCTCAAACCGGCCCACGCGGCTGGCCTGGGCATCCGTGAACGCGCCCTTAGTGTGCCCAAACAACTCGCTTTCAAACAACCCCTCGCTGAGCGCAGCTACGTCAGCGGCCACGAAGGGCCGAGCAGCGCGGCGCGACTGCTCGTGCAGGGACTTGGCGACCAGCTCCTTACCCGTGCCATTCTCCCCGAGCAGCAGCACGTTGGCTTCGGTCGGAGCGACCTTCTCAATGATAGCGCGAACTTCCTGCATGGCGGCTGACTCGCCTAGCAGGGCAGTAGCGGCGGCCGGCCCGACTACTTTTTTCGGGGTGCCTCCGCTTTTACTGCCGAGTTTAGGTTGGAGGGCGGCGGCCAGCGTTTGCAGCAGTTGGTCGTTGTGCCAGGGCTTGAGCAGGAAGTCAGTAGCGCCGGCCTTGAGGGCACGCACTGCCGTGCGCACATCGCCGTAGGCCGTAAGGAGGATAACGGCCGTGGTGGGGTCGTGTTCCCGGATGCGGCTCAGCCAGTAAAAGCCCTCGTTGCCCGTCGCCTGGCCGTTGCGGTAGTTCATGTCGAGCAGCACGGCATCGAAGTGCTGCTGGCGGAGCAGCGAGAGCAGCAGTTCCGGGTTGCGCTCCGTCATGACTTCCCGCACCTCAGTTTTGAGCAGCAGCTTGAGCGCGAACAGTACATCGGGCTCGTCGTCTACCACTAGGATGCGGGCGTGCTTAAGAATCATGAAAACGGCTGGGTAAAACGTAAAAGTCGGGGTTGACTGGCACCCGTTCCAACCCAGGTCACACAAACCGTGCAGACTTCTGAAAATACTGGATTTCAATCGGCCAAGCCATTTTCTGCTCGTCAACAGATTCAAACTGTATCAGAACCGAACGGTCGACTGTATCAAAACCGGACGCTTGGCAGCACCTGGCAACCAGGGCTTAAAGTCAGATTTCTGATTAGCAAGGATTTGTGAGTAAGGCACCGTTCTTGGCACCTCCGGTCAATAGCTTTTTGCTACTATTCCCTGCGCCAACCTGAATGGATGTCCTGATACCGAAGAAAAAGTGGTCGTTTGTTGCTCGCTGGTGGTGGCTAGGGGCCCTGTTGCTGGCGGGCACGGGCGCGGCCGTCATCTACTGGCCCCGGCCGGGCCAGCGGCTGCACGTCGCGGCCAGCCGGCTAACTTTCAGTCCCGTCACGCGGGGTAATTTTCAGGAATTCACAGCCATCGACGGGGTAGTGCAGCCGCTACACACCGTGTACCTGGACGCAGCGGAGGCCGGCACCGTGCAGCAGGTACTGGTGGAAGAAGGCACGACCTTGACGGCGGGCCAGCCGTTGCTGCGGCTAGCGAACCCCGACCTGCAACTGGAAATGGTGAACCGCGAAACGGCCGTGTACGACCTGATGAACAACCTGCGCAACACCCGCAATCAGCTGCTACAAAACCGCATTCTGCGCCAAAACCAGCTAGCCGATATCGACTTCCAGCTGGCCGAGGCCCGGCGGGTGTTCGACACCAACCAAGTGCTGTACGACCAGAAGGTGATTGCGCGGCAGGATTACCTGCAAAGCCAGAATGCCTACCGCTACCAGCTACGCCGGCGACAGCTCACGCAGCAGACCCTGCGCCAAGATTCCGTGGCCATGCAGCAGCAGCTGGGCACCATGCAGGAATCGGTGCAACGCATGACCAGCAACCTGGCCCTGATGCGGCGCAAGATGGCCGACCTGCTGCTGCGGGCCCCGGTCGGTGGGCAACTCAGCTCGCTGGCTGCAGAAGTGGGCGAGGCCAAAACGCGGGGCCAGCGTCTGGGGCAGATTGATGCGCTGGCGGGTGTGAAACTACACGCCGCGGTGGACGAGTTTTACATTGCCCGCATCGCGGCCGGCCAGATGGGCGAAGTGGTGGTGGATGGCCAGGCGTATGCCTTGCGCGTGACCAAAATCTTCGCCCAGGTGGCCAAGGGCCTGCAAATCGACCTGGCCTTTACCGGCACCCCGCCACCGGGCCTGCGGCGGGGCCAGACCTTGCCCATCCGGCTGGCGCTGAGTGCGAAGGCCCCGGCGGTGCTGCTACCCAAAGGCGGCTTTTACCAGCAAACCGTGGGCAACTGGGCGTTTAAGCTAACGGCCGACGGCACCCGGGCCCAGCGGGTAGCCATCCGGTTGGGGCGGCAGAATCCTGATTATTATGAAGTGCTGGCGGGCCTGCAGCCCGGCGACCAAGTTGTAACCTCCAGCTATGAAGGCTACGCCGACCAACAGGAGCTGGTGCTGGATAATGGTCGGCCTGATACTCCCTGACGCTGCGCCTCACCCCCCGCCCCCTCTCCAAAAAGGAGAGGGGGAGCCGAACGAGTACAAACGTATGCAGACGTTCGCGCCGCCGTGGCTCCCCCTCTCCTCTTCGGAGAGGGGGCCGGGGGGTGAGGCGACACGCTAGAACATGACAACTGCCAAAAATTAAGTACCGCTCATGATTAAGACCGAAAACCTGGAAAAGGTGTATCGCACCGAGGAGGTGCAAACCAAGGCGCTGAACCACGTCTCGCTGACGGTGGAGCAGGGGGAGTTTGTGGCCATCATGGGCCCCTCGGGGTGCGGCAAATCGACGCTGCTCAACCTGCTAGGCCTGCTCGACGAGCCCGACGGCGGCAGCCTGCAGCTGCTGGGCACCGAAACCAGCCGCTACTCGGAGCGGCAGCGGGCCGAACTGCGCAAGCGCAGCCTAGGCTTCGTGTTTCAGAGCTTCAACCTGATTGACGAGCTGACGGTGTTTGAGAACGTGGAGCTGCCCCTGCGCTACCTCGGCGTGGGAGCCGCCGAGCGGCGGCAGCGGGTGGAACAGGTGTTGGAGAAAATGCAGCTGCTACACCGGCGCAACCACTTTCCGCTGCAACTCTCGGGCGGGCAGCAGCAGCGCGTGGCCGTGGCCCGCGCCGTGGTGAACGCCCCGCCGCTGCTGCTGGCCGACGAGCCCACCGGCAACCTCGACTCGGCCAGCGGTCACGATGTGCTGGGCCTGCTGACCGAACTAAACGAGGCGGGCACCACCGTGCTCATGGTCACGCACTCCGAGCACGATGCCCGGTACGCCCGGCGCGTCGTCCGCCTGCTCGACGGGCAGGTGGTGCTGGAAAACAGCCGCAGCCAATTCTAACCGATTCCTGCTCTTCGGCCATGCTTCCCTACCCCCTGCTGCTCATTTACCGCAACTTTAAGCGGTTCAAAAGCACGTTCTTCATCAACCTGGTTGGCCTCTCGACCGGCCTAGCCTGTGCGCTGCTCATCTACCTGTGGATAAGCGACGAGCGCAGCTTCGACCGCTACCACGCCCTGGACGGCCGGCTCTACCAAGTGATGGAAAACCGGCGCACGGCCGCCGGCATCGAGACCCAACCCGGCACCAACCCGCTGCTGGCCGAGGCCCTGCGGCGAGAAATGCCGGAGATTGAATTGGTGGCCACCACCACGCCGGTCCCGTTCTTCCCCCCGTTCACGCTGGGGGCGGGCGGCCGGCAACTCACCGCCGTCCCCAAATACGCGGACCCGGCCTTCTTCCAGCTGTTTTCCTACCCCCTGCTGGTGGGCACCCCCGCCACGGTGCTGCGGGACAAACACGCCATCGTGCTCTCCGAGGCCTTAGCAACTAAGCTCTTTGGGTCGGCGCAGAACAGCCTGGGCAAAGCCGTGAAATGGCAAATGGCCGCCGATAGCACGCAGACCAGCCTGGTGTCCGGGGTGTTTGCCGGGGTGCCCCGTAACTCGTCCGAGCAGTTTGACTTCGTGCTGCCCTTTGCCTCGTTCAAGGACCGGATGCAGATGAGCGAAGCCATCAAGTGGGACGACGACGGCCCCTACATCACCTACTTAGCCTTGAAGGAGGGGGCCGACCCCGCGCAGTTTCAAGTTAAGCTGGCGGGCTTGCTGAAAGCCAAAAGCGCACAGGCCCAGGGGCGCACGCTGTTCGTGCGGCCGTTCTCGGCGGGGTACCTGCACGGCACCTACGAAAACGGCGTCGCCACCGGGGGGCGCATTACCTACGTGCGGCTGTTCGCCCTGATTGCCGGGCTCATTCTGGTGATTGCCAGCATCAATTTCATGAACCTGTTCACCGCCAAGGCCTCACGGCGGGTCAAGGAAGTGGGCATTCGCAAGGCGCTGGGAGCGAGCCGCGCCGCGTTGGTAGTACAATACTTGACCGAGTCCGTGGTGATGGCCCTGCTGGCCCTGGTGGTGGCCGTGGGGCTGGTGCAGCTTGTGCTGCCGCAGTTCAACGAGCTGACGGGCAAGCCGCTGGCCCTACGCTGGGAGTGGCCGCTGGTGGGGGCCAGCCTGGCCCTGGCCCTGGGTACGGGGCTGCTGGCGGGCAGCTACCCCGCGTTCTACCTGTCGGGTTTCCAGCCGGTGGCCGTGCTGAAAGGCAAGCTGCCAACCAAGGCCGGCGACGTGTGGACGCGGCAGGGACTGGTCGTGCTGCAATTCACGCTCTCGGTGCTGTTCATCGTAGCCGTGGTGGTCGTCAACGCGCAACTGGCGTTTGTGCAGCGCCAGCCGCTGGGCTACGACAAGGCGCATGTACTCCGCTTTGATACGGGCGGCCGGGCGGCGCGCCAGCAGGCAGCATTTCTGGCCGAGGTGAAGAAATTGCCCGGCGTCATGCAAGCGTCTACCGTCTTGGGCGGCTTCCTGGGGGGGCGCCACGTGGAGGAGATGCGCTGGCGGGGGAAGCGCCTGCCGGTAGCAACGATGCTGGTCAACTATGACCTGGTGGAAACGATGGGTATGCACCTGGTAGCCGGCCGCAGCTTTGCGCCGCAGTTCCGCGCCGACAGCGCCGCCATCCTCGTCAACCAAACCCTGGTGGCTGGCCTGGGGATGCCGGACCCCGTGGGCCAACAGCTCGACGGGCGCCGCATCGTGGGCGTAGTCCGCGACTTCCACTTCGAGTCCCTGCACGAAAAAATCAAGCCCCTGCTGCTCCAGCTCGACCCCTCGATTAACACGGTGCTAGTGAAGCTCCAGCCGGGCGCGGAGCAGTCCACGATTGCGCAGCTTCAGCAACTATACGCGGCTTATAATCCCGGCTTTACGCTCGACTACACGTTCCTGGATGCTGACTACCAGGCCCAGTACGTAGCCGAGCGGCGGGTGGCGGTGCTCGCCCGCTACTTTGCTGGGCTGGCCATTCTCATTTCCGCCTTGGGCCTATTGGGGCTAGCCGCCTTCACCGCCGAGCGGCGGCGCAAGGAAATCGGCATCCGCAAGGCCTTGGGCGCGAGCGAGCTGGGCATCGTCTGGTTGTTGACCAGCAGCTTGACCTGGCTGGTCGTCGTGGCCATTGTACTGGCGCTGCCCCTCAGCTATCTGCTGATGCAGCGGTGGCTAGAGGGCTTTGCCTACCGCGTGGCGTGGCAGTGGTGGTACTTCGCGGCGGCCGGACTGGGGGCCCTGCTCATTGCCTGGCTCACGGTGAGTGTGCAGGCCTGGCGGGCCGCCCGCCGTAACCCCGTGCTAAGCCTGCGGGCAGAGTGACAGGAGTATAAGCTGTCTGTTCTGAGCTATTCGAAGCAACGAGTTACCCTCCTAAATTGAGAAATGTTGTTTAACGGATTCGCTTACCAGTACTCTCTGCTCCTACTCTTTGCTACCTCAAAAAGTACCACGCCGGGCGTGATAATCACCAAGTAAAAAACCGTCACTTTTTCAAGACTTGTCTAGGAGAAAATCTTAAGTTAAATGATTTTTCTAAGGAATTATGGAGAGCGCTAACTGGCCTCTACTGAAGGAAAAGTATTGTTTTTCAACCGTCCTACCCATACCCATCCTACTTGTACCGCAGTGTAAGGCTCCCCTTCTAGCGTTTTACCTGGCCAGTGAGGCTTATTCTTAGCCCAAGTGCCCTGTTCTGCAAAATCATCGGGTAAGAATAACTCCGCATCTGGGTACCTAGTCCAGTGAAGGCCCTGCACACCTGAGAGCGTTTGGTATTCGGGCGGTAATTCCTGGCTGGAATTGACTGCAAGGCCTCCCCATTGCTCAAACAAGTGCTCGTAGTGTTCTTGTCGATTACCAATGGCTGCTACTAACTGAGAGTACCCAAACCGCGGCTCAAAGAGCCAGATAGCTAAATAGAAGTCTGGGTAAAGCGTCGCTAGTTGCGTCTGCCAGTGCTGGAAATCGGTAACTAGCCGGGTCAGCCAAAGTTGACGGAAGAGTTTGGGGGACTTTTGAGTAGTATACCAGGGGGCCAGGCCAAGTTTTTGGTAGTCTACCTGAAATGTTGCTAGCCTGGTTTTGTCAAGTATTGCTGGAATGATAGCTCGTTGCTGATGGGCACGAAAATGTCGTCGCAAGCCCCGAATACGCTTCCTGTTCACAAGGCACGGAAAAGAAGAATAGAAATAAGACGGTCTACGCATTATAGCCGAGCTTGTCACATTACTTAAACCAAACTTCAAGTAAAGTTACAGTCTACTTGTTCTGGGGGTGGAGATAAAATAACAGGGCCAATTGCTCCGAGCTAGGGTCGGCGTGGTAGCGCCCGTAGCAGACGGCCTGCTCGTCACGCAGGAATTCAACGGGCATGGTAGTAAGGGCAACAAATTACCGCGTTGGGTAATGGTCGAGGCCGACTGGCCATCGCTGCGGCGCTAACCGCCCATACCACCTTTATCGCCCTGCGGCTCGTTTTCAATGGTACTGGCGGGCTTATTGGTCCCCAGAAACCAGGAGAATCCCAGATAGCCCACACGCGTTTCGTACTTGGTTTGAATGTCGGCGGCCAGCCCATCGGCCGCGAGCTGCGTGTACTGGCGGCGCGTGTTGAATACGTCGCTTACGCGCAGGGTCAGCGCGGCCCGGTCGCGAAATAAGCGCTGGCGCAGGGCCACATCAACCCCATACACGGCCAGCAAGCGGCCCTGGGGCACCACCAGCGGGGCGCGGTAGTTGCCGCTGAGCTGCACTGCCAGCGTCTTGGTCGGGCTGAAGGTATTGAGCAGGTACGCCGTGCCGGTAAAGTTGGCGCGGGTTCCGTCGCCAGTGTAGCTGGCCACTTGGTTGCGGTAATAAGAGCCGTTCGCCGTGAGCTTCCACCACTTGGTCACGGGCTGCGTCAGCGAGAGTTCCAGCCCGTAGCTGGTCGTGTTGCCGAAATTGGCGTAGCTGGTGCGGGTAATAAAGTCGGGCTGGCCGCTGAGGCGGGTTGCCGTCGTATCAATCGTGCGCAGGCTCTGAATGGACTGGCTAGCAAAGCGTCCAAACAGCGTCGTATTCAGTGTCGTGGCCTGCCACGACACCTGGTGGCCCAACTCCGCGACGTGCACGTATTCGGGGCGCAGGTCGGGGTTACCTACCACATAGTTGCGGGCGTCGGAATAGATGGGCAGCGCAATGATTTGCAGAAAATTGGGCCGGTTCAGCCGGCGCGAGTAGCTGAGTTGTAAGCGCTGGTCGTGAGGCAGCGTGCGCGCCACCGTGGCCGAGGGAAACAAGTTGAAAATGCGCTGACTGGCCGAGCCGGCGGGCTGTACCTGCGCTTGCAGCCCCGTGTACTCGGCCCGCAGCCCGGCCTGGTACTCCCACAACCCAGCCTTCTGCTGGTAGGAGCCGTAGGCCTGCGGAATGACCTGCTGGTAGTGATAGCGATAAGAGCCGGCTTCCTGCCGCACGAAATCGGCCCCGGCCGTCGGCTGCACCGAATAGTCGGCCGTGCCGGGCGTCAAGAGTAAGTCCGTTTTCACCCCTGCCCCCCACCGGCGCTTATCGTCGAGTGGATGCGTGTAGTCTACTTGCGCTGAAGGCATGTGAATGGTCACGTCCAGCAGTTGCTGGCGGGCGTTGCGCGAGTAGCTGGCCGGCCCGTCCAAAACGCGCTGCTGGGTCGTGACGGTGCCGCCATCCAGGATGTAAGTGGCGCTGGCGGTCAGCTCGCGGCCAGGGCTGGCGGCCCAGGTACGCCGGTAGTTACCCGAGACGCGGCCAGTGTAGAGGTTGTCGACCTCCCGGTTCTGGTTTTGCAGTCCAATGGCAGGGGCGGCGTCGTGGGTGAGCAGCGTGGCAAAGTCCTGTATGGTGCGAAAGTCCTGTTTATTGCCTTGGATGGTCAGGCTCAGTTGTTGCTCATCGCTAAGGGCATAGTCGGCACCCAGGCGCAGGTTGTAGTTGGTTTGCTGGCGGGCGCTGGCCCCCGTCTGGTCGGTGCGGGTGGTGCGGCCGTCGGCCGTGGCTACCTGCTGCAAGGCCGAGCTACCGCGAAACTGATTGCTCAACCCATCAGCACTGCCAAAAAAGTTGAGCTTGCCGACCCTGCGGTTTAGGTTGAGGGACGTCGTGTACTTATCCTGGGTGCCTACCGTGGCCAGTACGTCGCCGTTCCAGCCAGCCTGGGTTTGCTTTTTCTGGACCAGATTAATGATACCCCCCGTACCCTGGGCCGAGTACTGAGCGCCGGGATTAGTGATGACTTCAATGGTTTCGAGGCGACTAGCCGGCAACTGGTCGAGGCGCAGATTGCTGGGCGCGGGTTTGCCGTCGAGGTAAAGCGTAACGCTCGAATTGCCCCTGAGGCTGACTTGCCCGTTATCGTCTACGGCCACCGAGGGTACTTTTTGGAGCACGTCCGCCGCCGTGCCGCCCGCGCTATTGAGGTCTTTGCTCACGTTGAGAATGGTCTTGCCCAGCTCGTTGACTACGGCCGCTTCTTCGCCCTGCACCACCACGCTGCCGAGCTGCACGGCGGCCGGGGCCACCAGCCACTCGCCCAGGCGAACGGCCGGAGCGGTAGCGCCCAGCATGACGAACCGGCGCGTGGGCTGGTAGCCCAGCGCTTCTACCCGAAGCAGGTACTTGTTGAGCGCGAGCTTAGGAAAGGCAAACGTACCGTTTTCGGCCGTTTGGGCAGTTCCCACTAGCGTCGAGTCTGGTAGGCGCAGCAGCAGCACGTTGGCAAAGGGGAGCGGCTGGCGGGTGGCCTGGTCGAGCAGCGTGCCGGACACTGTGCCCAAGGTCTGCGCGCGCAGCGTGCCCGGCAGCAAGCCAACCGCTAGTAGCATCAACGCCCCTAACCGCCGCCCGCCCCGGCGTGCCGCCGTCAAGCATCCAAAAAGTGGACGCAATAATCGGTTGGCTACTTTGTCATTATTTACAGTAAGCAATTGATTGACAAAGTAAATTGCAATACAAGTTACCAGGCAATACATAGTAGATTGAGCAGAGAATGCCGGCTGATTCATCGGAGTTTGGAAGTAAAGTGACAGCAGAATGGGGTGAAGAGGCAGTGACTCTCCTCGCGTAGTTGCGGCCCTCGCAGTGGAGCGAGGGCCGGGAATTACTTCGCCTGGCGACGCAGGAAGAGGTAGTAAGCCAAGAGGCCCAGGGCAGTGCTGAAAACCAGGATAATGACGGAGTGCAGGCCCAGTGGCAAGTACCAGCTACAGGCGGTGAGCCCCGCGCCGGTGCTCAGGAGCAACGCTACCCACTTCACCACCTTATTTTGCTCGTCCTGCGGGCCGGGCAACAGGCGCTCGACCACGCTTTCCGAAATGATGGCCGTATCAATTATCTTGTTTTTCAATAAGTAATTCAATACCAGCTTGATGGCTGCCAGCACAAAGTAGCCGAGCAGGAAAAGCGCAACGGCCGGAAAAACAGCGTGGCGCGCAATTTCCACGACGTTCGCATCCAAGGCCGGTAGCTGGGCCGGTTGGGCCGAAGCCTCCCAGGCGGTCAGGTAGCAGAGCAGCAGCAGAAACCTTTTCATAAGTCAGACTGGGGGGAATACCGCATGTGACCGGCCAAGGCCCGTCAGGTTGCAAAAAATTAAGAAAAAGTCAGCAGGCGCATTTGCCGGCGGTGCCGAGCCAGCAGCTCCAGGCTTTGGCTGGCCACGAGCAAGCCCACCACGGCCACCAGCCCAGCCCCCAGCCCGGTAGACAAGCTTTGAAAAACCGGCACCAGCATGCTGCCAAACAGGACTACAAACGCTACTACCACCCCCAGCACGAGGGCGGCCACGCCGCTGAGCACCCAGGGAAAAGCCGGCCGGGGCCGGGGCATCTGAGCCAACACGCTGGCTGCCAAGTCAAAATCCAAAGTCGGTGGCGGCAGGTGGGCCGTCGCCGTGAACAGGTGCTGGTAAGCCGCCACCCGGCGCTGACACAAGTGGCAGCTGTGCAAGTGAGCTGCTTGGGTGGCCGGCAGCAGGGCGTTAGATTCCGCCGCGTCTTGCAAGGCGCGCTCAGAAAGGTGAGAGCTTGTCATAAGTCGTCTCGTTGATAACTAGTTAAGAGATATTGCTTCAGCAGCTTCCGTGCCCGGAAAAGATAGTTTTTCACCGTGCCATCGGGCAGGGAGGTTATCTGGGCAATTTCCTCGTAGCTCAATTCCTGCTGGTGGTACAAGGCAATCAGGGTACGGTAGAGCGGGGGCAGCTGCTCAATGGCCGTGTTCAAAATACTGGCCAGGTCCTGGTCAAAAAGGGCAGTTTCCGGGTCGTGTTCCGGCCCGGCCACCAAGCTTACCGGCGGGCTGCGTCCTTCTTCCGACCCGTCGTCCGGCTTTTGCTCCGACAAGTCTACCAGCACCAGGCGCTTCTTCTCCAGGTAATGCAGGCACGTATTGTAGGCAATCTGGCCGACCCACGTCGAAAGCTTCGCCTGAAACTTGAACCCGGCCAGGTTCTTAAAAACCTTCAGATACACCTCCTGCGCGATATCTGGGCGGTCAGCGGGATGGGGAATCATTTTGAAGACCATCTGCGTGACCAGCCCCTCCGTGCGTTGCACGAGTTGTCCAAAAGCCGCCGTATTTCCCCTTAGCACAAGCGCTACAAGCTGCTGGTCGGTGGCGGGGGAGATGGGCAGGTTACTCATTTAGGCATGAGACCGGTCAGTCGAAATGTTGTTGCACCAAGACGTTTGTCGGCAGGAACTCTGTTTTCAGAAAGGTGCTTGTGCACGCAGTTCAGGTAGGAGTAGCAAGCATTTGCGTGCTGAAAGTAAAATGTAGCAGCTCGCTCTGGCTGTTGCAACAGCAGAAGCTACTTGGCTTACTCTGCTCAATAGGGCTGTGCTGTCTTGGCTTGTAACCTCACGAGTAGCAGTCCCTTTCCCAAAAAAAGACCGTTTTTTCTTTTCGTCGCAGCACCCCTACTAGTAGCAGCCGTAATGGGCGCTTACGAGTAAGCCGGTGTAGCAGACGCCAACTACCCACCACGTAGAGAGTAACCGCTAAGATGATGACGCTAGCAATGGGAGGAGATTAGTCATAAAGGGTTCAGCCCACAGATAGCTGGCGGAGTGTAAAGGTTTCCAAAAATGGGCTTTTGTTGGACTAATTGCTTTTACTACTCAACGAATTAGGCAGTAGAAAGGGAGAAGAAACCTCAAGTAAGTGATGCTTAGAATGTGTTTGGGAATTTAAAAATACCGTCATGCTGAGCTTGTCGAAGCATCTCTACCGCTTCATTGAACGGCTCAGAGGAAGCGGTAGAGATGCTTCGACAAGCTCAGCATGACGATTTAGGAGTGATTTGGGCAAAGTCCAAACACGTTCTTACAAGCGTGAATAAACTGTTCATTCAAACGATTATGGCTGTTGTCGAGACCTATAAGCTGCCGGTAGTCAGACAAGTAACTCAAATCCTGGCTACTACTAGCTGGTGGCTGGCTGGCGGCGGGCCACTGCATTCTGGCTTTTTAGTTTAGCCTGGCGCTCGCGCCGCCACCAGAGCAGCGCCCCGGTAATGGGCAAGCTGCCACTCAGCACCCCCAGCAGGCAGTAGAGCAATTTCAACACCAAGCCCCCATAGGTAGCGAAGTGCAAGGCAAAGAGCAGGTTTTCAACCTTGGCCCATGCGCCCGCATCGCGGCCCCGGTCTGCTTGCAGCAGCCGGCCCCGCGCATTGAAAGTCACTGTGTTGACGGGTGTCAGTAAGACGTTATCGGTAGGTAGCCGGCCTTCCACGGTATAGCCCCCGCCCAGCTGCTGCGGAAAGGTGAAGGCCGTGGCCTGCAAGCCCGGCAGGACTTGGGTAGCCTGCGCCAGCAGCGCATCTAGCGAGACACCCGAACCCGCTAGCGGCTGCCGCGGTGGCTGGCGCAGCTCGGCCGCGGTAGCATAGCTAAAGCTGCCACTTACGGTGATGTAGTTGAGGTAGGCCCCAGTGCCAAACAGCACCACCATAAAGAGCCAGGCCCATACGCCCAGCACCCGGTGCAGCGAGGCCACCGTGCGCCGCCCGCCCTGCCACGCCACCCGCTCGCGCAGCAAGAGCACCTTGAGCAGGTGCTTGCGGTACACCATCGCCCCGGTGCCCACTGCGCCAAGCACGCACAGCGCCACCAGCAGCGCTACCACCGCCCCCGCGTAGCCCGACTCGCCAAGCGCGAACGACCAGTGAAAGCGCAGTAGCACCCGCGAGAGGTGCCCCGGCCCTAGCTCGCCCGTTACGCGCCCGGTGTAGGGGTCCACGAACACCGAGGCGTAGTGCCCGTTTGGTATGTGGTGCAGCTCCAGGGCCTCGTCGGGGGCCTGCGGTAAGTCGGCGCGGTCGTAGAGTCGGAAGTCGGGCACCTGTCGCCCGGCCGCGGTTAGCAGTTGGTCGTATGGTAAGCGCGGGCCCGTAGGCCGCACCACCAGCGCCGCCCGATCAGCGGCCCCCTCGTAGGGCCGGCGCAGAGTCAGGAAGGCCCCGGTCAAGCTGATGCTGATGGCGAAC
>CAXUKA010000019.1:0-38110 GCA_964251335.1 uncultured Hymenobacter sp.
GATTCTAACGACCAACCTCACCAGCGGCGCTTTCCCGAGCCTAGAGGCCGCCATCCACGACTACGAGCAGCAGATGCTGGGCTACGCCCGGCAGGCCCAACGGCTCACGAGCCAGAACGAGCTGGCCTTCCATCAGGCAGACTTTTCCTTCCAGCAACGCATTCAGCAATAAGCTGCCCGCCGGGAACGAGCCCCCCTTGCCGGTGGGGTAATCCCGGCGGGGCTGGCTGCCTACCCTCCGCACGATGTCGTCTTCTACGCCCCTGACGGGCTACCAAAAAGTACTCCTTGGGCTCCTCGCGCTCCTGCAATTCACGGTGCTGCTCGACTTTATGGTGCTGGCCCCGCTGGGCAACGTACTGATGAAGTCGCTACGCATCGGGCCCGCGTCGTTCAGCCTGGTGGTATCGGCCTACGCCTTTAGCGCGGGCATGTCGGGGCTGCTGGCGGCGGGCTTTGCCGACCGCTTCGACCGCAAGCGCCTGCTGCTGTTCTTCTACGCTGGCTTCACGCTGGGCACGCTGGGCTGCGCGCTGGCCGACCGCTACGCCCTCCTGCTGTTGGCCCGGGTGGTAGCCGGCTTATTCGGGGGCGTCATCGGGGCCATCGTCCTGACGATTGTGGCCGATGAGTTTGACGAGCAGCAGCGGGGCCAAGCCATGGGCCTGGTGCAGCTGTCCTTCGCTGCGTGCCAGGTGGTCGGCGTGCCGCTGAGTTTGTGGCTGAGCAGCCGCTGGAACTGGCACGCCCCGTTTACCCTGCTCGTGGCCCTCGCCCTGCTGGTGGGCGCCGGCGTGGTGTGGTGGCTGCGTCCCCTGCGTCGCCACCTGACGCTCCAGGTGCACGCGAACCCGCTCGCGCACCTAGGGCACATCCTGCGGCGGCCGGCCTACCAATCGGGCTTGCTCACGATGCTGCTATTGACCGTGGGCGGCGGGCTGCTTTCGCCCTTCGGCAGCGCCTTTCTGGTCCACAACGTCCGGCTCCCGCCGGCCCAGCTTCCTCCGCTCTACCTACTGACCGGCCTGAGCTCGTTGCTGGTAGTGCCGTTGGTAGGCCGCCTCAGTGACCGGATGAGCCGGGCGAAGCTGTTCGCCGCGGGCTCGGTGCTGGCCGCCGGGGCCGTGCTGGCCTACACCCACCTCGGACCCGCGCCGTTCTGGCTGGCCACCTTGCTGAACGTGCTGCTGTTCAGCGGCATCGTCAGTCGGGTGGTGCCCGCCATGGCCCTCAACACCAGCCTGCCCGCGCCCGCCGACCGGGGTGCTTACTTAAGTGTGACCTCCTCCGTGCAGCAGCTGGCCGGGGGCCTGGCGGCGGTCGCGGCGGGGCAATTGGTCACCCAGCCTACCCCCACCAGCCCCCTGCTGCATTTTCCCGCGCTCGGCTACGCCACGGCGGCGGCCTTTGTGGGGTGTATCCCGCTGGTGTACTATGTCAATCAAACCGTACGCCGGAAGCCCAAACAAGACCCCCCGGCGGTGGCGTTAGAAGGAGTAGCGACGACGCTGGCCGAGTAAGGCAGCTTACCGGTTGCTCCCACCGTTCTACGCTAGGTCAAGGAAGGGCTTCGTTCGTAAAGAAGCTCACCCATGCCGACGGTGGCGGGACTACGACTCTGTAAACGCGCGGAAATTGGGGCCAACGGCCGGCCCCTTTTCCAGGGCTTTACGGGCAAAGAGGGCGGGCGTGGTGCCACTGTAGCGTTTAAACTCCCGGCTCAGGTGGGCTTGGTCGGTATAGCCCAACGTGTCCGCCAAGGCGGCGATATTCGTCGTGGGATGCAGAAGTAAGCAATTGCGGACCTGCTCGAAGCGCATCAGCGAGGACACGTCTTTGGCCGTGTGGCCGGCGGCTTGCTTGAAGTTGCGCTCCAGGGTCCGCACCGTAGTATGGGCCGCCGCGGCGACCTGGCTGACCGGCAGCGTGCCCGTGGCGTGCCGCATCGCCCGGCCCGCTTTGCCCAGTAGGCTCTCGCCCTCCGGCTGCGACCGGGCCTGGGCGACATACTGGGCGACCGCCGCCAGCGCTGCCGCACTGTTGCCCGCTCGCAAGCACTGCGTCAGGAAGGCTTGCAACTGGGCGATGGGATGCTCCGCGAGGTACACGTTGCCGGGCACCGGCGGCAGGCCCAATAAGTCGAACACGGTCCAGGGAAAGCACCGGATGCCAATGAGTTCGAACCGGCCTTGCGTGGTTAGCCGCGCCGGCTGCTGGAGCAGGCCCATCAGAAACGGGGAAGGCAGGGGCTGCCAGCCGGTGGGCGTGGAAAGACGGCAGGGGCTGCCAAAATGGAAAATGATTTCCGCGTAGCTATCCGGGGGCACCTCAAAAATCACGGGTTGTTCGCCGAAGTCCAAACAATGGTACCACACGCATTGCACCATATCGCGCAACGCTTCCGGCGGCTCAACTTCCTGGTACTGCATCGTAGAACTGGGTAGGGGGTAGGTACTATACGGAACAAGTTAGTGGCTTGCTAGGGAGTCAGGTAGATTGCTGACTCCCTACGGCTTGCAAATGCTTACGATAACGCTTAACGCTGGAGCGGCTACTGCCGGTCAGGTCTACGGTTTCGGCCGCGGATAGCCTTTTTTCCAGCGCTGCTGGAAAGTCCTGTTCCGACCGAGCGCACTGCCTGAAGGGCTCCCGGGAAGCAGCGCACACAGCACGTTCAGGTTTGACCAAGTACTACTAGGACGGGCATTTGCTGCCACGCTTTTGTGCGCCTAAACTACCAGCGCAAGCATCCATGCGGGTATCTTTGAATCTTGCAACCACCATCTGTGATGAAAGCTGTTTCGCTCGAAGAATTTTATACGGCGTTCGCTACGGCTGTCGAGGCCGAACGTAGCACCCTGCTGCCGCCCGATATGCAGAAAGAAGTAGGCCATTTCAACCTCTTCAACGTAGCCGACTTGCTACCGCCGGGCCGGGAAAAGCCCCCGATGGCCTATGACCGGCGGGCGTACTACAAAATCAGCCTGATTCGGGGGCACAGCCGGGCCGAATACGCTGATAAGGTAATCGAGATTACCCAGCCGGCGCTGCTTTTTGCCACGCCTAAGGTGCCGTATCATTACCGCCCGCAGGGAGAAACCCGCGAGGGCTATTTCTGCATCTTCACCGACGAGTTTCTGCTGCCGGCCAAAAGCGGTATTGTGCTGGACGAGCTGCCGCTTTTTCGGGCCGGGGGCCATCCGGTATTTGCCGTGACGGAGGAAGAGTGCGCCGAAATAGACGCCATCTTTCGCAAGATGAGCAGAGAAATCGGGTCTACTTATGCCTACAAGTACGACTTGCTGCGCAACTACGTCATGGAGTTGCTGCACTTCGGGCAAAAACTGCAGCCAGCTACAGCCCAGTACCCCACCCAGAACGCGGCGGCCCGGGTAACGTCCTTGTTTGGCGAGTTGCTGGAACGACAGTTTCCGCTCGAGACGCCCCAGCAGCGGCTCCAGCTGCGCACGGCGGCCGACTACGCCGACCGGCTGGCCGTGCACGTCAACCACCTCAACAAAGTGCTCAAGGAGCATACGGGCCGCACGACGACCGAACTGATTGGCGGCCGCGTAATACAGGAAGCCAAGATTTTGCTCAAGCAAACGAGCTGGAGCGTGTCGGAAATAGCCAACAGCCTGGGGTTTGGGGAGGTGGCCCATTTCTCCAACTTCTTTAAGCGCCACACGGCCCAGTCGCCGGCGGCGTTTCGGCTATAAGAGGTAGTTGGTGGAGGTAATTTGAATTTTGCAACAAAGAGATTGGCGGGCGCAACCAGCCGCCCCTTTTTGTGGGGGACCTTTGCATCATCAACTAACCCCACAAGATGAACCTCCAACACAACACCATTCTGATTACCGGCGGCGCCGCAGGCATTGGCCTGGCCCTGACCGAACGGTTCCACGCTGCGGGCAACACTGTCCTGATTTGTGGCCGCGATGCCGCCAAGCTGCAAGCCGCCGCCGACCGCCTACCCGGCCTGCGCACCCTGGTGTGCGACGTGGCCGAGCCCGCCGAGCGCGAGCGCCTCTTTGCGTGGGCCACCACCGAGGCCCCGCAATTGAACGTGCTGCTCAACAATGCCGGCATTCAGCGCCAGGTGAAGCTGGGTGTCGAAGCAGAGTCCTGGGCAGCCCGCGCGGCCGAAATTGCCATCAACCTGGAAGCACCCCTGCACTTGACGTCGCTCTTCACGCCGCACTTGCAGCAGCAAACGGCCCCGGTGCTGATTAACGTGTCGTCCGGGCTGGCCTTTCTACCGCTGGCGCGGGTGCCTATTTATTGCGCCACGAAGGCCGCCATTCACTCGTTCACACAGTCGCTGCGCTGGCAGCTGGCCGACACCGCCGTGCAAGTGGTCGAGGTCATTCCCCCGGCGGTGCACACCCAGCTGGGTGGTACGGACCACTCCTTCGGGGTGCCCCTGGACGAGTACGCCGATGACGTAATACAGCAGCTCGCGGCTGGTAATCTGGAAATTGCCTACGGCTTTTCGGCCAAAACCAGCCAGGCGTCCCGGCCCGAGCTGGATGCTATGTTCCAGAGCATGAACGCGCAGATGCGATAAGCCTTCAAGCGGGCGCTTGTTCGGTTGCCTATCCGGCGGCGCCAGCCGGGCACATTGTGGACGAAGCCCCGCGCTGGCGGGCTCTTCCACGACGCATGTAAGTTCTTGACAACCGGTACTACTAAGTACCGGTTGTTTTTTTAGCTAACCAGCACTATTAAGCGGCATACGAGCAACTACTTAACCTTCCACCGAAAGGCCACGCTGTACCAGACGAAGAGTTGCCTTATCGCCCCGCCCGCTACAAACACCTCAACCGCCTGGGCCAGTACACCTTTCCCAGCCAGGTGGCAGTACAGCCCAGCGGACTGCGCAGCCTGCGAAAGCCATTTGAAGCAGCCCCGATTGGAGCTTAGCGTAATTTCATCCCCCGCTGCTATAAGAGGGCCTAAACAGTCGTCGTTAGTAAGTCAATGAGGAGCTTATAACGTCCTATACGAGAAGCACATTTTAGAAAGTCAGTGGCTATAGACGATGGTTTAGCTGGAACACAAGCGCCCTAATTAGGCTAGCTGTTTTCTTGTCACCTATTAGCAAGTTCGTTTAGGAAAGGTGACAAGACTCTACAAAGGCAGCTAAGTGATAGTGACTCGTAACCTCGGACAAGGCCTTGAATGAGGCTCTGCAACAGCCACTGCACCATATTGAACCGCCCTCTCCTACCCACCCAGCTAGATAAAAAGGCGCTTTTTAGCGGGTCAAGAAGTGGGGTCAGCAGGCGCTGGCGCTAGCGCCCACTTTCTGCGCCCCTGCTGGCTGCCTGCTCCTCGATTACGGAGCTAGCACAGGTTGGTGCTACTTGGGCCCCGCGCTAAACAGGAAACGCAGCGCCTCGTATTCGCCAATCAAGGGAACCGACATGTGGCTGTCGTCCGGGTAATACTTGCCGCGGTATCTCAACCCGTTGTGCGGGGTGTGTTCGAGGTAGCGCTGCAAGGTTAATACGCTCCGCATGTGCAGCGTAGCTGCGCTGGTATCGGTGCGCACAGCGTTTACGTCTAGGCCTTCGGCCGCCGTGTTGGCAATGCCGAGGTAGAGGGAGGTGCCGGAATAACGCCGGGTCTCCAACGCCCGCTTGGTTTCGGCTAAGAGGCGTTGGTGGTCCCACCACATGCTGGGGTCCAGGCAGACGTAGGACTCAAACAGATGGGTGTGGTGCACAAAAATTTGTATCACGGCCAGGCCTCCCAGGGAATGGCCGATCAGGACTTTATGGGGTTGGGTGGGGTAGCGCTGGTCGATGTATGGCAGCAATTCCTGTTCGAGGAACGCAATAAAGGCTTCGCCCCCTCCGCTCGTTTTGCTGGCCCCGGCCGCCCAGAAAGGCGGGTCGGCAGTCACATGGGTAGGGGTCAAATCTTTTCGTCGGTCCGGATGAAGAATGCCGACCACAATCATTTCCGGACACAGCGTATTGTAGTTGGTACTCAGATACTGAATCATGCTGGCCGCGGCGGCAAACTGGGCGTCGGCATCAAAGAGGTACACCACCGGGTAACGTTTCTTGGCCGCGGCGGGGCCCGCCGTCCCCGCCGGCAGGTGGACGTAAAATTTCCGATTTTCTTTCAGGATAGTGGATTGGAGGCTGTCGGGTTGTCCGATGACCGTTTGGGTGCCTGGCTGCGCTGTACAGAGGAAGCAGTAGAACACCCCCGAAAGCAGCAGGATAAACCGGTTCATGTGACTGCTTTTTGACCGCTTGGTGATTACAGGCTGAAAAGGTAGAACGTATCCCGCGTTTTGCTGAACCGCCCCTTACTGCTCCCCCACTACCCTCCAAAGAAGACCGCATAATGAGGTCTGCAGTGCGTGCTTAAAGGGCCCAAAAATGCCGTTTTTCCAGGTCTTCTTCAGCTCCCGTTTTTTGGAGGGCTGGCTAAACCAGCAGCTTTGAGGACTTAAGCAGTTCGCGTGGGTCACCGCGACGGGTACGGCAGAGCCACAACCTAACACTCATCGAAGAGTTGCTATACACCTACCATAAATCAACTGGACTTTATTATTGATATTAAGCACTTAACTGACCATCACTAGTAATTAATCCAATAAGGCCCCCATCCAAGCGCAAGTAGTTCCTTAAAACGTCACTTTCTGAAGCGAGAACTGTTGGGCCGGCGGCGTCTGTCCGCTAACCATCGCGTCGAGGTGCGCATACAGCACATACAGGTCCGCATCCCAGCGGGCCAGCGTGGTAGCGAACTTGTTGCCCGTAGCGAAGGTGCCGGTTGCGGTAGCCGTGGCCCAGTTGTCAGTGGTCTGCAACCGACTTATGGTGTTGGTCGGCGCATTCGCGGCGACGACCAACGTGTTCTTGTCTGTCAGGGACAAGCCGTCCGCGCTGACCAGCAGGGCGCTAGTGGTTACTTGCGTGAAGGCCTGCGGATTGGCCAGCGGCACTTTGTAGAGCGTGCCCTCATCCGACTTAACCGCCAGCAGGTACCCGTCGGGGTGGTACACAATACCGTTGAGCCCGAATTTGCCCGCGGCCTGCGTAAAGCGGTTGTTTTCCAGGAACACACTGGCCGTCCCGTTGACGTCAACCTTGTAGATAATGGGAGCGTAGCTATCCGTTACGTAGACGTTCCCCTGCGTGTCCACGGCAATGTCATTGGCGAAGTGCGCGCCGGCCGGGCGGAGCCCCCCCAGGTCGGTATACGCCAGCCGATGGCCCGTTGTGCGGTCAAAGCTTGCCAGCGCCGCCAGTTTGCCTTGCGTGGCCGGGGTGCTGCGACTGCTCACCCCAATATCGGTCACGGCCGTAAGCACGCGGTTACGCGGCGCATCGAGGTAAAGGCCGAGTGAACTGATAAGCTGCGGGTCATCGGCAAAAGTGGTATACGTACCATCGGGCTGGACCTGCCCTAACGTGCCTGCTGTAAAGGAGCTGACCAGGAAGTGGTTAGTTGCCGCGTCGTACGCGAGGCCCTCCGGATAAAGATTGGGACGGGTAATGGTCACGGTGGCGGGCGTGACTACGGCTCCTCCGGGGGTAGGCTTCGTGGCGCAGGCGGCCAGAAATAGCAGCAAGGCACCGGTGGTCGGCAACGCGAGGCGCTGAAAGAAGGGTAGGGACATGAGTACGAAAAGAAGTAAGCGCCTAGCAAGCACTGTTACTCGCAGTGCCTGCTTAAGTGAAAAAGGGGATGAAAAAGAAGCGCCAAAACGAGCGCACGGGACCGCTTTTAGGCAGGTGCGCCGGCGGCCCTCGGCGGCGGGCGGGGGACTTACAACGTCACGATAACTTTGCCTTGCGTGCGGCGACCTTCGACCTGGCGCACGGCCGCCGGCAACTCGGCAAAGGGATAAGTGGCCCCAATGTGGGAGCGCAGCCGACCGTCGGCCAGCCGCTCCGCCAGCGCGGTCTGGTCAACTCCGCTCGACGCCACCAGCACGGCCAGCGCCTGCACTTGCCGGGCTTGGGCATGCTCGGTAAGCACCGGCGTGATGCCGCCCATGATGCTGATGAGCACGCCCCCGGATTTTACTAGCTGCAGGGAACGGTGCAGATGCTCGCCCCCGACGGAATCCAGGACCAGGTCAACGGGCGCTATCGCGTCCTCAAAGCGAACCTGGGTGTAGTCAACGTGCTCATCGGCACCGAGCGCCAGCACAAAGTCGCGCTTGGCGGCGGAGGACGTGCCAATCACGTAGGCTCCCCGCTCCTTCGCGAGCTGCACGGCGTAGTGGCCGACCCCGCCGGCGGCGGCGTGAATCAGCACGCGCTGCCCGGGCTGCAGGTTGGCTTTGTCCAGGACTTGCCAGGCGGTGAGGGCAGCCAGCGTGGCGGCGGCGGCAGCGGCGTGGGTAACGGCGGCGGGCTTGCGGGCCAGCTGGTCGGCTGGTACGGCCACGTACTCGGCGTAGGAGCGCCCGTGGCCCGGAAAATTCACCATGCCAAACACGTCCTCTCCCACCTGAAAGCGGGTGACGTTCGCGCCAACCTGGCTGACCTCGCCGGAGAGGTCCCACCCCACAATAAGGGGGGACGCCGGGGCCATCAGGCTATAAATGCCGTTGCCGTAAGTGGTCTGGTAATCTACCGGGTTAATGCTAAGGGTATGGACCCGGACCAGTACCTCGTCGGGGCCAATGGTAGGCGTGGGGATTTCGGTCAGCTGCAAGGCAGCGGGACCAGTGGGGGTGTGCAGCAAATAGGCGTGCATCGGAGGGGGGCTTAGTGGGGTAGTTGAACAGAACAAAGGTCCCGCGCAGCCGCAGCCCCTGACTGGTATGGATAAAGGAAAAACAGGTATGGAAAGAGGAAAAGAAGGCTCCAGTACCCGTTACCAGCGGGTACGACGTATTTTTGAACAACAATCCGCTTCAAAAAACCCCTAATGATGCAAGTCGAGCAAGCCCACATGCCTTTTGAGCTGCTGGTCGAAGAAACTGCCCACTGGACCAAGCGCCCCCACCGGCATAATTTCTTCGAACTCGTCTTTATTGAGGAGGGCGAAGGCCTGCAGTGCATTAACTACCAGCAGTTTCGCTACCAACGCCACGATATCTTCCTGCTCCCACCGCTCGACTGCCACTCATTTGAGGTGACGGCCCCGACCCGGTTTGTCTTTCTGCGCTTTACCAACCAGGCCTTTGCGCCGCGCCAGGGCAGCGAGCTGGATTTTAAAGACTGGTTCCAGAAACTGTCGTATATCCTGCTCAACTACAACAAGATGCCTGGTAATGTGGTGCCCGCAGCGCGCGACCGGCAGCATCTGGTGCACGCCCTGCAGCTTATCCGCGACGAGTACGGCCGCCCCGACCCCTTTTCCGAGACGCTGGTTCAAACCGCGTTAGCCACCATTCTTAACCTGCTGACGCGCCATATCGAAGCCACCCTCCTCACGGCTCCGGCGGGAACGGGCGCCCCGGGCCAGCGCTTTTTGCACGTGCTCAACCACATTCAGCACCACCTCTTCGACAACGAGCAGCTCCGTATTGCGGCCCTGGCCGCACAGGCGGGCATGTCGCCCACCTACTTCAGTGAGTATTTCCGGCGGCACGCGGGCGAGTCGCTCCAACTCTACCTGACCAAGTCGCGGCTGAAAGTGGCGGAAGCTCGCCTCCTTCATTCCGACAACAGTGCCAAGGAAATAGCCTACGAGCTGGGCTTTACCGATGCCAGTCACTTCTCGCGCACCTTTCGCAAGCAGTACGGGTGCACCATTCAGCAGTTTCGCCAACGGGGGACCTTTCACTTGCTGAAAACCAAGCTCTGCACCGCCAAGCCTGCCGTGGCAGCTTAACTGACCCCGGTAGGGGTCGCACAATAGATATAGATTAGGAATGGAAAATAACGTCAGGAAAATTCGGTGAGCTGCTCCTGCCAGTTGGCCAGATTGCGGAGCGAACGGAGTTCGCCAGCGGCCACGCGTTCAAGCCTCTGAGGCCCGTAAACCTGCTACCTTCTTTTATGATGAGTCCCCCCATTCCCACGTACGAATTGGCCGCCCTGCTGGCTGGGCCGGGACCCGTGCCTGGTCTGTTTTTCAGCCACCAAGCCCCCAGGCCATCGGTCCGCATTGACCTGCCGTACCGCAGTGGGTATTATAAGCTGGGGGTGTGTCTGCGGGGCCACGCGCAGCTAAAAGTTAACCTAGACGTGTTTGACGTAAGGCCCAATAGCTTGGTGCTCACCACGCCGCATAGCATTAAGCAGTGGCTGCATATCAGCTCGGATTACCACGCGGTGGACGCGTTTTTTACCCGGGACTTCATTGTCACCGCTGGCTTTGACCCCGACCATTTGCCCTGCTTTGCCCCGAGTGCCCCCCATGCGCTGCCGCTGCCCGCTACGCCTGCTCAGGTACTAGTGACGGCGCTCCACGCGCTGCAAGCCCGCGGGAAGCAGGCACCCGGGCCGTATCAGGCGCAGATACTACAACGCCTGTTGCAGGCATTGCTCTACGAAGTAGCCGCCGCCTACGAGGCGAGCCCGCGGCCCAGCTTGCCGGTGCCAGCCCGGGCCAGTTTGCTGTTGCTGCGTTTTAAAGAACTGGTCATCCAGCATTATCTAACGGAGCGCAGCCTCGCTTTTTATGCCGCGCAGCTGTGCCTCACGCCCAAGCACCTCACCGAAACGGTCAAGCAGTTGACGGGCCGCACGGCCGGGGCGTGGCTGGCTGAAACCGTGGCCCTGGAAGCCAAGGTCTTGCTGCAGGACCCGGCGCGCAGCATCGGGCAGGTGGCCGACCAGCTACACTTCCGCGACCAGTCGGCTTTCGGGCGCTTTTTCCGAAACTGCACGGGCCAGTCGCCTTCCGCTTACCGGAGTAGCTTATAGCCGGGTTGTTTTCCGAGTTTTGGCCCAATCTACCCGCCAATTGGCTCTGGTGGTTGCGCGGGGGTCGCCGCACCTTTGCCGGCACTTTGTCACCGCTACTTCTTCGACAACCATGCTACTTATAACCGGCGCAACGGGCCATCTCGGCTCGGCCATCATCGACTGCTTGCTCCACCAGCTGCCGGCTACGCAGATTGCCGGTCTGGTCCGGGATAGCCACAAGGCCGCCGCGCTTCAGGCCAAAGGCGTGCGCGTGTGCCTGGGCAGCTATGACGACGTGGCCTCCCTGGACCAAGCCATGCAGGGCATCGACAAGGTGTTGCTTATCGCCGGCACGGATGAGGAGCACCGCCTACAACAGCACCAAAACGTGGTGGACGCGGCCAAAAAAGCGGGCGTGCAGTGGCTGGGCTACACCAGCCGCACGCTGAAAGACCGCACGACGATGGCCAACCAGCTCATGCAAGGGCACTTCCAGACCGAGGACGCCATCAAAGCCAGCGGGTTGGCCTACAGCCTGTTTCGCAACGTGCTCTATATGGACGCGATTCCGCTGTTCGTGGGCCAGCAGGTATTCGAGACGGGCATTTATTTACCCGCCGGCCAGGGCAAAGTATCGTTTGCCCTGCGCCGCGAACAGGGCGAAGCCATTGCCAACGTCCTGGCGGCCGACACCCCCGCTAAGCCGCTCTATCAGCTCACCGGCCGTGAGGCGTACTCGTTTGCCGACGTGGCGGCCACCCTCACGGACCTTTCTGGGAAGTCGGTGACGTACACGGCGGCCGAGGTGCCCGCTTTTGCGCAGGGCCTCAAAGCCCGTGGGCTGCCGGAGGTCGCCGTGGGGCGAATCATCGGGTTCATGACGGACATAAAAAACGGCCAGGAAGATGAAATCAGCGCCGACCTGGCGCAGCTGCTCGGCCGCCAGCCGGCCACGCTCCACGCCGGGCTGAAGGAGCTCTACCAACTGTAGCTCACTAGCCCACTCGGAAATCCAGGTAGCAGAAGCTAGCTAGGGCGCTGCAAAGCAGGCCTAATTGCCGGCTTCGTGCTACTTGTTTACGGACCCCCTGCCGCGTTTCGGCAGCAGCGCGGGAGCACCGGCTGGCGCTGCCCAAAACCCCCGAGGAGTGTAGGCAGCAGTATCCTTTCCGTGCGGCTGACCTGTCGCTGATGCACCAGCCTCGCGGCGTGGCCAATCGCTTGGACTTGGCGGTGCAATGCTGCTAGCCAAGGTGTTATTAAACAAGGAGAAAAAACCGCCGACCCAACTGTGCGCCTACGCAGTGCGGTCAACGATACCTTCACGGCCGAAGGCCTGAGGGGTGCCACGGTGCGCCTCGTGGAGTTGCCCGGCGTGGGCACCGGCGCCGATGCCCACGGGGCTTTCTCACTGGCTGGGCCGGCTGCTGGCCTCGCTTCGGCAAGGGGTTACGTCCTTTGGCCCTTTCGTTTACGTTCTTCCGCGATGGCAGCTGCTCAAAAGCCTCTTTTCTCCGCCCAGGTGGTGGCGCCTGCCTTAGCCGCTCGCTTGCACGCGATGCCCAAAGTAGAACTCCATGTGCACCTGGAAGGGACGGCCGACGCCGCGACGATATGGGAATTAGCGCGCCGCAACCGCCTGCCCTTGCCCGCACGCACCCTAGCTGAGTAGGAAGCTTTCTATGATTTTCAGGATTTTGCGCACTTCATTCGGGTGTGGAGTCTGGCCACTGCCAGCCTCTGCACGGCGGCCGATTATCGCTGGCTCGTGGAGCGGTTCCTGCACCAGCAAGCCGCGCAGAACATTCGCTACTCGGAAGCTTTTTTCAGCCCGCAGCTGCACCTAGGCCGGCAACTGTCCGCCCCCCAATTGCTCGAGGCGCTGGCGGCGGGTGCCCAGGCCGGGGAGGCCGCTACCGGCAGCCGGGTGCGCTTTATGGTCGATTTGGACCGCAGCCGCGGGGCCGACGAGTCGGCGGAGGCCGCGCTCCAATTTGCCCTGGCCGGACGGGCACGGCAGGGGCTGTTTGTGGGCTTCAGCATTGGGGGTCCCGAGGTAGGCTACCCACCCGAACTTTTTGCCGACCTCTTCGCCCGCGCCCGCGCCGGGGGCCTGCGCACCGTGGCCCATGCCGGCGAAACCGCCGGTCCGGCCAGCGTGTGGGGCGCCTTGCGCAGCCTGCGCGCCGAGCGCATCGGCCACGGCATCCGGGCCCTGGACGATGCGGCCCTGCTGGCCGAATTGCGCCGCACGCAAACGCCGCTCGACGTGTCGCCCACCAGCAACTACTGCCTGCGCGTGGTGCCGCGGGACCAGCCGCACCCCATTCGGCAGCTGCTCGACGCGGGCCCACGCTCGGGATTGAGTTAGGAAGTAAACCCCGCTGTCCGGTAAGCGAATAGCTAGCTAATCTACCTCCTCAGCCTACCAGCCGCGATGGCCCTTTGTCAACCTGGCGCGTCGTTGTTCGTTGAGGAGAATCCACCTGATTCCCCTCGCATGCTCTTGCTTCAACGGACTTCCTGGTTTCGCATTGCGGCAGCCTGGGGCGTGTTTGCCCTCTTTATGGTGCTGGTCGCCTATGGGCAAGCCGTGACGGGGGTCGCGCCGCTGACCTGGCACACGCTGCTGCTTAGCCCGCTGATTTACGCCCTGATTGGAACGCTGCTTACGCCGGTCGTATTCGTATTGGCCACCCGCTTTAGCTTAACGGCTGGCCGCGCCTACTGGCTACCCTACCTGCTGGTGCACGCCGGCGCCAGCGTGGGACTTACCATTGTGTACCGCAGCCTGTATGTGCTAGCGCTTTACCTAATGGGCACTCCAGGGGTAGCGGTTTCGTGGACGTATATTCTCTCGTCGGTCAATATCTGGATTCCCGTTTACTGGATGGTGCTGTTCGTGGCCTACGCCTTGGATTACCACGACAAATGGCAGCGGCGTAACCTGGAGGCCATGCGCCTGGAAATGCAGTTGGTGCAAGCCCAGCTGTTGGCCCTCAAGCAGCAGCTCAACCCGCATTTTCTCTTCAACACCCTCAACGCTATCGCTACCCTCATCGGCGACGAGCCCAAGGCTGCCCAGCGCATGACGGCCAAGCTCGGCGAGTTTCTGCGCCTAGTGCTTGACCACACCGAGGCGCAGCAGGTACCCCTGTCCCAGGAGCTGCACTTTATTGAGCTGTACCTGGAAATGGAGCAAGTCCGGTTTTCCGACCGGTTGGCCGTCACGTTCCAGGTCGCGCCGGCTGCCCTGTCGGCCTTGGTCCCGCACTTACTACTGCAGCCGCTGGTCGAGAATGCCGTGCGCCACGGCCTAAGCGCGGGTGGCCAGAGCCGACTGCACATCCAAGCCGACCGGCGCGACGGGCAGCTGATTCTGGAAGTCCAGGATTCCGGTCCCGGTCCCATCCCAGCCGGTCCCCGCGGGGTGGGCCTGACCAATAGCGAGCAGCGGTTGCGCGCCCTCTACGGCGACCGCTACGTGCTGGCGCTGAAGCCGGCACCTAGCCAGGGCACGACGGTGCACTTGGAATTGCCTTTTTTAACCTAACCAACACCCTTACCCTTGGACCCCATTCGCACGCTTATCGTGGATGATGAACCCCTAGCCCGCCGCCGCATCGAGCAGCTGTTGGCGGAGTGGCCCGGCTTCTGCATCCAAGGTGAATGCAGCAATGGCACGGAAGCTGTAGCCGCCCTCACCGGGGATGACCGCCTCGACCTGGTATTTCTGGACGTGCAGATGCCGGACTTCAGCGGCTTGCAGGTGTTGCAGCAAGTGCAGCACCTGCCGAATTTGCCGCTAGTCGTCTTCGTGACAGCCTACGACCAGTACACGCTGCAAGCGTTTGAGAATCACGCTGTGGACTACCTGCTCAAGCCCGTCGACCCGGACCGGTTTGCGCGCTGCTTGGCCCATGTGACGCAGCGCATGGAGCGTCAGCAGGCCGGGCCGCTGCAACAGCAGCTTGCCACCTTGCTACGCACCCTGCCGCCCGCGCCTGTCGCACCGGCTTATCCAACGCAATTGCTTATTAAGCAGCCGGGTCGATTTTACTTCGTGCCCACTGCGCAAGTCCGGTACCTAGAAGCGGCGGCCAACTACGTGACGGTGCATACTCCCGGCGCTGAGCACGTGCTGCGCGCCACCCTGAGCCAACTGGAGCGGCAGCTCGACCCAACTCAGTTTCTGCGCATCCACCGCTCGCTTATCATCAACCTGCAGCAGGTCAAAGAGCTGCACCCCTGGGCACATGGGGAGTTCTTGCTGACCCTGCACGACGGCACGCACCTAAGCTCTTCGCGCAGCTATAGCGAGGGCTTACAGCAGTTTCTCAAGCAGTTCATTTCCTGAGGATAGCTGGTGGGCCATTCACTTCCCCAGGCCAGCAGCTCGTCCCGGCTGGTGGCCGTTTCGTCCCCCGGCGGGCGGACCGGCCGGCAGGCCTGCGTATGCGCTAGCCTATCCTCCTTTTCCAATCTTATGAACTACTGGTCCGCTACCCCAACCAGCTCACTGCCATCCAAGCGCCTGGCCCGCTTTTTACTTCTCGCCGCCCTGGCGGCTAGCCTGGGTACCCCGCTGGCTTCGTGCAAGAAAGATAGTGATTCGTCGCCCAGCCTCGTCCAGCCCACCAGCGCCAAGCCCAGCTACGCGCCCAACGAAAATGACCAGATGTGGGCGGTCATTGAGCAATTCATTGCGTTCAACGACCCGATGCTGCCCACCCTGTCGGCCCGCCAGGCCCGCATGACGCACAGCGTCACCGACGCCGTGAACATGCTGCTGGCTAAGAACAACCGCACGGCCCCCGCACCCGCCGTCACGGTGAGCCAGCGCGTCTTGCCGGCAGCCTACACGACCGGCTCAGCCCCCGATGGCGTGCCGGTACGCATCTACACGCCCACTGCGGCAGCTACGGGTACGCGGCCAGCCATTGTGTATTACCACGGTGGCGGCTGGGTCATTGGCTCGCTGATGGTGTATGAACCCTCGGCGCAGGCCCTGGCCGAGCGCACGGGTGCCATCGTGTTTTCGGTGGATTATCGCCTGGCCTCGGAGACGATGAACAAGTTTCCGGCCGCCCATGAGGATGCGTACGCCGCATATAAGTGGGTGCGCGACAACGCCGCGACGCTCAACGTGAACCCGGCCAAAATCGCGGTGGCCGGCGAAAGCGCGGGCGGTAACATGGCCGCCGCCGTGTGCATCCTGGCTCGCGAGCGTGGCTTGACCTTGCCTGTCCACGAATTGCTGGTGTATCCTGTAGCCGACAATAATCTGAACACGGCCTCTTACGTGCAGTACGCCAACGCGGTGCCGCTCAGCAAGGTCAACATTCAGTATTTCACGGGCTTGTACTTCAACGCATCGACTGATGGCGACAACCGGCTGATTTCGCTGGTCGACGTAGCTGACCTCAAAGGCTTACCCCCTACTACCATCATCGCCGCTGAAGTCGACCCACTGCAAACGGAAGGTAAGTTGCTGGCCGACAAGCTAACGGCGGCGGGCGTCACGACTACTTACCAGCTTTATGCGGGTACGACGCACGAATTCTTCGGCACCTATACCGTGGTGCCGCCGGCCAACGACGCGCAGGATTTCGCCGCCACGCGGCTCAAAGCAGCCTTTCAATAATCGAAATAATAAGCCCCGACGCGCTGCCCGGTCGGGGCTTATTTAGCCACTTTGCCCATCTCAATCTCCCTTTATGTCCCTACCCACCTCCTACGTGCGCTTCGCCGACGGCGTCGAAGAAATCCAGCCCAACGAAGACCAACTCGGCACCGATACCGTGGACTCGATGGCGCGGGTTGCCCGCATGATGTTCGAGAAAAACCGCCACGCCATCCGCGATGCCCACGCCAAGAGCCACGGCATTCTGCGCGGCGAATTGCAGCTCTACCCCAACCTGCCCGAGCACCTGGCCCAGGGCATGTTCAAGGAAACCAAAACCTTCCCGGTTATCATCCGGCTCTCGACCTCGCCGGGCGCCATTCAGCCTGACAACCAGCCGGCCGTGAAGGGCTTGGCCATCAAGATTATCGGGGTCGAAGGCAAGAAGTTTCTGCCCGAAGAAGCCGACGCCATCACCCAGGACTTTTTGATGGTGAACGACACCATCATCCCAACCGGCGACGTGAAAACCTACCACGACCAGCAGATGCGCATTGAGGCGCTGGCCAAAGGCCCGGAAGTGGTGCAAACCCTGGCGAACGAAGCCGGTGTGCTGGCCGACAAGGTGCTCGAAGCCGTGGGCGGCGTTTTCGGCACGAAGCAGGAAGTGAAAATGGTGGTGCAGGCGCACCCCAACCACCACATGCTAGGCGAAACATACACCACGCTCGGGGCCATTCGCTACGGCGACTACGTGGCCAAAATCGGCCTTGCGCCGCTTTCCGACAACCTCAAGGCCCTCGCCGGCAAGGAGATGGACGTGTCGGAGCCGGGCGCCTACCGTGACATGGTGGCTGATTTTTTCCGTACTCAGGGCGGGGAGTATGAGCTGCGCGCCCAGCTCTGCACCGACCTGAAAACCATGCCTGTGGAGGACGCCTCCATCGACTGGCCCCAGGACCAGAGCCCCTACCAGGCGCTGGGCAAAATCGTGCTTCCGCAGCAGGATTCCTACAGCCCCGCCCGCCGCGTGTATGCCGACGACGTGCTCTCGTTCAACCCCTTCCACTGCTTGCCCGAGCTGCTGCCGCTGGGCAGCATCAACCGGGTGCGCATCAAGGCCTACGCTTCCTCGACCCAGTACCGGCACTTCATGAACGCGACGCCTAAGGTGGAGCCCACCGACATCAACCAACTACCCGACTAGGTTCCCAGTCCTTTCCCACATGGCTGCTTCTCTTTCTCTCGACACCAACGTGTTGCGCCTGGCCTACGAGCGGCGCGGCCCGGCCGAGGCCCCGGTCGTGCTGCTGCTGCACGGCTTCCCCGACGACGTGCGCACCTGGGATAACGTCGTGGAGCCCCTGCTCGCGGCGGGCTACCAGACCCTGGCCCCGTCGATGCGCGGCTGCGGGGGCTCCGTTTTTCTTGACGCCGACACCATGCGCAGCGGCCAGGTGACGGCCCAGGCCCAGGATGCCATCGACCTGCTCGACCACCTGGGCATTGACAAAGTGACCCTGGTAGGCCACGACTGGGGGGCCCACGCGGCCTACCTCTTAGCCGCCCTCTGGCCCGAGCGGGTGGAGAAGCTGGTAACGGCCTCGGTGGGCTACGCCACCGGCATCATGCCGGGCGATAAGCTGCCCATCGCGCAGATTCACGCTTACTGGTACCAGTGGTTTTTCCACTCCGAGCGCGGCCACGAAGCCCTCAAAAACAACCGCCGGGAGTTTTGCCGCTACATCTGGCACCTGTGGTCGCCCACTATGCAATTCACCGAGGCCGACTTCGAGCGCACCGCCGCCTCGTGGGATAACCCCGATTGGGTGGACGCGATTCTGCACGCCTATTGCTTTCGCTGGGGTGCCGCGCCGCCCGACCCGCGCTACGACGCGCTGGAAAAGCAGCTGACGCCGCAGCCCAAAATCAGCGTGCCCACCACCCTGCTGCACGGCGAGCTGGATGGGGCCGACCAGGTAACCTCTTCCGAAGGCAAGGAGCAGTATTTCACCGGCCCCTACCAGCGGCGGGTGCTGCCAGGCATCGGCCACTACATCCCTCGTGAGGCCCCGGATGCTATCGTGCAAGCGGTGCTGAGTCGGTAGCCGGCCGCTACTAGTCAATTGGCCAGGCTGCTTGAATTGCTCCTATTCAGTGGCCTACCTCAATATCTCTTCTCTCTAAAACCACCCCCTTCATGGATTCCTACAAAGTAAAAGCCTACGGCGCGACCAACTCCATCTTCAACGGCCTCAAGGAGTTGGAGGTCGAGCGCTACGCGCCCAAGCCCGACGAACTGCATATTGAAGTGCTGTACTGCGGCGTGTGCCACTCCGATGTGCACCAGGTCAAAAACGACTGGCACAATACTATTTATCCCTGCGTGCCGGGCCACGAAGTAGTGGGCCGCGTGAAAGAAGCCGGCAGCGCCGTAACCAAGTATAAAGTGGGCGACATTGTGGGCGTAGGCTGCATGATAGACTCGTGCGGCAAATGCGAGCCCTGCACCCACGGCGAAGAAAACTACTGCGAAGGCCCCGTGAGCTGGACAGCCACTTACAACGGCTACATGAAGCCCGAAAACGAAGACTTCAACACGTTCGGCGGCTACTCGACCGATATCGTGGTGAAGGAGTCGTTCGTGCTCAGCATCCCGGAGAAACTCTCTATTGAGGCCGCCGCGCCCATTCTGTGCGCCGGCGTTACTACGTATTCGCCCCTGAAGCACTGGAACGTCGGTCCCGGCACGAGCGTGGGCATCGTCGGGATTGGGGGCTTGGGCCACATGGCGGTGCAACTGGCGCGGGCGCTGGGCGCGACTGTCACGGCCATCACGCAGGATGCGGAAAAGCGTGAGGCAGCCGAGCAGCTGGGCGCGCACGAGGTACTGATTTCAACCGATTCGGATGCCATGAAGGCCCACGAGTCGCAGTACGATTTCATCCTCATCACCATTCCCGATGCCTTCGACCCAAACGACTACGTGAAGCTGGCCAAGCGCAACGGCGTGCTCACGACGGTCGGCTTGCTGGGGCCATACAAGGCCCCGCTCAACAACCAGGAAATTGCCATGCACCGCCGCTCCATCTCGGGCTCCCTCATCGGCAGCATCGCTGAGACGCAAGAAGTGCTCGACTTCTGCGCCGAGCATAACATCTTGCCCGAGGTGCAGATGATTAACATGCAGGACATCAACGACGCCTACGACAAGATGCTCGACAAGGAAGTGCGCTTCCGCTACGTCATCGACATGGCTACGCTCAAGGCCGAGGCCTAATCAGCAATGGGCCGCCGCTCAAGCGACTAGCGGCGGCCCATTCCATTAACCACAAACCCAGAACCGGTATTTCCCGGCTGGGCAAATGCTTTCTTAACCCCTTAATTTCAAGCCGCATGTCCACTCAGTATGTGCCCTATAGTCCTGGTGTCGAACAGCCCAAGGACGACGAGCAGCAAACTATCCAAGACATTATTGCCTCGATGACTCGCCTCAGCGAGCGCACCCGCGAGATTTACCACAAAGAGGTGCGCGTGTCGCACGGCAAGAGCCACGGCCTGGCCGTGGGCGAGTTGACCGTGCTCGACAACCTGCCCGAGCCGCTGGCCCAGGGCCTGTTTGCCCACCCCGCCACCTACCCCGTGATTGTGCGGCTGGCCAACGTGCCGGGCGAAATCATCACCGACGCCGTGAACACGCAGCGGGGCTTTGCCTTTAAAGTGCTGGGCGTAGAAGGCGAGAAAATCACCGCCCACGAGGGCCAAACCACTCAGGACTTCGTGCTGGACTCGGGCACCACGTACTTCCCCACGCCCGATGCCAAGGCGTTTCTGCTTCAGCACAAGAACCTGACCGAGCACGCCCCCCAGCTGCCCACCGCCCTTAAAGAAGTAGTATCGACCGTGTCGCGCGTGGCCAATGACGCCCTCAAAGCCCTGGGCACCGACAGCGCTAAGCTCGACTTTTTTGGTGATTCGCGGATTCACCCGCTGGCCGAGGCCTACTACAGCCAGGCCCCGCTGCGCTACGGCAACTACATCGCCAAGCTGGAAGTGGTGCCCGTATCGGCCGCCCAAAAAGAGCTGGCTGCCAACGACGTAGAAGTAGACGGCAGCAAAGACCCCAACGCCCTGCGCACCGCCACCGTGGGCTATTTGCGCGAGCACGATGCCGAGTTTGAGATTCGCATTCAGCTCTGCACCGACCTGGAGAAAATGCCCATCGAAGATGCTACCAAGGAATGGAGTGAGGAAGAAAGCCCCTACCTACCCGTGGCCCGCATCCGGCTACCCAAGCAGGAAGCTTATAGCGAAGCCCGCCAGCAGTACGTGGAAGGCTTGTCGTTTAGCCCCGGCCATAGTCTGGAAGCCCACCGGCCCCTAGGCTCGGTCATGCGCGCCCGCCTGGCTGCCTATCCCGCCCTGTCCACCATCCGCCGCCGAGGCAACCACGACCCGCTCGGCGAACCCGCCAGCATCGACCAAGTGCCCGCTTAGGCGCTGCCTTGTAAGCAGTTAAGCCAAGGTCATTTCATCTTTTCCATTCCATGAACCGACTTCAGAATAAAGTAGCCATCGTGACCGGTGGCGGCGCGGGCATCGGCGAGGCCATTGCCAAGAAATTTGCTAAGGAAGGCGCGGCCGTAGTAGTAGCTGGCTTTCCGCAAGACCCCGTGCAGGCCGTGGTCGACGAAATAAAGGCGGCCGGCGGGCGGGCCACCGGCTTCGAGGGCGACCTGTCGAGCCAGGCCGTGGCCGAAGCCTGCGTGCAAACCGCCGTGGGCACCTTTGGGCAGCTCGACATCTTAATAAACAACGCCGGGGTTTTTCCGGCGGTGGGCGAGCTGGACGAATACCCGGTGGAGGCGTTTGAGTACATGGTGAAGAACAATATCTACACCACCTTCCACATGAGCCGCGCCGCGCTGCCCGAGCTGAAAAAAACCCGCGGCAACATCGTGACCGCCGGCTCGGAGGCCGGGCGCATGGGCGAGCCCAACAACACGCCCTACGGCGGCACCAAGGGCTTCAACCACTCCTTCACGCGGGGTATCGCTGGCGAGCAGGCTAAACACGGCGTGCGCGCCAACTGCGTGGGCCCCGGCCCCATCGACACGGCCTGGACCCACAAAGAAACCGGCCCCATGACCGCCGAACTGGAAAAGCAAACAGTAGCGGGCATTCCAATGGGCCGCCGCGGGGCCGTAGAGGAAATCGCCAACGTTTACCTGTTTTTGGCTTCCGACGAGGCCAGCTACGTGACGGGGGCCATCTACTTCGTGGATGGCGGCACGACCATATCCAAGAGCGGGGCAGGTGACCAGGTGCCGGCCGACCTCAAAAAAGAGCCCGAACCCACGCTGGACCTCCGGCACACCTACGACAGCAACGTATCGGTGCGGCCAGAACATGCCGGCCACATGCTGCACAAAGCTGACTAATTAGTAGCGGTGCGCCTAGCTGGCTGCCGCCTCCCAAAAGCCCCTGCTGCGCCGGTAGCAGGGGCTTTTGTGGTAGTGCTAGGCGTGGTAAAGGGGCCGGTCTCCCTACTCGCCAGGTAAAGCAAACCGGTAAAAAACAGTTGCTTTAGGGAACAGGCTCGTTCTCGCTTGTGTACGGCTCTGTGCTTGCGAATACCCACCCAGGCGTTGGCGCGGCTCGTAAGCATGCACCTATTCCCATGTTAAGGGACAAATTTCCGAAACAAAAGGAAAAAAGACACCTCCGCACTACCCCCAAAATCTTGTTTGCGATAAAGTGTGTAGACACGTCACACGCCTCTTCGCTGACCTTATAAATGGCCCCTATGTCTGTCCTCAACAGCCCCGCCCTTTCAGTCGCGCCAGGGAGCCGGCCGATTGTCGCCACCATTGCTATTGTTTTTCACCAGGGCCAAGTATTGCTGGTGCGGCGCGCCAACCCGCCTGATAGTGGCCTTTGGGGCTTTCCAGGCGGTAAAATCGACAGCGGCGAGACTATCAAACATGCCGCTGTTCGCGAACTGTTGGAGGAAACGAGCATTCAAGCAGAAGCCTTGCACGTTTTCACGGCGGTTGATGCCTTCGATTATGACGACGGGGGCCACTTGCAGCAGCATTTCATCTTGCTCGCCGTGTTTTGTAAATGGCAGGCAGGCGAAGCCGTTGCTGGCGATGATGCTTTAGAGGCAAGATGGTTTCATCTGGCGGAGTTGGCCGAGGCTACGCTTGGGTTGAGCCTCGATGTTGCGGAAGTAGCCCACCAAGCGGCCACCCTGTTTGCGCAGGAGGTAGCAGTTTCCTGAATGTCCAGCGCTACG
Source organism: uncultured Hymenobacter sp. (assembly GCA_964251335.1). Lineage (GTDB taxonomy): Bacteria > Bacteroidota > Bacteroidia > Cytophagales > Hymenobacteraceae > Hymenobacter. The sequence continues at coordinate 22,754 of CAXUKA010000019.1, forward strand.
AACTGGAGGGCCCATTTCCTACCAAGGTGGCCTAGTAAGTAGAAAGCACTGGCTGTATGACAGCGTAGCGACCCAGTTTTTCGCTTACTGTTACGTCTTACACTCGGTGGGACGACCCCACTAGGCAGCCCGAATCCGGTACGACTGAAATTCCTGCGCGTCAGACAGGCTCCGAGGAAGCCGCTGAAACTCGTAGTGCGTTGCTATAAGAAGGCCGCTTAGCACTCTAGATATGCCACCTACCGACTCATTAAAAGCAAAGCCACCCCTCAGAATAGCTTTGTCACCTTTTCTAAAAGTTCGTTCGTTCATGAAATGTGACAAGCTATCCTATCTCGGCTGAGCTCGGAAAAAGGGGGCCTCTCCTGAGGAGGTCTTTTGTAAGGCAAACACTTCTAGCGGGGGCTTACGAGCGTAAGAGTAGAAAACCCCGCTAAGTACTAGCGGCGCTACCTTCACCATGACATTTTCTACCTGGTCAGCTTTCCGCATGTTGCCCGTTCGCTGCTTCCTGCTTGCCTACTTACTACCTCCCTGCCTAGGCAGCATCAACTGCTTATGGCCACCTTTGTAAACAAGCCCTCAGCGCGGGCCGAGCTGCCCGAGCGGCTAGCCCGCCCTTTTGCCCGGTGGCTCAGTAAAACGGCCTTCTTGCTGACCGCTTTTTAATTCGTTGCCACTGTCCTGGCTGTTGCAGCTCCGTTCTTTTCGTGTATGTCTGATGCTGCTGCGGCCCCGCCCGCTGATGTTCTCGACCCCACCGGGTTCTCGTCGCTGCTCCTCAACCTGTCCGTCTCCGGCGTGATGCTCATGCGGCCTCGCTACGAGGCGGGCGGGGAAATCGTCGATTTCGACGGCGTGCGGCTGAATCCGGCCGCCCAGCAGATGCTGCGGCTGCCGGAGTGCCCGGCCGAATCGTTTCTAACGCTCTACCCCACGGCGCAGGCGATGGGGGTCTTCGATTTTTACCGCGAAGCCTTCCGGTCGGACACCGTGGCGCGCCGACAGAACCTCTACCAGCTTGATGGCCTGGATGGCTACTACCTCCTGGTGGCCCAGCGCTATCAGGACCTGCTGGTGGTCAGCTTCACCGACACCAACGACCAGCCCCGCTCGGCGGTAGAAGATGCCTTGCGCGCCAGCCAAGCCCGCGAGCAGGCGGCCTTAGCCGAGGCCGAACGGCAGCAGGCGCTGCTCCACCGAATGTTTGAGGAAGCCCCGGCCATGATTTGCATCTTGCAAGGGCCCGCGCACGTGTTTGAGTTTGCCAACGCATCTTACCGGGCCCTGGTGGGCGAGCGCCCCCTGCTGGGCCGGCCGTTTGCTGAGGCCTTTGCGGAGCTGGTCGGGCAGGGCATACTGGAGCCCCTGCAGGAGGTCTACCGCACCGGCGAGCCCTTCTACGCCAGCGAGCAGCTCGCCCGCATCGACCACACCAACTCCAACCCGGCCGACTTGGAGGACCGCTACTACAACTTGGTGTGGCAGGCCCGCCGCGACCTGGCCGGGGCCGTGGATGGCGTGCTGGTCTTTGCCTCCGACGTCACGCCCCAGGTACGGGCCCGCCAGCAAGTGGAACAGCTCAATGTAGAGCTGGAAGCCCGCGTGCAGGCGCGTACCCAAGAGGCCCTGGCTCTGCAAGCCGACCTGCTAGAAGCGGCCCAGCGCCAAGTACAGGTGCGCGAGTCCTTCTACCAGGTCTTCGAGCAAACCCCGGCGGCCGTGTCGCTGCTGCGCGGGCCGACGTATCGCTTCGAGTACGTCAACCCGGTGTACCAGCAGGTCTTTGCCGGCCGCCAGCTGGTGGGGCGCGACTTTGCCGACGCCCTGCCCGATGCCGCCGCGCAAGGCTACTTGGCCATGCTCGAGGGCGTGTACCACACGGGCGAAACGTTCTTTGGAACTGAGGTGCCCTTCGTGTCGGAGCAGCCCGGCGCGCCGCCCCACACGGTCTACTTCAACTTTACCTACCAAGCGTATCGGGAAAACGGCGAGATTGTGGGCATTTCCACTTATGCCCTCGACGTCACCGAGCAAGTGCTGGCCCGCCAGGAGCTCGAGGGACGGCGCCGGCAGTTGGAAGCAACCTTTACCCAAGCCCCAGTGGCCATCTGCGTATTTCGTGGCCCCGCGTACGTGCTCGAATTAGTCAACCCCCCGATGGGCGACATGCTCGGCCATGCGCCAGAAGCCCTGGTCGGCCGCCCCTTCTTCGAGGCCCTACCCGAGTTGGCCAACCAAGGCCTGCGGGAGATACTCGACGGTGTGCGTCAGACCGGTACCTCTTTCGTGGCCTTGGAGCGGGCGATACGGCTGGCCCATCATTCCCAGGAAATGGGTTTTTACAGCTTTACCTACGCGCCCCTCCGGAACGAGCTAAACCAAGTCGAAGCCATTACCTGCGTGGCCATCGACGTCACGTCACAGGTACAAGCCCGCCAGCGCGTGCAGGAGCTGAACGAGGAATTAGTGGCCACCAACGAGGAGCTGCACCAGAGCAACACGCAGCTCACCCGTACCAACGTAGACCTGGATACCTTCGTCTACACGGCTTCGCACGACCTGAAAGCGCCCATCACCAACATCGAAAGCATTGTCATCGCCCTGCGGGAGACGCTGCCCCCGGCCGTGCGGCAGGACGAGGTGGTAGGCCACCTGCTCGGCCTGCTCGACACCACCGTGGCCCGCTTTCAATTCACCATCGGCCAGCTCACCGACATTTCCCGCCTGCAACTGGCCCACACCGGGCCCGCCGAGCCCGTGGTGCTGGCCCCCGTCGTGGAAGCCGTGCGCCTGGACCTGGCCCCGGTTATCGCTGCCGCCGGTACCGACCTCACTGTCACCGTCGCCCCCGACCTGGTCGTTTCCTTTTCACCCGCCAACCTGCGCTCGATTGTCTATAATCTGCTCAGTAATGCGGTGAAGTATCGCACCGCTGACCGGCCCTCGCAGGTGCGCGTGCACGCCGCGCAAACGGCGTCCGGGGTGGTGCTCACGGTGCAAGACAATGGCCTGGGCATGAGTGAGATGCAGCAGCGCCAGCTGTTTGGCCTCTTTCAGCGCCTGCACACCCACGTGGAGGGCACGGGGGTAGGCCTCTACATCACCAAGCGCTTGGTGGAGAATGCCGGCGGCACCATTACCGTACAGAGCCAGCCGGGCGTGGGCACCACCTTTACTGTTACGTTTCCGGCCTAAGCGCCCTAGTCAGTTCCCATGCCTACCCTCGCTAGTGTGCTGCTGGTCGATGACGACCCGACCACCAATTACCTCAACAAACTCCTGCTCACGCGTATGGGGGCCGCCGAGCAAGTGCTCGTGGCCGAAAACGGCGAGCAGGCTTTGCGCACGCTCGTGCAGACCTGCGTGGCCGAAACCGCGACCTGCCCGCGGCTCATTCTGCTGGACATGAATATGCCCGTGCTCAACGGCCTAGCTTTTCTCGAAGCCTACGCCCAGCTGCCGCTGGCCCAGCAGCAAGCCATTGTCATCGTCATGCTCACCACCTCGCTGCACCCGGTAGACTTGGCCCGCGCCCAGCAGCTGCCCATTGCGGGCTTTCTCAATAAGCCCCTGACCAAAGAAAAGGTCACCGCGTTGCTGGCGCAGCATTTTGCCCAGCCAGTAGCCTAGTTCCATCCGGGACTGGGTAACCGCTGTACTACGCTTCTACTCACTACCCTAGTGGGAAAGAACAGCTCGCTCCACTTTCTTAGCGGGGTTTTCTGTTTCTACGCTCGTGGGACCCCTGATACGGTGCGTGAAGCCGCGCTTATCACGTTACGTAAACGCACCGTCGTAAAAGGCCTTTTCTCAAAGCTTAAGCGCAAGGCAGTGCATTCAAGCTACTGAACGCCAATATAAAATACTCCAATAAGGGCCCTAGCTTGGCGGAACCGAGTATCGGAGCTTTTTTACAAGCTATAAAAGAGCAGTTTAGTATATGCTCCACAATACACACTAAAGTGGTCTTTGCTTGGCACAGAACGCCTGCGAATGTCCAACATTGAACAGTCCCGACGTTCAGTAGAAGGTCGGGGCTGTTTTTTAATCTATCTTGCTCTTCAGAAAACCGGTTTGCGCATTAGCCAAACTGCCTACTTGGTCAAGTGCCAATTCTTACCGAATGTACTGGACTAATGAGCGCCATTTGCACCGTAGCGTGTCAGTTAAGAATGCCATTCGTTATATTGAGGCAAGTTTAATTAACGTTATGCACCGCCGACGGGCACCACGCTAATGGCGTAGCCCCCACCCGGCGCGCAGTACTGCGCCAGCTTCGACTTGCTGGTGACGTTGACTTTGCGGATAGTGTAGGCTTGCGGGTTTTTCTCATAGTGCGCGTCCTTAGCATCGGCGTAAATGGTGGCCACGTACTGTTTGTCGGGGTCGAGAAAGCTCAGGTTAATGGTCGAAGTGCGACCGTTTTCGTCGCACGAGCTGCCGATAAACCAGCTGCTCTTGCCCTTGGCCTTGCGGGCGATGGTGACGTAGTCGCCGGGCTCGGCTTCGAGCACTTTGGTGTCGTCCCAGTCCACGGCCACATCCTTGATGAACTGGAAGGCGTCGAGGTGCTTATTGTAGTTTTCGGGCAGGTCAGCTGCCATTTGCAGCGGCGAGTACATCGTCACGTACAAAGCTAATTGGCGGGTTAGGGTGCTGTGAACAAATGACTTATTCTCAGGATTAAGGGCGCTGAGCTTGGTTTGAAAAATGCCGGGCGTGTAGTCCATTGGGCCGCCCATGAGGCGGGTGAAAGGCAGGATGGTCGTGTGGTCGGGGTTGCTGCCGCCGAAGGCCTCGTACTCGGTCCCACGAGCCGCCTCGTTGCCGATAAGGTTGGGGTAGGTGCGTGAGAGGCCAGTGGGACGCACGGCCTCGTGCCCGTTCACCATGAGGTGGTACTTCGCGGCTTCGGTGATAGCGTAGAGATAGTGGTTGTTGGTCCACTGGCTGTAGTGGTGCTGGCCCAGGGGCAGAATGTCGCCCACGTAGCCGCTTTTCACGGCATTGTAGCCGTTGTCGACCATGAACTTATAGGCCGCATCGAGGTGCCGCTCGTAGTTGCGCACCGAGCCGCTGGTTTCGTGGTGCATGATGATTTTGATGCCCTTGCTGGCGGCATAGCGGTGCAGCTCCTGCACGTCGAAATCGGGATAGGGCGTCACAAAATCAAACACGTAATCTTTGTGTTCGCCAAACCAGTCTTCCCAGCCGGTATTCCAGCCTTCCACCAGCACCGCGTCGAAGCCGTGCAGGGCGGCGAAGTCGATGTACTCCTTCACGTGAGCCGTGTTGGCCCCGTGGCGGCCGTTGGGCTTCAGGGTGCGGTAGTCAGTCGAGTCGAGCTTGATGTTGGTGGCGTCGGTGTAGGCCCAGGTGCTCTTGCCAGTAATCATCTCCCACCACACGCCCACGTACTTCACCGGCTTTATCCAACTGACATCCTTGAATTTAGTGGGCTCGTTCAGATTCAGGATAAGGTGTGATTCGAGGATAGCGCTGGCCCGGTCGCTTACCACCACCGTGCGCCAGGGCGAGTTGGCCGGCGTTTGCAAAAAGCCCTTGTCACCTTGCGCGTCGGGCGTGAGGTGGGTTTCGAGAATGAAATTCTTGTCGTCCAAATCCAGCGACATGCACGAATAGTCAATCAGGGCCGCCTCGTGAATATTGATGTAAAGCCCGTCCTGGCTTTTGAGCATGAGCGGCGTTTGCACGCCGGTGGGTGAAAACGTGGTTTGTGAGGCGTTACCGGTCACGGCCGCTTTCATCCGGCCGCGCACCTCCGACAGCCTCGACGTCACGGTGCTGTACTCTTGCGTGTCGTAGTCGCCAGGCAGCCAGAAGGCCTTGTGGTCGCCGGCCAGGGCAAACTGCGTACGCTCCTCCTTTATCACAAAATGCGTGAGCTTGTCCTGCTTCGGAAACTCGTAGCGGAAGCCCAGCCCATCGTCGAACACGCGAAAGCGCACCCGGACAGTGCGGCTGGTGGCAGACTGCGTGAGCGTCACAGCCAGCTCGTTGTAGTGGTTGCGAATGGTCTTCACCTCGCCCCATACCGGCTGCCAGATCTCATCAAAGGTGCGCTGCGTGTCCCCGGCCACGGCAAAGCCGCTGGTGAGGGCTGGCGCGTTTTTCAAGTCGAAGCCCAGCTTGCTGGTCTTGATAACGTCGCGGCTTTTGTAAGTAAGGTGGTAAGTCGGCACGCCGCCGCTTTGCAGCGTGAATTGCAGCGTCAGTTGCCCGTTGGGCGACTTAATTTCTTCGGCCCGCCCCGCGTGCCACCACAAACACAAGCAGAGGATGGTCAGCGACTGGCTGATTTTATTGTGGAAAGAGGTGGCCGCGAAGGAGGGTGAAAGCATGAAGTGGGAAAGAAATAACTGCGATTTGCGACGGATAAGAAGGCGGTTAGTTGAGTTTGACCAGCCGCTGCACGGCCATACCCGAGGCCGAGTTTAGTCGGCAAACGTACACGCCGGCCGCCAGAGCCGATTCGGGCACGGTAATCTGGTGCGCGCCGGCCGACAGCTGTCCCTGCGGCAGCGTGGCCACCAGTTGACCATTCAAGTCATACACCGTCAGCTCGATTTGCTCGGCTTTGGGTAGCGAGAATTGCAAGGTGGTCATACCGTGGAAGGGGTTCGGCGCAGCGGTAAAAGAGAAGTCTGCTTTCGTGGCGCTGGCCGTGGCGGTAGTGGTACTGGTTTCGGCCACGATCATCGACCAATACTTCAGGCTGGGCAGCGTGAAGGCCACCGTACCGCCCGTTTGGGTGAAGGTTACATCCTGCAGCAGGCCGCCGTTCACGTCGGGTGAGGCTACCCAGAGGCGGCTAACGGTGGCCGTGAGTGGAAAGCTCAGACTCAGGTTGGTGCGAGTAGTCGGCTCGGGCTGTACCTGGGTATCATCACGCCAGTTCAGGGTTTGCGCCTGGGTGAAGTTGAGCAGGTGAAAAATCTGGCGACTGTCCACGGTGGTGCCTACGCTGGCGATTTTACCCTGTACCGGGGGCCAGGCCTGCACGTTGGTGCCCGTCAGGGCCACGGTATTGAAGGTGCGGCCGTCGCCGCGCAGCAGGTTCTCGTAGCCGGTCAGGAAGTCGTAGTAGCTGGTGATGTTTTGCTGCAAACGGGCCGACATGGCCAGGTTGCTGTTGGGGAAGTACTCGTTGCCCAGCATGTGTTCGCCCAGCTCGATGTGCGAGCCGCCGAAAGCGAACATCACCGCGTCGGCCATCAGCACGCTGGCATCGTTGAAATAGCCGGTGCTGTTTGACTTAGCGCGGTTGACGTAGGCCGCCATCACGTTGCGCTTGCCACCGCTGGCCGTTTCGTTGGCCTGCAAGGTGCTGGCAATGTTGACGTAGCCCTCGTTGTTGGTCCACATCTCGGTGTACACAAAATCGACCGGCGTAGGCGCAATCTGGGTTTGCCCGAAATTATCCACCGCATTCATTACCAGCGCTTTGGTAGGGCGGGCCGCTTTCGCTCCCGTTAGCATACTGGCAAAGCCCTGGGGCAGACTCATGGTTTGGCCCGCGTAGTTGTACACGGTACCGGGGTCGCCAATCTGGTCGACGTGCCAGCCGTCGAAGCCAAAACCCGCGTCGTACACGTTGCCGTGCTGCGCCAGCAGGTAGGTGCGCCAGTCGGTGTTATTCGGGTCTAGCAGATTGAGGGTAGTCGCCTCCCAACTGCTAGGCAGACCGGTGATGGCATAGTTCGCCGTGTGGCTGGCATTCGTGTACAGCCCCCAGTTGGTCAGGTTTACACCATCGGTGCCGGCCGTGGGGTACGCGCCGTAGAGCAGGTTGTAGAACATGGCGTTCATACCCGAGGCATGGGCACGGTCCACGTAGCCCTTCACGGTAGCGTAGTAGGTGGGGCGATTGGCCAGGTCGTTCCACTGCGCGGCCGGGGCGGCGGGGGTGCCCGCCAGCGGCTTGTGATGCTGGTCCATCCAGTCGTAAAACTGCAAGCCGTTGAGGTGGTAGCGCGTGAGCTGCTGTATGGTGGCGTCCATCGCGCTGCTGCTCAACTGCCCGTATTTCGACAAAAAGCCGTAGCGCGGAAACTTCGCCCAACTGCTCGACACATCCACTCCGATAGCTGTTTGGTCGAGCACCGTGCTGCCGCTTTGCAGCGTCAGGCCCACGAGGTAGCCCTGGTAATCGGTGGTGGGGGGCGTCCAGTTCCAACTGGCCGTGGCTGAGGTAGCCGGTACGGTCTGCTGCCCCACCAGCGTGCCTGCCTGATAATATTTCACCAGCAGCGTCTGGCCAGGCTGGGGCGTATCGATGGCCACGTTAAAGGCCACCGCCTGGCCGGGCATGTACCGGGCTTTATCGGTCTGCGAGCTGATGATGTACTGGGCCGAAGCTGAGCGGGCAGCCCCGGCCAGCAGCAGCGCGACCAGCAGGCGCCTCGCTAGCGGCCGGGGTGCTGATACGCATAAGTTGAGTAGACGAAGCACAGGTGGGAACGGGTAGAATTATGGAATAAAGAAGCGGCTACAAGCAGCGCCGACCATCCGCACGAGACGGCCGGCGCTGGCCAGCGGGTTTACTGAATGACGATAGTCATGCGGAACGTGTCCAGGGTAAGCGTGTGAGTGCCCGCGGTGGCGGCGGTTATTTCCCACTTATCATCGGGGTTAGTCGAGAGCACTACCCCGGTAGCCGAGAGAGCTGGATGATTGGTGGTGGGGCGGTAGAAAGGCGCGCTGAAGCTTGCGGCCGTCGCAATCTTAAACTCGCCGGGCGTGAAAGAACCAGTATAGGTAAATACGGTAGGGTTGGTTGGGCTGACCGTCATCGGCGTCATGCTGGAGAGCGACCAGCCACCGGGCGTAGCATCCCCAATCAGCCACAATTGCGTGGGGGCGGCGAAAGGCACAATACTGATGGTGAGGTTTTTTACGTCGAGCGTAATGGTATAGGCCCCGGCCGTCGTAATCTGCCACTTGTTGTCGGGGGTGCCAGCCGTGTACTGCACCGCCGTGGCGGTCAGGGGCGGGTGGTTGACAGTGGGGCGGTAGAAGGGCGCGTTCCAGTCGCCTTTGCCAGCTACCATTTTAAACTCACCCACGGTCAGCAAGGCAGTGTAGATATATACCGATGAGTTAGTGGTGCTCTGCGTCATCTGGTTGGGGTTGTTGATGTCCCAGCCATTAGGCGTAGCATCGCCCACGATGTACACGTTGGTAATAGCCTGGTAGGGAGTAGCTGTCACCGTCACCACGTTAGAGTACTGCGGGGCTTTCGCCTTGGAGGCTTCCTGCGATTGCACGCGGATTTCCAGTGCCTGAGCCGTGCCGATGGGCAAGCCCAGCGTCGTTATGAGCAGTGTGTTAAACTCTGAGGCCTTAAAGGCGCGGGTGTACACGCCTCGGCTCACCGTCAGGTTGGCGGGCGTAGCGAAGTTGGTACCCTGCTTGGCCACCTGCACCGTGTAGTCGATGGCTGCCTGAGTACCCTCATTGGTGCCCAGCGTCCAGTCCAGGGTAAGGGCTACATTATCGGCATTGGCTTGCGTGAGCACCGGCGTGGTAGTCGAGGCCGTCAGCACCTGCGTGGTGGTCGGCGTGGGCGTGTAGCTGTCTTCTTTCTGGCAGGAAGACAGACCACCCAAAAAGAGCAGCAGGACGGTGAGCAAGCGGGCAGTCCGCTGGTCGCCGAAGAGGGCAGTAAACATGAGCGTGAGAGTGGGAAGTGAGTAAATATTTTTAAAGCAAAAGAAATCAGTTACTTATTCCAGCACGAGTATATCCCAATAGCGCAGCTGCGGCACGGTCACGGTGAGCTGGCCGGCAGCCTGGGTAAAGGGCAACTGCTGGGGTATGCCCTGCTGGTAGTCGGGCGAGGCCACCCACACCCGGCTGATTTTGGTAGCCACTGGCACCCGCACCTTCACTTGGTGGCGCAACGTCGGCTCGGGCTGCTGAGCCTGATTGTCGCGCCATTCCAGCGTTTTAGCATCAGTGAAATTGAGCAAATGCACTACCTGCCGGCCAACGACCTGCGTGCGCGCCACGGCAATTTTGCCCAACTGCGGGGGCCAGGCGGCCAAGCGGTCGTCACCCGCCACCGCCGCCGCGCTACCCGTAGCAAACGTGCGATTGGGGCCCCGCAGCAGGTTCTCGTAGGCTACCGTGAAGTCGTAGTAGGCCTGCACCTGGGTTTGCAGCGCAGGCGTGATTTGCAAGTGATTATCGGGGAAGTACTCGGTGTCGAGCATGTGTTCGCCCAACTCGATGTGCGCCCCGCCAAAGGCGAAAATCACCGCATCGGCTAGTATCACACTGGCCGGATTGAACAGGCCGGGAGCTTTGGCCCGGTCGCGGTTGACGTAAGCCGCTAGCACCGCCCGCTTGCCGGGTGCCAGCGCCTCGTTGTCCTGGATGGCCTTGGCCAGGCTGGCGTACTCCTCGTTACCCGTCCAGAGTTCCGAATACATAAACTCGACCGGCGCCTGCCCAATGGAAGCCTGTCCCCATTGGTTCACGGCATTCATCACGATTGGCCGCGTGGGTTGCGCAGCTTTCGCAGCTTTCAGAAAGTCGCCAAAGGCCAGTGAGGGGTCGGTGCGTGGTCCGGCATAGGTGTAGAGCCGGCCGGGGTCGCCTACCTGGTCTACATGCCAGCCGTCGAAGTGCAGGCCCTTGGCCGCGTATACCTTATCGGTCTGGCCGATGAGGTAGCGTTGCCAGTCACGGTTGCCGGGGTCCTGCATATCAAGACCGGAGGCTTCCCAGCCTTTTGGAAAGCCGTCGAAGGCATACCGTTTCTGGTGCAGGCTGTCACGGTACAGGCCCCACTCGGGTTGCACGCCATCGGCCGCCGCGTCGGGGTAGGCCCCGTAGAGCAGGTTGTAAAACATGGCTTTCATACCCGCCCGGTGCGCCCGCTCGATGTAGCCTTCCACCGTCGCCAGAGAGGTGGGCCGATTGGCTAAATCGCGCCACTCGGCGGCCGGAGCCTCCGGCGTACCAGCCAGCGACTGATGATGCTTGTCACCCCAATCATAGAACTGCAAGCCGTTGAGGTGGTAGCGCGTGAGCTGGCGCATGACGCTGTCCATATGCCCGGCCGAGAGCGGGCCGAACTTCGACAAGAAACCATAGCGTGGAAACTGCCGCCAGTCCGACGAGACATCGACGGCCGTGGTCACCGGTGTTTGCCCGGCCGCCGCTACTTGCACCAGATAGCCTTGGTAGTCGGTGGCGGGTGGCTGCCAGGTCCACTGCGCGGTGCGGGCGGGGGCAGCTACCGTTTGGCGGCCCACCACCTGACCCAGATGGTAATAGGTCACCGCGAGTTGGCGGCCGGGCTGCGCTTGCGCCAACGTGGCGGTCAGGTGCACGGCCGCGCCGGGAGCGTAGGCAGCGCGGTCGGTGTCAAGGCGACGCAGGGTAGCCGGAGCTACCGACTGCGCTACCACTTGGCCAGCCAGGAGCCCACCGCTGGCCAGGACCAACGCCACCACGGAGGTAGTTGTCCGCATCATGGGTTAGTAGCCGGGGTTCTGGTCGATGGCCGTGTTCGCGTCGCGCTCGCTCTGCGGAATAGGCAGGAGCAAGTACTTCTCGGTAATATTGCCCCGGCCTACGCCGTAGGCATCATTAGGCGTACCCAGCGAGCGCAGGAAGGTCAACGCCCGCACCTGGCCGCTGGCATCTTTGGTACGAATCAGGTCAAACCAGCGCTCGCCGCTCTCAAAGGCCAGTTCCATCCGGCGTTCCTTTATAATAGCTTCGCGCAGTGAGGCTTGGCTGCTGGTGCGAATGTCGGTAAGGCCGGCGCGCGCGCGTACCAAATTGAGTGGGTCGCGGGCGGTTGTAGTTTGGCCCTGCTCGTTCAGCGCCTCGGCCAGGATGAGCAGCACATCGGCGTAGCGCAATACCACGCAGTTGAGCGGGTCGTTGGCGAAAGCTAATTTGGCTCCGCTGCTGCTGGGCACCACAAACTTGCGGGTGTTAAAGCCGGTAGTCGAGTAGTTGGCTGTATAGGTGAAGCCGCTCAGCTGGTCGCCGGGCGAGAACACCGTCAGGGGCTTGCGTTTGTCGCCGGCCTCGAACTGGCCCACGAACTCGGCCGTGGGCTGGTTCCAACCGAAGCCCCCGCCCGGCGTGATATTCGAGCTGCGCGGGGCCATAAACTCACTGCGGAAGTTGCACACGGCATCGCTTCCGAAGCCGTTGCCCGTGGGGTCGTACTCGTACTGCACCTCGAAGAGCGACTCCGGCCCGTTTTCCTGGGTGTAGTCGAAATTGGCTCCAAAGTTGGGGTTAAGCGAATAAATGCCCAGTGCCACTACTTCCTGCGCCTTCGTGGCGGCCTGCGCGTATTTATTCTCGGTCAGGTAAGCCTTGGCCAGTAGCCCTTTCGCAGCTCCTTTAGTAGCCCGACCCTTATCGCTGGCCGACGAGTAGCTAGTGGGTAGCACGGCTTCGGCTTCGGTCAAGTCTTTCTCAATCTGGGTGTATACGTCGGCCACCGAGCTGCGGCTTACGTTCAGGTTATCGCCGGCTTTCTGGGGCACCAGGATAAGCGGCACCTTACCAAATAGCCGCACTAGGTTGAAGTAGCACACGGCCCGCAGAAACTTCGCCTGCCCCAAAATGATGTCGCGGCGGCCCGCATCCATGTCGATGCTGGGCACCCTATCGAGCACCGTATTGATGGCTAGCAGGCCCTGGTAGTGCGTACTCCAGATGTCGGCCACGCCGACGTTGGCCGTGGTGGTGGCGAAGTTGGCGAGCTGCTGGGTTTCAAGGCCGTCGCTGGCACCGCCCGCACCCACGATGCTGTTGCCCGCCATGATGTCGAGCGTCCAGAGGCGCAGGCGGTAGCAGCCCAGCTTTTGCAGGCCGTGGTACGCGCCGTTGAGGGCCAACAGCGCGTCGCTCTCGTTTTTGTAGAAGTTCTCAACCGCCAGGTTATTCTGCGGTGTGGTCGTGATAAAATCTTTTTTGCACCCGGTGGTGAGCAGCGCGGCACTCAGACCCAGGCAATAAGCTAACTTTTTCATGCGAGTAGTGGCGAGGGGTGGGAAAGGTTAGAGGCCCAGGTTGAGACCCACGGTGAAAGTGCGCGACACGGGGTAAGTGCCGTTGTCGACGCCCGTCGTGAGCACACTCTGGCCAAAAGAGCCGACCTCAGGGTCATAGCCCGTGTAGTGGGTGAAGGTGAGCAGGTTCTGCGCCGTAGCGTATAGGCGTAGGCTCTGCGCCCGCACCTTGCCAAAGCCGATGCCGCCGTCCTTGGGCTGGAAGGTGTAGCCCAGTGTCACGTTCTTGAGGCGCAGAAACGAGCCATCCTCGATGTAGCGGTCTGATACCCGCGAGTTCACGTTAGGGTCGCCAAACACGGCGCGGGGCGTACTACCATCGCCGGGGTCGGCGGCCGATTTCCAGCGGCCCAGCACGCGGGTGGTTTGGTTGGCCGCACCGGCCATCGCCTCGTCAAAAATGCGGTTGGCGTTGAAGAGCTTGTTGCCGTACACCGCGTACAGGAAAATGCTCAAGTCAAAATTCTTGTACCCGAAATTGTTGGTAAAGCCCGCCGTGAACTTCGGAATCGGGCTGCCCAGGTACGTGCGGTCCTGGTCGTTAATCACGCCATCGCCATTCAGGTCCTTGAAGCGGATGTCGCCGGCCGCCGTGCCCGGCTGCTGGGTGGCGTGGGTGCTCACCTCATCGGCGGTCTGGAAAATGCCGTCTGTCTGGTAGCCGTAGAACGCGCCTACCGGGTGGCCCACCGCCGTGCGGGCCACGGTCTGGGTCAGGATGCTGCCCGAGGTGAGCGGAGCCGAGCTGGCCAAATCCAGCACCTTGTTGCTGATGAAGCTCATGTTGAAGCTGCTGCCCCAGGTGAAGGCCCCGACCAGGTTGCGGGTATTCAAACCCAATTCCAGGCCCACGTTACGCAGGGTGCCGGCGTTTTGGGCCGCTGTGCCGCTGTAGCCGCTGCTCAGCACCACGGGCGGGTACAGCAGCAGCTTTTCGGTGCGCTTGCTGAACAGGTCACCCGTAAACACGATGCGGTTATCGAACACGCCCAGGTCGAGGCCTAGGTCAGCCTGTTTCGACACCTCCCATTGCAGGTTGGGGTTGGGCAGGTTGGTGGGCTGCACGCCCGGCACGATGGCCCCGTTGAAGGTGTAGCGCTGGGTAGCGTTGAGCAGCGTGGCGTAGTCGTTGAGGCCGATGCCGTTCTGGTTGCCCGTCAGGCCGTAGCTGAAGCGCAGCTTCAAATCGCTCACTTGTGGCAGCGCATCTTTCAGAAAATCTTCCTGGTTGATGCGCCAAGCCACCGAGCCCGACGGAAACACGCCGTACTTGTTCGAAGGCCCGAAGCGCGACGAGCCATCTACCCGCACCGTGCCCGTAACCAAGTACTTATCGGCAAAGGCGTAGTTGATGCGCCCCATGTACGACACCAGCGACGAGTTAAACACTCCTGAGCCGGCCGTGTAGCTATTGCCCGAGCCTTGGCTGAGTGACTGAATAGAGTTGAAGGGATAGGCGCTGTCGCCTCCACTCAGAAATTTGGCCGACGAACTTTGGGCCGAGGTGCCCACCAGCACCGTCAGGGCGTGCTTTTCGGCGAAGGTCTTGTTGTAAGTCAGCGTATTCTCCCAGAGCCACACCAATTCTTGGTACGAGAACTGCGACACCGACGCTGTAGGATGCACGATGCTGCCCCAGGTGTAGCTCGGCTCGAAAAACGAGTTGTCGCGGAAGAAGGCATCCAGCCCAATGTTGGTACGAAAGCGCAGGCCCGGCAGTAGTTCGGCCTCGCCGTACACGCTGCCCAGCAAGCGGTTGCGGTACAAATGGTTGTCGAGGGTATTGGCCCGGCCCACGGGGTTCGAGCGGTCGCCCACGAAGGCAATGCGCCCTTCGGGACCGGCGTAGGTGCCGTTGCGGTACACTGGCAGCGTCGGCAGCTGGTTGATGGCCAGAAACACCAGGCCACTCTGCGTGTCCTCGTCGGTGGTCACGATGCGCGAGGTAGTGCGGCTCAAGCTCAGGCTGTTGCCCACCTTGATGCGGCTCGACAGCTGGTGGTCGAGGTTGAAGCGCGCCGAGTAGCGGTTGAAGTCCGAGCCGATGATGATACCGTCCTGCTTGAAGTAGCCACCGCCCAGCGCGTACTGCGTCTTCTCGTTGCCGCCGCTGATGTTCAGGTTGTAGCTCTGAATACCGGCTGACCGGAAAATCTCCTTTTGCCAGTCGGTGCCCGTGCCCAGGGCGTCGGGGTTGCTGTAATCGGGCGAGGTCGCGTTGGCCGCCCCGATGATAGTCGCGTTGTTGGGCTGCTGCCCACCGTTAATGAGAATCTCGTTGTTGAGC
>CAXUKA010000020.1:0-36876 GCA_964251335.1 uncultured Hymenobacter sp.
GCAAATCATCGGAATAAGCTTGCATACTTAAAAATCCGTACAACGACTCCGAAACCGCTCTAAATCTATTCATGCCTACTGAAGAATGTGGCGGCCAAGGTGCTCTAGGACACAACAGCGGCACGTTTGTGCTAGCGTACCACTACCTCAAGTCAAGCGCAATGGTCAGCGAGCCGATAAAAAGCTCACATTCGCCGAGTAGAATAAGGCACTGGCAAAGTGTGAGTGTATTGATGACTCCGTCGCCATTTAGGATACTACTCGACTACCAGAATTGTGCGTTGCCAAAACGCGGATTGCTTATTACACAGTTCAGGTGCATGGCCGTAAGGATAAAAACGCGCTGTAAACATTGATTGTCAGAGCGAGTGAGCCAGAATATGCTGTAGCTGTGCTCACCAAGCAACCCAAGAAAAAAAACATGGGTGCTACTGCCGGAAACGGTAACAGAGACTGACGAGTCTACCTTAAAGGAGTCGCATGCTGGGTAGTCGGGTAAGAATGGACACGGAGAGAGTAGCTTTTCCTTGTCATGGAAGCAGCAACACCAGTCAGCAAACGGCAGCGAACCAACTAAAATGCGGCCTTTTGAGTCAAAGCAGTCCGCCGCGTACCATCACCCTTTCAACCTACCTTAGTCTCGTGTCCACCGGCACCCGACCGCCGCACACCTCATCAGTACTTATGGCGAATAGACCATACGTGCAACTGGGCACCCCTCAAAAAGCCTATTGGCGGAAACAGACACAACGCATGAACCTTACGAACTGGCTGCGCTATTGGCGAGCCTCGCTGGTTGACATTGACCGGCAACAGATACAGCCCGCTGACAGTACTTCTCTCACTAACCTGATGCTGGAGACCAACGCGTTGCGCCAGTTTTATAAACAACAGGAAGCTAAATCGACGGTAACCGGGGATGTCCCGCTGGATGTCGTACTGGCTCCCTTTCGCCTCGGGGCTACCAGCCGCAGCAACTACCGTGCGCACCAGGCCCGTACCCTGTATCCGTTCTGGATACCGGCCCGGCTTACGAAGGAGGGGGAATTAGTGCCACCCGCCGGCCCTGACAAGCTGATTCCGTGGCTCGTGCGCGACGTACTGGAGCCAACTACCCGCCACTTCCCGGTCCTGAGTACGCTGGAGGCCGTTGATGCGGCCCTCGCACGGTGGCAGTGGTCCACCTCTCCCGACTGGCGGGCATACTGGGCCAACGCAGAGGCTTTCTACGCCCAGGCTACCGGTACGGCCGGGTGGCCGGCCGATCACGCCACAGTTGGCGACGAATGGTCGGCACAGCGCATTTATACCCTTTCGCTCCCCCCCGCGCAGGGTACGGCCGCCAATCTCATCGCCCTGTATCAGTACCTGGAAAAGCAGCCTGCTTTGCCCGCGCTCTTAGCCTCTCTGCTGCGCGGACGGGCTGTCGGACCACCGTTCGACCCGGAAGCCCCGGCGCAGCTGCTGGTGAAGGGGCACTACGGGCAGCTAAGCGGCAATTTTCCGCTCTCGGCCTCGCAGCGGGGCACGATGCAGACCTGGCTTACTACCCCTAACGGCGACGTGCTGCCGGTGAATGGTCCGCCAGGCACGGGCAAAACCACGCTGCTGCAAAGCATCGTGGCCAATCTGCTGGTAGAGAAGGCGCTGCTGGGACAGGAAGCCCCGCGTATCCTGGCCAGTTCAACTAATAATCAGGCTATCACAAACATTCTGGATAGCTTTGGCCGGGAGGCTCGCGTCGCCCGCTGGGTGCCCGAGGTATCGTCACTGGGTCTCTACCTGACCAAGCGTGCCATTGACCCGGCAACCGGCTATCAGGTGCAAGCGAATAATCACGGCTTTTACCAGGCCATAGAAGCTGAGGACGGCCACTACCTGTCAGCTGCTCAGGCCGAGTTGCTGCGGCAAGGAGCAACGTTTTTTGGCAAACCTTTCGCTACGCCTGCTGCGCTATGCGACGCGCTTCACCAAAGCCTGCACCAGCAGAAGGCCCGCATCGATACCTGGCTAGAGTTACTGCCCCAGCTACGCGACGAATACGGCCGGCCCTGGCAGGCCGCGCAGCTACGTAGCGAACTGGTTGCGGCGCAGGCACAACTGATTACCTTAGAAAAATTTCAGGTCGAACTAACCCGCAGCCGGGCCAATGAGTCATCCCTAACTCTTTTTCTGGCGCGTTTCCTGGGGGTAGTGCGGCAGAAACGGCAGGCTCGCTACCGCTTGCTGGTGCAGGAACATTGCCCCTACTGCGAGGAGGTCACGGTCTACGACCCCGAGCAGTTGCAAACGGAGGTAGCCCACCGATTGACTGCTACTAAAGTCGTTATTCAGCGCGTGCAGGCAGCGCTGAATAGCCTGGTGGCTTTCGACCAGTTGGCCGCCCAGCTTCGGCAGGAGTACGCTGGCCAGGCCACTGCGGCTCCGTTCCTGGCGGCCCTATCGGCCGCCGAAGCGGGTAGCGTCCACAACGTGCTGGATGTGACCCTACGGCACCGGGCATTCCTGCTAGCGCTGCACTACTGGGAAGCCCGCTACGTGCTGGCCCTGCGCGAGAAGCTGCACCCGGCCAAACCGAACCACTCCCCCTTTGAGGCCCGCGCCCGGCAGTACGCCCGCTGGGCGATGCTCACCCCGTGCTTCATTTCGACCTGCCACTCGGTAGCCGGGTTTATGAAGATAAAGGAGCGCGGTGAAGACGGTTACGCACTGGACTACTTCGACCTGTTGCTGGTGGACGAGGCCGGCCAGGTGTCGCCCGAAGTGGGAGCCGCCGTGTTCGCGCTGGCCCGGCGGGCTGTGGTGGTGGGCGACACGTACCAGATTGAGCCGGTATGGAGCCTGAGCGCAGCGCTGGATGCGCAAAACCAGCGGCGGGCGGGCCTGGACCCTGCTACCTGTCCGGAGGCCTACCACATGTCGGCCGGCAGCCTGATGCAGCTGGCGCAAGCCGCCAGCCCGGTGCAACTGCCTCACTACCCGCAGGCGCGGGGACTGCTGCTGCGCCAGCACCGACGCTGCAAGCCCGGGATTATTCGCTACTGCGACGAATTCGTGTACGGTGGGCAACTCGAACGCCTCGGCAACCCGTCTGCGTTTGCCAGCCTTGGTCTGCCGCCGCTGGGCTACCTGCACATTGCCGGGGAGTGCCTCACCGGCAATGGCAGTCGCTATAACCCGCAGGAAGCCGAAGCGATTGCCCACTGGCTGCTGCTGAAGAAAACCGAGTTGCTGGCCGCCGCCCAGCGGCAGGTTCCAGCCGGCGCACCACCGGCGCGGCTTCAGGATATTGTGGCGGTCGTCACGCCATTTAGCCCACAGCGCACGGCTATTCAACAGGAACTGCAACGGGTAGGGCTGGCGGCCGACAACATTACCGTGGGCACGGTGCACGCGCTGCAAGGGGCCGAAAGGCCAATTATTCTCTTCTCCTCCGTGTACGATGCCAGCCACCGGGGCGGCTATTTCTTTGACCGGGGCTACAACTTACTGAACGTGGCCGTGTCGCGCGCCAAAGAGGCGTTTCTGGTGTTTGGCAACCGCTGCCTGTTTAACCCCTCGCTCAACACCCCCTCGGGGAACCTGGCCAAGCTGCTATTCGAGGAGCCAGCCGACGAGGACCATCCCCGACATGAGTTGGATAACAGCTTCTTTTACGGCGACGAAAGCCGGCGCCACCTGCCCGTGCCCCGCGAGTACCTGCCCGCCGCCGCAACCGGCCAGGTCAATCGCCTCAGCACGCTGGCCAAGCACCGCGATGCCCTGGCCTGGGCCATTAATACGGCGCAGGAGCATCTGGTCATTGTCTCGCCATTTATTTCAACGCGGGCGGTACACGCCGACGGGCTGACCGACCTCATTGCCGCAGCCAAAGCCCGGCGACCCAACCTGCGTATCACGGTGTACACCGACGCCTACCTCGACGCGCCCAACGGGCGGCTGCATCCCAACACCCAGGCCGGCCGCGACGCGCTGGCCCGCGCCGGGGCCGAAGTGAAGATTGCCGCTCAGATTCACAATAAAACTATCTGCCTCGACCACCACGCGCTGCTTGAAGGCTCATTCAATTGGCTCTCCGCCTCACGCAGCGAAGGATTGGCGCGGTATGAAGTGTCGTGGTTTTTTCGAGGTGAAGCCTGGGGTAGCTGCATCGAGCAACTGGTGCAGGAGATGGAAAGTAGGGTAGTAGACACCGTAGCAGCGACTTCTCCTACTATTCGATACTAACTTGATTTACAATTCAGTGTTTCGCCTGAAAAGGCTCTAAATATTCTCGGAGGGCAAAGGAGGTTAAACCGGAAATGGCCGTGGAAAAATCGACTCGGCTTCCAGAGCCTTCAATGTTGACCAAGGACAACCGCAAGGTTGGAGCCGGCGCGGTGAAATCAATTTTATGAATGTCGAAAACATAAGCGGCATAATCAGCGGACTCGATGATTTGCGTTGGCCCTTGCAGGTTTAGCAGCATATCTACTAAGAGATGGCACGGCGTGGCTTTAGGCTTCCGTCTTTCTGGGCGTCCCGGCAGCAAGTCGAGCATCGGATGCCGAATGTTTAGTTTAACCTAGCTCACGGCTGAGTGTCTCAGATAGCCGGATTAAGTGCGGACGTGGATATCCACGTCGGATAAGAAGGACAAGGTGTGGAGCAAGCGCACATGCCGTTCTTCTAAGTAAACCGTAGGGTATTCTCATTGAAGTCCTTAGCCTGAGTTGGCTGGCCTGCCAGTCGAGGCCAGCACGGTGGCTCATCAGGTGCTGCGACCGGTCGTGGGCGAGGTGGTAGGCCTGGCACAGCGCGGTTAGGTTTCAGAAGCGGTTGTGGGCGCGGTCGAGGTGCGCTACGGCCAGATATATGCGCGAGCCCGTGCGAGTGGTGCGGCCGGACCGAACTTTGGGGAGGACGCTTTATTTTGAAAACCTGTCGCGTCATAAGCGACAAAAAATCACGTATGTGGTGTAACAGCAATAGTGACTTACTTGCTATTGTAACCCGGACTGACGATGGACGCATTAAAACCATCCAACCCCGCAAAAAACAGGCGCGTGCATGACCCTATCTTGGTCGAGCTATTCGCCGAGTCTCCTGTTACCTCGCGTCGTTCGTATGAGCGAAAAGTGGACGACCTCATCGCGGACTTGGATGCAGCAGCGGCCCGGACAAGAGGTAGTGTAAGGACTACCACCACGACGCAACTAGTTGCTACCACTAGTTCGGTTAAAAGAGCATCACGTACCGGAATTTCGGACACGAAAGTGACAGTTGTTTCCCAAGGCAATGTTCCTAAGAAACGCCTCATTTCTAGCATGAAGGCTAACATAGTACCTGAAAAGGCTTCATCAACAGGTAAAGCCAAACCAAGAAAGTCGCAAAAGGCCCATTAGCTACTATATTTGTTTTGCCCCTGTGTAAAGAGAAAAAGCACAGCTTTTACAGCCGTACGTTTGCACCGTAGCGGCTGTTTTTTTGTGTCGGCTTTAGTAGCCGCAGCACTGTCGTCTTGTGAAATGCTTGGCCGCGCCGGGTGCGGTAGCTGTGGGTGTTCAACTCGGCGGCGATGCTAGCTAGCGTAGCGCGCAGCAGCGCGGCCAAGCGGCCTGCCTACTGGTTAGGTACGGCCTCCTGCGCGTTGCGCTGCACGGCGGCTCGGCCCAGAGCGCGGGCCTCATCCGCAAAATTCTCTGGGTTACCTAGAGCAAAGCCACGCGCTTTCTTAGCCGCGAGTTCACGCTTAGTGGATTCTGAAATATCCCTGGCCGCCTTCTGCGCCACGGCCACCATGATGTTGATAGTAAACTCGTCAGTATCGGGAATATCGCAGGCCTTGAACCTGACTTTTTCCTCTATCAGGCGCGAGGTGAAGTAGACGTTGCGCGCTAGGCGCGACATTTCGGTCACGAGCAGCGTCGCGTCGGAGGTGCGCGTCTCCACGCTGGCCAGAGCCATCTGCGGACGGTTGTTTTTGCGACCGCTTTCCACCTCAATGTATTCAGCCAGCTTGAGAGGCTGCCTTGCAGTCGGCTTTAGCCGAAACCACCGAATTTTATTCGTTCTCAAACCTATGAACTTCCAGTCCATAGTCGTTTAGTCGCCATGACTCTAATAGCCGTTACCAGCAACTTCGGATACCCCATCATGTTGGGCGATATTCTTACCACTGCCGAGAATCCCGACCAGGACCAGCCTATTCCCACCTTCCAAAAGAGTGTAAACCAGCGCCTACCTCCGGAACAGAAGTTTCTTCCGTTCCGGTTGAGCCGCAAGATTTACGTCGTGACCGACCAGCTTGCCGTGGGGCTGGCTGGCTCCACCTACGAGATGAAGGAGTTTTTGGGAGAACTCAAGAACCGCTTCAGATACCTCGACGTCACTGGGCCTAATATCTTGGAATTCCTACAGGAATTCGATAAACAGGTGTACCCCAATATTTCGGCTGTCCTGTTGCATGCCAATCATCTGCCGCAAGGCATCGCCATTGATTACTACTATTTCGGGGTCTGGCATGTCCAGGAGACCGAAGCGTTCGGACAGGTGCTCGCCTGCGGTAGCGGCATCCCTACCTTTCTGCGGGAGGCTGGTCAGAAGTGGACGATGCCAGTCAATTCATTGGCGAGCAGCCTGACCTGGGCCATTTCACGTAATTACGGACTGCTGGGCAATATTCTTGGTCAAGAGCGGCTATCGTTGTCAACCATCAAAAAGTATTGGGGTGCCGGCTTCGAGATGATTTATTTCGATGGGGAACGGTTCCGTACGATGGAAGATATTACCATCGTGCTTTGGCAAGGCCGTCTGGATATCGTCACCGGCAAATTCGCCATGGCCCCGCTGACCTTTCTCAATTACCGCTACAGCAGCGACGGTGAAGTACTGGTCATTGATGTGGCCGACTCGACCGGCTGCAATGCGTACGGCGTACTACCTCTCTACCTGAGACCCGATGAAATCGACCAGGCAGCCATGCCCACCCAACACCACTTCGATGCCCGGCGCATTTGCTTTTCCTACATCTTGGAGGTAGCTCCACGGATGACAGTCGATTCGGAAATCACTGCTCATATCGCTTCGCCGACATTCTACACCGAGAAAAGCCCGGACATAGAGCCCGCTTTTCTGCCCAAAGGCACGGAAAACCCGTTTCGCTCAACCCGCAGCGATGGCAGCATTCCGAATCTGGGCCTAACGAAAGTAGATGTCAGCCCCGAAGGAGACATTCGCATTTTGGTACAAGAGGGTGTACATGAACAGGTTATAGAGGGCATGCGACAAGTTTTGCTCGTTCAACTCGACGCCGATGGCCAGCTTCCCCCAGCCCCGTTCATAGATTGACAGGCGACTTATTGCCTATTCTGCCACTAAGCTCTTCAACTGGAATTAGGAGTACGTATGACGTAGCCATGTACACTATGTGCATAGCCGAAGGGCTGAAGATTTAGCTGGCAGAATTAGCGGCGCTTATAGCTACTGCTTAATTGAGAGCTACTTATCAAGTATCTGCCGCAGCACCCATAACAGGATGACTATCCTGTTATGGGTGCTGAAGACATTAGCTAATCGAAAAAACGAGCAGCAGATTAATAGTTAATCAGCCAGTCCTGCTGCTGGTGTCGGCGACGTCGGCGTTGTCGCTTTAAATTCTTGATGGCCACCGGTGCGCCCAATATCCAGCCGATTAGAGTAGGCTGGAGCACTAGCAGGAGCACTCCCAAGCCGGGGCGCCGGTTGAAGGCGAGCGATAAGCCAGGAAGCAGATAGGCAAAGAGCATGAGGCGCTAACGAAACACGGGTAAACGAGCTAAACACTGTTAAAGGCTTAGTGCCTTATTTCTAGCTTTAAACTTAAAAGCCCTGCATCCCGCCGTATAAGTAGTGGTCTTGCCTAGTCGGGCGTAGATAATGCTTAAAGCAAGGGGCAGTTGCTGGGATTGTGCGACTGCAAAAGCGGTTAATTAAAGATAAAGCAAAGAGTCGGAAATTTACAAGCGAAGCCCGGTGCCGTTTGTTGTCCGTGTTTCAATCGGTAGAAGCTTTATGAAACGGTAGCTAGCTGTCTTTAGCAGCTACGTGAGCAAGCTCCGATTCCGTCGAATCGTAGAGGGAGTAAACTATCGCGTCGAGGCGGCGCTCTAGGTGACTTAGGCAGCCCGGCGTTTTGGGTGCAAGACTAGCGTACCATAGCGGTACTGGCCGCAGCGCCCGAAAGCATTATACTTGCCGCTCGAACAACGTTCTGCTAGTTTTGCGGCAGGCTAAAAAGTCATTTAGTTTAGTAGTAAACAGCGGGAGTGAATAATATCTCCTTATTAGTCTACCTATGGCAACTGACCTTTGCACTGCCTTCACTAAGGTAGCTGTCGCTACTTGGCACCGGATTGAAGAAGCGCACAGCCTGTCTTACTGGCTGGGCGAAGAAACCTTAACGCAGTTGCTAATCAGGGATTTGCTCCGGCTCAAGCTGCCAGGACTACGCATCAGGGCTTACCGCAAAGATGAGGAGGGAAGAAACGGAGCGGATTGGGAATGGTGGTTTCGGGACAGTAGCGGAAAGGTGATCGGGATGCGGGTGCAAGCTAAAGTCATTGCTGAGCATACGGACAGCTTCGAGCATCTGCACTACCCGCACCCAAAACCCCGCAAAGGCATTGCGGCGCACAAATTCTATCAGTGTGACAAGCTGATAGCCCAAGCGCATGCCAACCCTAAAAGGCCTCGCATCCCTATCTACTGCTTATATTCCTATTGGACAGCTTTGCCCACCGGAACGAGCTGCAGGTTAGGCAAGGCACCACTCCACTTGCACGCCAGTCATTTTGGTTGTTCCGTGCTGGCGGCGGAAGCCGTACGGAGGCTGCGGGTGAAAGCCAGCAAAGGCCCCAGAGTGTACCATAAGTGCAAGCTGACCGATACCCTGCCTCATTCGGTACCGCTGCCTTATTTGGTATGCTGGGCCCTGGCTAATGACAACTCGCTGGTGGAAGGTCTCTTAACTTTGCTTCGGGAGCTTGGCATAGTCGAGGCGGGGATTGATTATTTAACGACGCTGCCGGATTATGTGCGCTTTTTTCTGGATAGTCCGGCTGGCCAGCAGCTTTTTCCGGCCCGCCAGCGTGACAACAACCTGCCGGGCACTGACCGGCCAGCTTCGGGCGACCCGCAGGAGCCGTCACCAGCGGATGGCATCAGGCAATTTGTAGTCTTCGACCAGCTTCGCAGCGGCTAAGCGTATTTACTGTTACCCCACCAGCTGAGCCCTGCTTATAGCTGCGGCACCAGGCAGCAGTACCAAGCATTCCACGTATGCCTCCGAATGCGTCCCTGGCCCTGGCAATTATCCCACCAAACCTTAGCTGAGTGAGATTAATCCGGCTTTCTGGCCGCACAAGTTGCTCGGTAGCAGGTAGTAGCATAGTCCGAAGGTCGCCCTGCAGACTACCCGTTTGTTACTGACCCCAACGTGGTTCGGCAGAAGCTGCCGAACCATAAGTTACCGTTCTTTTTACCCACATCCTACTCGTGCGGTACGCGCTTCCCTACGACACCCAGCAGTGGCTGAACTCTTTCAGCGCCCGGTTGCAGCACCTGGCGCTGCCCAGATACCAGGCCGCCGTAGACCAGTCGGTAAAAGCCGACAACCTGCGGTACAACCTGGTACGCCTGCTCGCCCAATTAATCAACACGCTTACGTTTGCTGACCACAGCCCGGCAGTAGTGAAAGCGGCGCTCCAGCAATTCAACCAGGCGCACCGTAGCACGTTGACTTTTCAAGAGCTAGCCGCCCTGGGCTGGGTGCGGGTGATTAACGGGGAGGTCGTGTTGCCCGGCGCGGTAACCAACTTGATTCGCCACCTGACGCGGGTAGCTGCATTGGGCAAACCCGACGAGATACCCGCCGCCAAAGCTAGGCCCCTTGCGTTTATAAGTGAACTGTACTGGCAGCACTATGCCAACCCGGAGTCCTTTATTACCCGGGCCAACCTGGACCGGATACTGGCTGCACAGGCTGATGGAGCTATCGGCGCGCAGTTCCTGCTGGATAAGAAAATTCTGAACTTGGAGCCAGCGTCAGAAAATTACCACTGGCGCGGCGGGCATTACGTGCGCAACCTGGCCGACGAACTAGCCGCTACCCTGTGGCTGCTGGCCAGTGGGGAAGCAGCCACCGAAGCTCAGTTTCAAGACTACGTGCGGCGGCTGACGCACGCGGACGTGTGGCCTGTGGCCCTGCAGCAGTACCTGCCGCCCGCCGCCGTCACCCACTTGGGCGAGCTGGCCGTCGCCCGGTTGCTGCGCGAAGAGGACTTGCGGGATACGGGCGCGGAATTCACTAAAATCTGGTTTGACCAGCCGGGCTACGGCCACGTGACCATCACCGAAGAAGTCCCCCGGGTGCGCTACTGTCATGATTCAAGCTGGGCGCTGTTGCAAAGCGTGGAGGCTTACCGCTGGCGGTTTGGCGAAGTACTTGACCGCGAACCGAGCCGGCAAGCCTACGCGCTGTTGTTCAGGCTCGTCGCAGCCTGCGCGCCAGCCCAAGCCGGCCGGCTTGGGCCAACCGTGCAGCTGCTGAAAGCGGCTGACCGCCCCTTCGTGGTGCGCCAGGCCTTCAGGCAGCTGGGCAGCGCAAACGCCCAGGCGATACCCTATCTGCTGACCGATCCCGAACTGATGCCGATGAGCTTCAGGGCATTAACCCGATTGACCCTGGATGCCCGCCTGCTACCAGAGCAGCACCAGCGCGACGAGCAGTACCGGCAGATCTGCGCCTTCAAGGCGCGGTTGTGTGAGGAATTATTCAGTGGGGCATTGCAGTGCGTGGCCACCTCTGGTGAGGAATTACCCGAATTCGGCGCAGCCTTAGGTTACACGCTACGGGACTTGGCCGCGCAGGTATTCACCAGTGGGGCTGGCTCCCGGGGGGCCATACGGCAGCAGGCCTACCAGGAGTTGTACACCAAGGTTCTCGCAACGCTCGGAGGCAAGCGGCTCGACCAGGTCGGCTATTTCAGCGGCTACCCCGACGTGCCCGAGCGGCTTATCGACTGGTGCTTTGCGCCCATGGTCCGGGTCATCAGTGCCGAAAAGCCAGCCGTAGCGCACTCCGACCACCTGCCGCTCGATTTAGCTACCCTGGACCTGGGTGCGGAGCTGCTTAAGCTAAGCTACGCCCCAAGCCTGCTAGGCGAGCTGGCGGCCCCTTCGCCCGCTACGCTCGATGCCCGGCAAAAACTCGTTTATTACCTGCGCGACGTGCTGCGCACGTACCTGACAACTACCGTACTCGAAGTAGACCAATACGACCAGGCTGGGACCGTCGTAAAACCCGCCCGCAGTGGAAGCGATTACTTCGGCACCGAGTGGGTAAACTGGGGGTATCTGTACGGGCAGCTTTATCATTGGGGGTTGTTGCAGGAGCTGGTAGCTACTTTCTGCAGTAACCTGGTGCTGGACCAGCTTTCCCCGCGGGGAAAATATGAGCAGGCCAACCTGCTGGTGACCGGTAAGCTGCGGTTACTGCTCAAATCCCTGCTGCTGGCCTACCTCACGCTACACCCCGAAGCCGCTGCTAACGCGGCCGAGGGCCCGCCGGTGAGAGAGCTGCTGCGCTGGCTGGAAACTACTATCGAGGATATCGCCGCCAAGTATGCGCACGACGAACTGGCGCGCAACCGCCTGGATATTTTCAACGAAAGCCTAGTAGCGTCGAATTTTCCGGCACCCGGCACCACGCTGATTTCCCTGCTTTACCAGGTCATCAATCTGTCGGAGAGTGCTACCCGCCGCCAGTTCATTACCAACTTCTTTGCGCAAAGCGTGGATATTGGCCGCCTGCTCACGGCCCACAACCTGTTGGAGGCAGAGGTGCTGCGCGACATCGTGGCCCGGCAGCTGGCGCAAATTGAAGTGGCAGACTTTATCGCCTCCCGGCGCACGGTCACGGATTTGGAAGTGGCCCTGATTGAGGCCGTCAACTCTCCCAGCCACTGGCAGGCGGCCGAAGTGCTGCTGCGGCGGGTGCAGCAGCACTTCCGGGAGCGAAAATATCACCCGAAGCACGCCGACGTGCTGTTTGAAGTGGAACTGCTGCTCGCTTTCCGGCTGCGCGATCCCGTGCGCCTCGCGGCGGTACCGGAGCCCGACCCTACCCACCACGTCTACGGGCGGCACGAAGAGTTCGCGCTGCTCAAGCAGTTTTACCTAGCCCTGGACTGCTTGTATAACCAGCGAGCTTATGCCGCCGCGATTGCCCTGCTGGAGCCGCTGCTGGCTGCCACTGAGCGCGACGTACGCTACGCTTTTCACCTGTACCGAGCTAAAACCTGGCTGGCCCTGACGACGGCGGTCTATCCCGCCGCCCCGGATGCGGGGCGGCTCGTGGCGGCTCACCGGCAATGGGAAAAGCTGCTTAGTCAATTCAGTGCCCAGGACCAGCAGGCGTACGCGAGTCTACTGGCCGCTGCTGACAGTACCAGTCTGCCCTACTTGGCGCATACGCAGGATAATGCCCGCTTCGACCAGATAGTTAGTCGTTTGCCTGGTAGCAGCTTGTTTGAGGAAGAGCTGCTAGGGGTGGTCTACGACCGGTACGTGGCCCGGGAACTGCCCGAACGGGCCTTCCATTACCTGGCTGAGGCAGAGCGCTATTATGCCAGCCAGCAGCTGCCGCCGCCCGCACTACTGGACCAGTTGCGGCAGCGCCAGCCCGACATGGTCACCATTGACCGGCTGCGGATGCTGTTGAGTGGCCTGGCCAGCCAGCGGGCGGAAATCATTCCGCAGCTACTGCCCGCTAGCCTGAACGGCCAGACAGACCTCGGGCAGTTTGTGTTGCACGAGCTTATTCAGGCGGCCCAGCAGCTGGCGGAGAAAATAGAGGGAATCCGCCAGATAACGCACGAAAACCGCTTGAATGACCTGTTAGTAGCTATCCTAAGCCCGCGGTTAGCCGTGTGGGGCTGGTCCCTGCACGACCAGTCGCGGGTCGGGCAGTCGGTAGGCGGCAGGGATGCCGGGGAAGCCGATATTCTCCTTAAAGCAGCAAGTAAAACTATCGCACTCGTGGAGGCCCTTATTCGGCGCGATGAGGCATACACCATCCGGCATTTACTTAAATGTCAGCAGTACGTGCCCAATCTGTCCAGATTTTACGTGGTGACCTACCATCTGGCAGCGCGAAGCAACCTGGAGGCTGATTGGAAAGCCTATAAAAAAACAGTGCAAGACACTCCCTACCCGGCCGATTTTGCCTTGCAATCAGTGGACGGCCCGCTGGATTTGTCGAACGAGCTGCTAAATGCGGAATACCTGCGCGTTGCCCAGACGAGACACGGCAAAAATAGCGTGGTATTCCACCTGATGCTTAATCTGGCCGTTACCAATGGCGCAATGAGCCCCTAGGAAGGGTAGCTACCGGTTTTTCAGCATAAGGGGGTAAAAGACCGGACTAGCAGTGGTTGTGCTGCCAAGCAATGACTGGCCGTTCCTAGCTTGAATAGGCAGTTCCACTAGCCTCAACGAGCTAAAAAGACGGTAGTCAGCTCGCTGGGGCACTCGCCCAGCAGGAGTACATCGGTGGGCTGACGGGTGCGAAAAAGCGCGGTAAGGACTTTCTGCTGCGTAAAGCCCTTACCGCCCGTGTTCCAGTAAAAGAAAGTGATTGCGGCTATCGCACTAAAAATGGCAACTTGATTACCCATCGAAAAGCAGGCTTTGCCTGCTTGGTCCGTCAACCCGCCACGCGCTTATGGAAAACGCTGCTGGAGTTGAGTTAGGTAGCGGGCGATTTCCTGACTATCGGGCACTGGCTCGCCTCCGGGTAGCCCCGGCGGCAGCGGGGGGCTGCTGGTCATGGGCAGGTCCCAGCGCCAAGCCTGCACGACTTGCTCGGCCAGTGGGTAGGACTGGCATAAGTAAGCAAATAAGGCCGTAAGCCGTGGTCCGATGAAGTCGGTAGCTAGTTCGGGAAGCGCGATTGCAGCCAGTTCCCGGCCGCGTTCCCAGCGTTGCGCCAGGTCAAGGGCCGGCAGGCCGTAGAGGGGTGGGTCCAGCAGGGGCAGCTCGGGCAAACCGGCTACATGCTGCACTAGTTGTGTTAACTCCGCCGCGTCAAGCGTGATAGTATCGGGGCTAACCAACAGAAGCGTGGGCTGAAATTCGAACAATGCCCGCAACCAGGCGGCGGGGGAGAGGGTGGGAAAATGGTAGCGCAGGCGTTGGCGCAGGGTAGCCAGTAGCTGCTCCCGCTGGGTTACCGAAGCCTGAGCGTAGGGCAGACGCGTAACAGTGGCTGC
Organism: uncultured Hymenobacter sp.; assembly: GCA_964251335.1. Classification (GTDB taxonomy): domain Bacteria; phylum Bacteroidota; class Bacteroidia; order Cytophagales; family Hymenobacteraceae; genus Hymenobacter. The sequence goes on from CAXUKA010000020.1 coordinate 14,289, forward strand.
TGGGGTAGAAGGAACTGAGAAAGACATTGGAAGGCTGCTGGTAGCAGGTGATACTGTAAGCAATAGGAAGGGCGCGCTGGGGCCACCCGCCTCGAACAGATCGAGACGAGTGAGCAGTCAGGCCGCAGGATGGACGCTTAATTAGCCCGGGGTGTGGGGAGGCTTTGGTCGCTTCCGCAACCGCTGGCTTTCCCGCCAGTCCTGGCGTAGCTGACGGGCTTCTTGCTTCAGAGTGCGGCGACGGTCGCGCAAGGCTTCCCGTAGGGTATCAACGAGTTGCCCCGCTTCTGCCCGCTCAATGGAAATTGTGAGCTGCCGGGTATGCGTGTGCAGGGTGACGGCGGTCAGGCCGTCCAGCTCCAGGGCGAGCAATAGGTGCTGCTGAGTGTGGGCGGCGCGGCGGGCGCGGCGAATCAGACTCAGTTGCTTACGGTACCACATGCTGGCGAGCGGCGCAGCAGCTGCGCGTAGGTGAGGGTGAGGGCCGGCTGGAAGCGAGCGGCAGCCAAGCGGTCGAAGGTGCCCGCCCGGCGGTCAGTGCGCTCGGGGAAGAAGGTGCCGGGTGCCCAGCAGCGAGTAGCCTTGCGTTTGCGGGGGTAATGGCCCCGGAAATTGCCGGGGCGCAGCCGGCGTAGAGTAGCACGCATAGCGTGGTGACAGCGCTGGCGGGCGGCCGCAGCTTTGCGACGCGTGATTTCCGTCAATACGTTCGCGCCCCAGCGGGTAAGACAGGCAATGTCTTCGCTTTCGTGGACGAAGTGATTGGCGCGCAGTTGTTCCGCTTCGTTGAAAAGGGAGTTGCCAATGAGGGGTGTGAGGACGTGCTGGCGCAGCTCGCCTAGGGATGGGGGTACGCCAAGGAGCGTACTTGTCCTACTTACATGATTTGCCATGTAATTTTGGAATAGGGTTGACCAAAACCCAACCGTAGTGCCTGCTGCAAACAGGTGCTACATCGGAGGCCAGTCGTTACTAACGGCTGGCCTCTTTCGCGTACTACGGGTTAGGAAACTCTCTTTGAGTACTACAAATATACTACAACAATTAATGAAGTCAATTAATGTGCTGGTTTTTCTTAAATAACTCTTGTGGTACATTTGTGGCATGACCAAAGAGCGCAAGCCAGCAACGCAAAAAGCGGTGCTCAATATGCAACTCGACCCCGAGCTACTACAAGCAGGCCATGAAATGGCATCTGAAGACGGTATTAGTCTCTCAGGTCTAGTGCGTATGTTATTGCTGCGGGAAAAGAAACGTCGCGAAGCCGAAAAGCATAAGGCCTCATAGTGGTGGGGTGGTCTAGTGTAAACAGACAGCGAGCTAAGGTATGTGATTCAGGAGGTCAGCATCAAACTGGTGGGGCGAGCGGTAGCCTAGGGCCGAGTGGCGGCGGTCGAGATTGAAGTAGGTATCGAGGTAGTAAGCCACTTCCAACCGCGCTTCTTCCAGACTGACGAAGGTCCCGCCATGGGGTAGCAAATTGGTTTTGAGCGTACTCCACCCCGCCTCGGCCTGGGGGCTGGACGACAACAGGTTTCTTTGCGGACATACACAGGGGAAGTTAAGACTCCTCACTGTCCGTTTCTGCTAGACCGCCCCAGTTTCCATTAATCCCAATGGAAACGTAGTAAAGACCGGAACTATTAGCTTAGAAATGTTCGCGAGTTCTGGTGCCACATTCAGCTTTTCCTCTTACCCTAGTGGTATTACGACTAATAATTCCACCATGGCCTATTTTCAGATTAATAGCAGCAATCCTTCGCAATCACGGTATGATGTTACCATAACCGAAAATACTGGCTGCGGCTCTACTTCGCAAACTATCACCTGGGTTGCGTACGCAACCTATTACTATGTTGCTTCGCCGAACCCCGCCACTTCAGAATTGAGTGTCATGGCAGTCGAAGCAGACGAGTCGGGCAACAATACGGCTAAAACTGCTTACCCTTCAGCAGCAAGTACAACAGCCCCACCTTTCGTTGCAGAACTTTATGATAGCTTTGGTAAGCTCGTCAAGACAAAGCAAATCGAAGGGGGTAAGGGCTCATTAGATGTGAGTGGCCTGCCTAGTGGCCTATATAATCTACGGATGGGCAAAGGCAAAAACGCTGTTTCTGAGCATATTCAGATTAATCATTAAGCACTATTTTGTGTTCAGTGACGCGGCAACGCAAAAGGGATTCCACTTAGTAAGTGGGATCCCTTTTGCGTTGCTAAAATCGACTTATTGTTACTTTTGAACCTATTGGGGAGCCGCCAAAAAGCACCCTGGCTGTCTGCAAACGACTAAAGTTCACCTAACTGCTTGCTCACTTACCATTCTATCTACGGAACCTACTGCTTTTCTCTGGCTGCTGGCCGGCGCGCTTTTCAAGGCTATCTGCATCGCGGCCGTGGTCTGCTGGTTTACGCTGGTCGTGCTTTCCACCTTCCCTTCTTTAGGTAAGCTAGCCCTACACTACTTCGTCCCCCGTCACGAGTAAGCTTGGCCTTGGTTAAAAGTTTGGTACGGATTCTACATCAGTTCAGCTATTGAATTGCTAAATAAGCACGTGGCACAAAAACGGGCGTTTTCCGGTACCGGCTACTCACTCCTATCAGTGGCTGCTAGCACGACGAAATGCAGTATCCGAAAATCAAGGTGTCCTATTAGGCACTTCTGATGGCTTTCTGGTACTTCAATTTGGGTGAGCGAGCAGGCTAGGTAACATCCGTATCAAACTTTTAACCAAGGCCAAGCTTCCCACTTCTAAAATCCCTGCCCCATGTCTGAGTATGAAGAGGACTACTATGCTAGCTAGAATAACCTCGGCGGCAACGAGTATCGCTTCAGCAAAGCGGCAGGCGGTCTGCTAGGCCTGGGGCACACTGATTAAGCTACTCTCGGTGGCCGTGCGCCTGACGGGTAAGGGTCTGGTGACCGCGCCGTACCTGATACTCGGGTTGGGTGCTGCTTCGATAGTGCCTGGCCTAGGTACTGGCCTCACTGATGCCCAGTTGCTTGTAGGCGCTGTGGCGGCTTTTGGCGGCTACTTAGCTTTGTACTGGCTCAAGGGAGTAGCTATAGCACTACACCGCCGTAGCGGTCGCTGGGGTCTGGTCCTAGTGCTCTGCCTCGTGCTGGTGCTCCATCTGCACGGTGTGATGGCGTGGGCGCTGCCGGCTCCTAGCATAGTGCTTTTTAGGTAGGTGGTGCCGGTGGCACTGGCCATTTATACGGAGAGCATTAAAAAGTGCGGGGCAGTCAATTTTCGGCAGCAGTATAGAGTCTGAAAATCCATTTAGATTAAAGTAAAAAAAAGCACAAAGTAATTATACTTTTTTACTATTTTATACTTTTATATGTTCAGTTACTGCGCCCTCGAATCCAAGCAAATTATTTATAGTATATAAACAGTGATGACAGTAAATACTGCGCCTAAATAGACAGAATCCTAAGCACTCTAGAATATATTAATTTATATATATAAAATTTAGCCTGTATCAATTCGGGTAAGCGTTGAGATAACTGGCGAACTTCTGGCCAACCTGCTTCAACAAAGAGCGCCAAGCAGTCTATCAACTGCGTGCGGCGTATCAAATCAGTGAAAATAGCGCGGTAGTCGGCGATATAGAGGCTGATAAGCTCTACAAAGAGGGCCGCGCCTAATCCTTCCTGCTCGTAGCGAGCAATTCCACTCTTGCGCAGAATAGCAGCACTCAGCAAATCAAAGCACTGCGCAGGTGCAGCAGCAATGAGTTGGCTTAGCAATTCCAGCAAATGATGCATCGTCTTGGGCGTGCCCAGGGCAGTCAACCTGGCAATTAGTGGGCTGTACTCGGTTAGAAACCGGCGCTTTGCTTCGGTGGTTGCCAGGCTTAGCACCGTGTCATCGATCACCACGGCATAGTAAAGCTGCTCCGCGATTTCGTTGAAAAGCTTCACGGCCGTTACCTCCTTTTCACTCGGTGAGCGGTCAGTAGACCAAGCAGTCATAGTGGGCTCGACTTCGGTCATCAGCTCCCGGACGAAGGCGAGCGCCCTTCCCCTTATCTCTTGATCAACCGCCTCGGAGCTACTAAAACCGTGTACCAAGGCTTCCTGTAAGTTGGTAAGCACATAGCTCAAGCGGCTTTCCTCCCGCTCGTAACTACTTATCCACTGCCTGAGAACGCGTTGCGAAGCCGGATAGCCTGCATAAATCGCGAAGGATACAACCTGACCGGTTACGTAATCATTTCCCTTATCAACTGAAGAAGGCCTTCTTATAGCAGCAGGGGGATAAAATTACTCTAGGGCCTACGGACAATTAGTTTTGCGATATGGGACTTGACGGCGACGAACTCAGCGACCTACGGTGGGCAACCTTGGCTCCACACCTAGCGGGCAAAGCGGGCAAAGCGGGCGACATGGGCTGCACGGCAGCAGATAACCGCCTGTTTTTGAGCGCAGTGCTGTGGGTCATGCGCCACGGTGGCACGTGGCGCATCCTGCCCGCCCGCTTCGGCAAGCACGATACGGTTCGCAAGCGGGCCTTGCGCTGGGCCCAGAAAAGCACGTGGCAGCGCCTGTTCGCTGCCGTGCGCCTGCCCGAGGTGGAAGCCGTACTGCTGGACTCGACCATTCTGCGGGCCCACCAGCGAGCCAGTGGGCAGGTAAAAAAAAGCGCCACGGCGACGAAGCCCTTGGCCGCAGTCGCGATGGGCTAAGCAGCAAGCTCCACGCCGCTGTAGATGAGGTCGGGCGGCCACATGCGCTGGTGCTCGGGCCGGGCCAGCAGGCGGACTGCACCCGGGCGCTGGAGTTGCTGGAGGCGGTGGGGCCGGTGCGCTACGTGCTGGCGGACAAGGGCTACGACACCAACGCCATTGTCGAGGCGGTGGAACAAGCTGGGGCCGAGGTGGTGATTCCGAGCAAGAAAAACCGCACCACTTGTCGCCTGATTGACCGGGTACGCTATCGGCGGCGCAACTGGGTGGAACGCTTCTTCAATCGTTTAAAGGACTTTCGCCGCCTGGCCACGCGCTACGAAAAAACGGCCGTGAGTTTTTTAGGCTTCTGTTACTTCTTTGCCGCCCTCTGTTGGTGTGGCTAATTGTCCGTAGGCCCTAGAACGCGGCCGGGCTGCCATCGTCGTCCCCCAGCAGCAGGTGGCGCAACTCCTGCCGCCGCTGGGGATTACTGTGGCGCTTCAAGAACCGTTCCTTGTGCTCCAGCTCCTGGTAGTCGATCAGCGTCGATTCTAGCTGCGGCCAGTCGGCTTCCTTGCCCGGCAGTAGGCGGGCGAAGACGCTTACCAGCGCTTTGCCGGTGTGCAGGGACCGTCGGAGTGGAAACGAGCGCCGCACGTAGAGGCCCGTCGCATCGGCGGTCGCGTCCTCACCCGGCGCGTAGTCAGTGGGCTGCTCGGCCGCCGACGCCTCCTCCCGCCACCGGAACGCGGTGCGCAACTCGTCCACCTCCCACACCGGAAAGCGCAGCAGCCGCTGCGCCTCGGCCTCGGTGAGCTGCTCGGGCAGCTTGGCATCCACGAGGCTCAGGCAGTTCAGCAGCGTCTCGCCCAGCGTCTCCCACGCCGTCAGCTCGCGCCGCACCGGCCTGGGGATGAGGTGGTCTAGCTGAAGCAGACGGAGTTCGGACGTATTTTTCCTTACCGGTGGCCAGTACGATGTCCGTGAGTAAACCCGACAAGCGCTGCAATTACGACGACGCATTTAAAACCGAGGCCCTGCGCCTGGCGCGAGAGGGCCGTTCGACTTGGGGCAGCCGCCCGCCAGTTGGGCATCAGCGAAAAGCTGCTTTACCGCCGGCAGCAGGTGCAAGCGGTGGCCGAAGCCGGCAGCGTGGCGCAAGCCCAGGACCCGGTTTACCGCGCCCTGCGGGCTGAGAACCAGCGCCTGGAGCGCGAGCTGGCCATTTTAAAAAAAGCCTTGGTCATCTTCGGCCGCGCCGGGGCCCGGTGAGCAGCTACCGCTTTATCGAGCGCCAGCGCGGCCACTACCCCGTGCGCGAGCTGTGCCAGGTGCTGGGCGTGGTCCCGAGCGCCACCTATGCTTGGCGGCAACGCTGCCAGCGGCCGGCCCCGGCCTGGGAGCGGGCCGTGGGCCGGGCCTTTGCGCGCCACGCCCACCGCTACGGCCCTTGGCCGGCTGCGGGCAGCGCTGCAAGCTGGCAGGTATCAGGTCGGCCGTTACCGTATCCGGCGCGTGCTGCACCAGCATGGTCTGCGGGCGCAACAGCCCCGCTCATTCGTACCCCGCACGACCGATTCGGGCCACGGCCGGCGCGTGGCTCCGAACTAGGTAAGCAAGCCGCCTTCGAACCGGAACCGGTCACGCAGAGCCATCTAGTGCAGGTGGCCATTGGCCCGGCTTTAGGGGGACAAGACGCAGCTGGGTGATATCGGCAGGGCCGCCCCAAGCGGTGGGACCGTACTCGCCGGCGGGGTAAAGGCCCGCGTCGCCGGCCCGAAACAGCCTGTCCTACGATATAGCGGCGCGCGCACGGGCTGTGTGCCCAAGTGTAGCAGCAGCAAGTGTTGGTCGTGGGCATGGGCAGGCAGCGCCATGGCTTCCAATTGGTACATTCAGAAGGGCCTCGACGAGCTGCGGGCCGGGTGCAGGCAGCGCTATGGCTTCCAATTGGTAGCGATCTATATGCAGCCCCGGCCACGCCTACCCGGCGCTGGATTGCAACGCCGGAAGGCATACAATAAGGGGACGGAAGCGTCCTTCATACTCAAAAAAAATATCGGCCCGCAAGTACCGAACTTGCGGGCCGATATTTCTATAGATGGTCCGGGGCGGCTGCGGCAGTTCATTAACGGGCCCGACCTTCTTCTTCCACGCTGCCCGAGGCGCGATTTTTTCGGGTAAAGGTCGACTTACCAAACCGGTAAGTGAAGCGTAGAGCCACCTTTTGAATATGCCGCTTCTGGGTGGTTTGCACGTCGATATCGTTGTACTGGGTCGAAAACGCTTCGCGGTAGGTATTGAATAAGTCAGAACAGTTGAGTTGAATGTTGCCTTGACCCTTCAACACCGACTTCTGCGCGCTGAAGCCTACCGTACCAGAGCTTTTGTTGCGGTAAATGGAAGAGACCCCTGGAGCACGGTAGTCGTAGCTGACCTCCAAGGTAAAATCGTGGGGTAAGGAAAAAATCTGCTGGCCATAGGTTTCAAAGCTCCAAGCCTTGTTGGGCGTCAGGCCAGCGTCGGTCGCAAAGCGGGTGTTGACGTGGTAAAAAGAGGCCGTGTGCTGGAGCTTCCACCACTTGGTGATGGTGAAGGGAGCAGACACTTCCAGTGAGGCTGTCTGCACCCGGTCCAAGTTGGCCTGGGTGTAGCGAATCACCTGGGTTACCGGGTCCTGAGTGGGTAGCTGGGTTATTTGGTCGCGCGTGAGCTGGTAGCTGGCCGTCACCGTCACGTCCTTCACGCTGTAGCGTAGCTCGGTGCTGTTGATGGTTGCCGGCAGCAGAAACGGGTTACCTTCGATGTACTCGTAGGGGCTGGTGTAGAACTGGAAGGGGTTCAAATCCGCAAAGGAGGGCCGCCACATTTTGCGGCTGTAGGTGAAGGCCAGCGTGTGCTGATCGTCGAACTTGTGCTGGGCCTGCAGGCTAGGCAGCCAGCGGTAATACGAGCGGTTGACGATATTGTTGAGCGTGAGTGAATTGCCTGTAGAACGGGTAAATTCGCTACGCAAGCCGGCATCTATCGAGGTGTTACCCCAGGTCTGGGCCCACGACGCGTAGGCGGCCACGATTTTCTCGTCGTAAAGGAAATGGTTGCTGCGCGAGAAGTCGCGGCGGGGGCTGCCGTTTTCGCTGAGCGTATCGTAGCGCAGCTCGTTGTCGGTGGTGGTATGGCTGTACTTGGCGCCCGCGCTCCAGGTGATGGTGGGCCGAATCACGTGGGTGTAGTCGGTGCGCAGGGCGCTGATGCGGGTGGAGGAGGGAAAGTCGCCGAGCAGCTGGCCGGGAAAGCGCAACGTGTTCTGCCCTTGTGGAAAGGCGGTACGGAATACCTGCTGCTGGTTGATGGAGTAACGGGCGTAGTCAGCGTAGGCCACCAGTTCAGAGCCCTTGTCGTCGAGCACTCCGCGGTAGTTTAAGTCGAAGGCAAGGCTGCCGGGGGTGATGGTGGCGTCGGTGGTGCTGGGAAGCGTGTAGGCGCTGAGCAGTGCGCCGGCCGGATCAAACCGCGACACAGAGGTGATATTCGTGGTTTGGTCGGTTTCGTGCTTGGCCAAGCCCTGCACCTGCAGGCCCAGGGTCTGTTTGGGGGTCAGGGAATAGTCGGCGCTGAATTGGTAGGACAGGGGCCGTTCCCGGTAGTGCAGGAAGGTATAGGTGCTGAACTCGGTCTTGCTGGTGGCATCGGGCACGGAGCGCAGGGCGTTGGCCTGCAGAAACTTGTTGGTTTCGGCGTAGCTGGCCCGGCCGTACAGGGCCAGCTTTTTCAGTTTATACGTCAGGCTGCTCCCCAACTCGTAGCCCCCATATAGGCGGTTTCGGGAAACCCCGGCGTAGGCGCTGCCCTGGGCACCGAGGGTTTTGTCGTGCCGGCGCTTGATATTAATGACGGCCTGAGTTTGGCCGTCGAACTGGGCGGAGGCATTAGGCAGAATTTCCACCTGCTCAATGTCTTCCGTAGACAGGGCTTGGATTTCCTCGGGCGTCAGTGGAATCTGCTTGCCGTCGAGGTAAACGACGGGCTTGACAGTGCCCTTAAGGCTGATGCCACCTAGCGGGTCGACGCGCACCCCGGGAGCCCGTCGCAGCACCTCCAGGGCATTGGGGGCAGTTTTGAAAAAAGAGTTGGACACGTTCAGCGTGAGCTTGCCTAGCGTCCGCTCAATGGCCGGCCGCTCCCCCGTAACGGTGACCTCGCCCAACTGCTGGGTACTTGAAGCCAAGGTAATCAGCCCTAGCGCCATCGTGGACTCGGCGGCTACGGTCAGCAAGGTGGGCCGTATGGCGCGGTAGCCCAGCATCGATATGCGCAAAGTGTAGCGCCCCAGGGGCACCCCGGTCAACTCAAAGTCGCCGGTCGTGTCGGTGGCCGTGGCCTGCACGACCCGGGTAGAGTCGAGGCCGCTGGTTAAGACAACCGTAGCAAATTCAACAGGCTTGCGTTGGTCATCTACCACGCGGCCTTTCAGCATAGTACCGCCTTTCTGGGCCCAGAGCAAGGCGGGCAACAGAGCCAGAATTAGAGTAATAGACCAGGTTTTCATGAGTTTACTGAGTGGAAATGACGGGAGCAAGGCCGCAGTGCTAATGGGCAGGGTAGAAGAAGGGCAGTGGAGCGGGAGTTAGGCAAGGTCAGAGCAGCAGACATTCGCCCCAAGCCAAGTTTTCTGCGCTTACATAGGATAGCAGGCTCAGGCCCAGGCCGGGCAACCCATCGAGCAAGCTGCCGGCCTGGGGCGGCAGGGGCGTTGGCAGCTGCCAGGCGTATTCCAGCGTGCGGCCAATCCAGTACTGGTGCTGCTGCCGGGCTTCCGGCCAGCCGGTTTCGAGGTGAAGTCGGCGAAAGATTTCCGCTACTCCGGCCGCGCCGTGACAGAAGTACGGGTCTTCCACATGGCTGCGGCCCTGCTGAGCCACGCGCGCGCAGTTGGTCAGCAGCAGGCGGGCCATGCTCGTCCACTGCGGGTTGGCAAGCTGCTGCCCGGCTCGGGCCAGCACCAGCAGGGCATTCAGGTCGCCGGCGCACCAGGCCAAGCCCTTGCTGCGCACCGCAGTCTGATCCGTCAGCAGGGCCGAGGGAAACAGGGAAGCGTGGGCGGCGGGCTGGGGTGGAGCCGGTTGGTAAAAGCTCAGCAGGTACTGCACGCCACCACAAATCATGGTTTCGGCCGCCGCAAGGTCCGGATAGGCTCTGCTGGCGTTGAGCAGCGTCAGCAGTACGCCGCACAGGCCGTGGGCCGTGGCGAAGTACACGTTGTCCGCTCCCTCGGCATTGAGCCCGGTGTAGTGGTTGGGGAAATACAGCCCGCGCTGGGGCACCACTGTGGCCACCGCGGCTAGGACAGCCACTAGATCGTGCACGGCGACACGCAGAAAAGGCGTGGGTGGACGCAGGGAAAAGTAGTGCAGCACCCCCACGGCCCCGTAGAGAAAATCCGTGTTGTAGCTGCGAATTTCCGCCAGCGCCCACACCAGCAGCTCTTCATCAAGGGCACTGAAGACCTCGGGGTCGAGGCTAACCAACTCGTGCTGGTGCAGGTGGGTCATGGCCAGCAGCAGCCCGCTCAGCCCGCCGGCCAGGGACAGGCCGGCAAAGTTGGTGACTTCGGCGCCGAGGGAGTCCAGCACTTCCTGCAGCAGCTCGTGGCCCCGGCGCAGGCACTGCTCATCGGCCAGCACCTTGTGGTAGTAGAGGTAGTACAGGGCCAGCCCCACCTTGCCGGTGAGCAGCCCGTTGGCCCGAGGCCGGGCCTGGGCGAGCAGGCCGTTGAGGGTGCCAAGGCAGCGGTGAGCCTGGGTTTTCATGGGGTTAGAGCAAGTACAGGAATTCGGCAAAATCAAGGTGCTGCGCGTCCAGGCAAGCCAGCAGGGCCAGGCCGATACCGGCAATGCCTTCACTGTAGGAGCTGTTGTTGTAGGAGCGGCTCTGATTGTATGCGGCCTGGTAGCCGGCGTATTCATTGGGGTGCACCGCAAAGCGCAGCGTCTCCTCAAACCAGAAGCTGGCCGTGGCGGCAAACAGCGGAATACCCGTGAGCTGGTGCATTTTGTGGTACATCGTGGCAATACCCGCCGTGCCGTAGGTTAGCCCCGCATCCTCGATGTTGTTGTTGGCAAAGTCGCGGCGCTGGGTCGAAACCGAAAATATTTCGAGGCCCAGCTGCTGGGCAGCTTCGTCGTGGAGAGCCTGACCACTGCGAAACAGGGCGTAGGCAATGCCCAAGTCGCCGTAGCACCAGCCCAGGCGCGTTTTGGCTTCATTACCGACGTAGGAGGGGAAAAAGTGCCCGGTGGTGGCGTAGTCGAGGCGGTGGCTGCTGAGGTAGCGCATGGCCTTACCCACGAGGTCCGTACATAGCGCTGTCCTGATGCCTTGGGCCTTGACTGCCAGCAGGAACATTACCACGGCGGCAAGGCCGTGCGACAAGCACAGGTAGGTGCGGCTTTCGCGATAAAAGGTGGAAATCCAGTACAGACTGCCGTCGGCGGTGGGCTGGGCCAGGGCGGCCAGCGCGTCTACCAGCTCTTCCAGGTGGGGCCGCACAGCGTCGGTGCTGCGCAGGCGCATCAGGTAGTAGTAGCCCACCACCAGAGCCCCGTTGTTCGGGTCGTAGCTGCCGGCGCGCAGGTGGGCCTGCAGGTAGCCGTAGAGTAGGTTGTCAAATTCGGGCAGAATCTGGTTGGTTTCCAGCGGTAGCAGCCCAAAATAGTTCAGGTACTCCAGCGTGGCGCCAATTTCGGCCAGTTCCCGGTCTAGGGCCAGCACGGGCTGAAAGTCGGGGTGGTTGAGCTGGTCAAACACCGCGCTGATGAGCTGCTGGCCCTGCTCGTAGTAGTAGTCATCGGCAAACTGCCGGGCGTACTGCAGAAAGAACACGGCCTTGCCCAGGGCGCCATACTGCAGGCCCAAGGGCCCAGCCTCCACGCGCAGATGGTCGAGGCAGCCGGCAACTTCCCGCACTTTGGAAATGAGGTGAGGCATCATGGCGTAGCTATGGGGAAAGGGCAAGGCCTAGCCGTGGCTGGCTTCTGCTACCCGGACGGCCGCGCCGGCCAGGCCAAGCTTGTCAGCCAGCAGTTCCAGGCTCAGCAGCTTGGCATCGGGGCAGCGGACCATGTTGAAGAAGATAAACTCGTTGATTTCGTAGGCATCCTGCAGAGCCCGGAGACGTTCCTGGAAGTAGTTGGGGCAGCCGATAATGGCGTTAAGCTTGGCCTCGTGGTAGTCCACGTTCACGCCGGTAGCTGCTGCCAGGGCGCGGGCCGCTGGGGCTGTGTGGTGGCAAGCGCCCTGAAACGCAATAGTTACCTGCGGATGGCGGCCGTGTCGGGCGTAATAGGCGTCGCGGAATATATCCAGCTTCTCTTTCTGCGCCGCCACCGAATCTTTGCTTTCCGTGTGAAAAATAGAGCGTGTAAAATTCAACTGTAAATCAATAACGTCCTGCATATTGTCGAAGCTATTGCTGAGCGTCCAGACGTCGGGCGGGGCACCTTTGAAGGGTGGTAAAATAATGTCTTTGTCAAAATACGCATCCTCATTCTGATAGAAATCAATTATCTGCTGAAGCTTGGGTTTAATCAGGCACTGTAACTCGGAGGCATCTCGCACATCCGGAATTTCCAGCAGCTCCTTCGAATACATTTTGGGCGGAATCCCCTTGGCAATACCCAGGTCGATACGGTCGGGAAATAAATGAGCTAGCATCTTGAAGCTGGCCGCTACGCGGTAGGGCGAGTGCACGGCCAACAGAATGCCAGCAATGCCGATTTTCAGGCGACTGGTCATGCCCCCAAGCACGGGCAGCAGTGCCTCGGGCGAAAACCACGGCAGGCCGGTAATGTAGTGCTCCGCCAGCCAGAACCGGGAAAAACCCAGCTCATCGGCCTTGATGGCGTAGTTGAACACGTTGTCAATGGCCTCCAGCTGGTTGGTCTGGGCGGGGGCGTGGCCAAATTCGAGAAGCCCGAGGGTGAGCGGATGCATAGCCGGTTAGTATTCGAGGGAAAACAGGTCACTTAGCAGCTCCAAAGATTCCAGCTTTTCGGATTGGTCGACGGCTAAATTGTGGAATATAATTTCGTCGACGCCATAATCCTGCCGGTACTGCATAATGGTGTCATAAAAATAATTTGGGCAACCAATGACGGATTTATTGCTAACGGGCAATGCTTTTTTGCAATTCTTGTAGGAGGCCAATACAGTGTTGGCCTGAGCGGTGGTTTTATGGCAAATGCCAGCTAGTGCCAGGTTGGTATTGGGCGGAGTATGGTATTTTTCGAAATACTTTTCCCGGTATGCCAGCAGCTTTTCTTTATGGGGCACAAATTGTTCCTCAGGAATATTGTGGAAGATGGACCGGCAGAAGCTCGTGCCCAGGGTCAAGGAAGAATCCATGTTGTTGTAGGAGGTGCCCAGCTTCCAGATTTCCGGCACGGTGCCCTTAAAGGGCGGAATAATGAAATCTTCCTCGAAAAGGGCTTCCTCCGTGGCGTACAGCTCCACAATTCGCCGGGTTTTGGCTTCCGTCAGGCTTTCCTGGTGGGCAAAGTCCTCCTTCAGGAGCAGGTAGCGCGCCATTTCCTCTGAGGTAAAGCCCTTGGCCAGGCCCAGGTCGATGCGGCCGGGAAACAGGTTGGCCAGCAGTTTGTAGTGGCTGGCGATGCGGTAGGCCGAATGCAGCGTAATAACCACGCCCGCCACGCCTATCTTGATGCGGCTCGTCAGGCCGGCCGCCACCGGTAGCAGGGTTTCGGGGCTGTTCCAGGGCAGGCCAAAGCTGTAGTGCTCCCCAAACCAAAACCGGCTGAAACCTAGTTGGTCAGCGGCTACAGCATACTCAATGACGTTCTCAATGGCCCCGCAGAGGTAGTCCTGAGGGTTGGTGTTGCCTAAGTCAATCAGGCCGATTTTGAGGTCTTGCATAGGGCGGGTGCTGAGGCGACGCGTATACTGGCTTTCGATAGAATAAACCTAGTACAGCCCTCCGGCAGACCCAAAAACGTTACACCAACTCCGGTATTAGCAGTACTAACCCGCTCTTCACGCAGCCAAAATCAACGTGCCCCGCCTAACTGCGCGCAAACAGTTGGGCGGGGCGGAAGAAAAGGCAGCTGGGTAGAAGAAAGAACGCTAGGCGTAAGCGGGCAGGGACGGGGCTGCCTGCCGGGCGCGGTGCTTGTGCTGGGCTAGTAGCACAGCATAGCTCTGGCAGAGCAGGTCGTAGAGCACTAGTTCGTGCAGGCGCTGGTCGGCCTTGAAGATGCGGTTGACGAGCATGTGCACGTAACTTCCCACTAGGTCTACGTACTCGGTGGCGCCGGGGACGGCGCCGGCTGTGGCCTGGATCTGGCGGGCCAGCGGGGCGCACTGCGCGTCGCGGCGGTGCAGCAGGCCGATAGCTGCAGCCAGCTCGGGCAGGTGCTCAGCGCCGTCGTTGGCCAGCAAATCCAGCAGGGGGAGCTTATGGTCGCGAAATTTCTTGGTAAATGCCTGCTTGTGGCTTTTGTCCACGTTGAATTCCCGGTAGTACCGGCCCTGGGCGTCGGCGGCGAAGGCGGCCTTGGCTTCCAAGCCGCTAAAAAAGAGGCTAAGCAGGCTGTCGACCGACTTCAGCGCCCACTGCCACCGGTACACCTCGCCCTGGTCGCCAGCCAGCAGGTCCAGAAACTCGATGGTCGCGTCGCTGTCGTGGTGAAACAGGGACTCCGCAATGTCGATGGATGGTCCGTACCGCTCGATTTCACGGGTGTAGGTATCCATCTGCACTTTCCAGAGCAAGTTTTTGTACTGGCTGCGGGCCACAAATCCAGTAATGGCCTCGGCCACTGCGGCGTAGTTTTCCTGACGGATCAGCCGAAACCGCACCCGGATGTGCTCCTCGGGGTCGTCGTAGCGGATAAAGAACCACTTGGTAATCAGTCCCTCCTGCCGCAGAAAGTTTTTCAGGGGCAGAATCGTTTCGGTCAGGAAACGGTCAGCGGTTTGCAGGCCACTGTAAAACTTCATGTAGACCCATTCCTCGCCCACCAAAAAGCTACGCTTGGCGGCTGTTTCGGGCTCAAACAGCTTGGGGGCCGCCGGAGCGGGCAGAGATGCTTCGTTGTGCAGGGAAGCAATAAATTGATTGCAGAAGGGCTGCCCCTGTGCCGATCTAACCAGGCTCCGGGCGGGGTCAAAGAGAAATTCCTTGAGCTTAAAATGGTCGCTGTTTTTGATCAGGCTGCCCAAGCAGCGCACGGCCAGTGGGTTTTGCAGGTCAATGACCAGCTCATTGTCGGCTTCCGACAGCGTCACATAGCGCGGCAGCCGCCACTGGGCCCGAAACCGGGATAGGGCCTGCTGCTGGCTTAGCTCGTCCCCAGGCGTGAGCAGGGGCGCCACGTCGGCCTTACTAAAATTCCACTGCGCGACGCGCAAAATGGCGTTTTTGTAAACCACCCGGGGAATGTGCCGGTACTCGGCGGCGTAGCGGCCCCAGGAAACCCCGGTGCCAGATTGAGCCTGCTCATTCTGCACGTCGCAGAGAAATTTGTACAGGGGTAAAGAAGTGGCCAAATGGTAGTTCTGGCTGGTGCTGAGCTTGGGTAGTACTTCCCGATTCAGACGCTTAGAGCGCAGCACCACCTTGCCCTCGCGCACGGATACGAGCAGATCCTGGAGGTGAATCTGGTAGTCGGCGTCGAGTGTGGACGGGGTTAGTAGGGGAATTTCGTAGTCGCGCAGGTGGGGCCGCAAGCTCAGATTGCCGCTGCGGCTGTCAGGCAGGTGAATAATTTCGGCTAGAATCTTGGTGGGGTGGGCGGCCTGCTCCCGGGCCGTAATGGCATAGGCAGTGGCGCGAATCGAATCGTCGAGGTGGGAAAAGCGCGTGTATGTATTCACCGCGCTGGAGCCCCCGCAGCTTTCCACTACAATTTGGTCATTGGTAGCGTCGGGCACGCTGAAAAACAAGTAAAACGAGGTATGCAGCGTAGTCTGCGCGGGTTCCAGCTCCCGCAGGTCGGCATCGGTCAGCTCAATGACGGACTCCTTGGCAATGGCCGCCGCCGCCAGCTTCCGAAACAGCAGGCTTTGAATTCGGTCCCAGGCTACTACGTTGGTTGGTGGAGCCGGCTGAGCAAACTGTAGACCTTCCACGAGCGGGTTGAGCCCCCCCTTGTCAGTGGTGGTATAGCCCAGACCGATTTCCTCATCCAGCACTTCCAGTAGAGGCCGCTCCTGGCTTTCGTAGCGCTTTACGAAGCTGCGCTTGAAGTTGTCGAGGTGGGGCAAGGAGGCCTTGGGCGTGAGCAGACGCAGGGCATGCACAGCCTGGGCCACGCTGGTCTGGTACCGGGTGTCCAGGGTATTATGCGGGGCCGTGTTGCCCAAGTCAATCTGCACTACCGCGTTGCGGTTGTAGGCTACCCCGAGCGAGTCGAGACACTGAAAAATAGCTTGATAGGCCGCTGCGTCGGCCACCGGCACCTGTCCAAGGGCCCGCACCAGCTGCTGCAGCCGAGTCAGGCGCCGAGCAAATTCGCGCACCGACTCGTCGGCCGCTGCTTCTGCTAGGCGCTGCACCTGCGCGGTGAGGTAGTCACCGTAGTACTGCTCATTGGCCAGCACCGGCGCTAGGCTAGAAATCAGTAGCTTGTTATCGATAAGTTGGTCTACAAAGGCGGCGGCCTCCGCCTGGTCGACGCCCGCGGCAGCCAGTTCCCCGACCAAGGTGGCAAAGTCGGCGCCGGCCTGTTCGCACAAGTTGAAAATGAACGTCAGCGCGTCGGAGCTTTCCACGGAACTGAGCTGAGCCGTCAGCTTTCCAGTCAGGTCTTGGTAGGAAAAGTCGACGTAGCGCAGCCGGTTGCTAATTTCGTAGCAGGTGTTGTTGGGCCGGTAAGTCAGCTGGGGCCGAACGCTGGACAGGGACTCAAGCTGGGCAGCTAGAGCGCACAGCAGCTGCATATCGAGGCGGCAACTGCGTTTCTGGTTTGCATCGGTTAGCTGAAGCTGGCTGTGCGGCCCCCACTGCACCGAGGAGCAGGTAGCAAACAAGCCATAGGGTGTGCACCGGCTGGAGGCCCGTAGTAGGTACTTATAAAGAGTGTTTTCTATTCGCTGCTGTTTGCCAGCTTCCAGCCCGGCACCGGCGTAGTACTTTTCCAGCTCTTCTGCCAAGTCGGGCGAGGACAGGAAAATAGCTTCTTGGACAAGGGCCCGCCCGTAGAGTTGGTCGAGCGTAGCCAGGTCGACGTGGCCGGAGTAGGGCAGCAGGGGAGTGCGCAGGATCAGGTGCGGATGAAATTCGAGCGGGCTCATGCAAATAGAAATAGCTAGCAGAAGGCGTCAGGAAGAAAAGTTACTTTAGCAGCCGTCCCAGCAGGTGCGAACTTGGCAGATTCAGGTTGTAGTGGTGCTGGCAGTAAGCCAAGGCCAGCGCAGAGGCTAGTAGAATAAAGCCTAGCAACGCAAGGTTGCTGCGAATCAGCCATTTGGGGGGCAGGCCGAACACCTCCTGGGCGCGGTCGTACTTAATCGGGGGAGTTGCCATCACGGAATAAGAAAATAGAGAATACAATCAGGCATCAACCTCCAACTGGTTTTTCACTAGGTCGAAGTATAGCCCGCGGTTGGCAAGCAACTCGTAGTGGGAGCCCACTTCCACGATATCGCCTTTTTCGAGCACCACAATTTGGTCAGCGTTGCGGACCGTGCTCAGCCGGTGGGCAATGACGACCACCGTGCGCCCGTCGAAAAAGCTGTTGAGCTTTTCCATGATGACGGTTTCGTTGTTGGCATCTAAAGAATTAGTAGCCTCGTCGAAGAAGATGAAGTCGGGATCTTTGTACACGGCTCGGGCAATCAGGATGCGCTGCTTTTGCCCGGTACTCAGCCCCACGCCTTCCTGCCCGATTTTGGTGCGCAGCTGCAGGGGCATGGCCTCTACGAAGTCCCGAATGTTGGCAATGTCGATGGCACGGTTCAGGCGGCGGGCATCAATTAGGTCCCCACCCACGGCAATGTTGCGCTCGATAGTGTCGGAGAAGATGTAGCCTTCCTGCATCACCGTGCCGCACCGCTCCCGCCAGCTCTGGTGGGTAATGTGGTGGAGCGGCAACTCGCCTAGGCAGATTTGTCCGCTGGTGGGGTTATAGAAATTCAGCAGCAGCTTCATCAGGGTGGTTTTACCACTGCCACTGCTGCCCACAATGGCCGTCACCTTATTTCGAGGAATAGTCAGATTAAGACAGTTGAGCACCTTGGCCGAGTTCGGGCCGTTGTAGTGAAACGAAACGTTGTTGAGATGCAGGCTATCCAGATTATCGTCGCCCAGCTCAACCTGCCGCTCATCCTCGTCCTCGTCGTGCTGGTTATGAATCTCGTTGAGGCGCAGGATGCTCAGGCGCGCATCCTGGTAGTTCTGGGCGAAGGTCACCAATTGCTGAATTGGCGAATTTAGGTGGCCCAGAATGTAGGAAATGGAGAGCATGACCCCAATGGTGATGGTACCCTCCACCACGAGGCTGGCCACGAAAACCGTAATGAGGATGTTCTTTATCTCGTTGATGACTGTGGAGCCACTGCTGAGCAGCTGCTCCACGCGCAAACTTTTCAGATTGACGCTGAACAATCGCTCCTGAATTTCCTCCCATTTCCGGCGCTTTTGTGTTTCGGCGTTGTGCAGCTTGATTTCCTGCATGCCGTTGATGAGCTCGATAACCTTGCTCTGGTTGTCGCTCAGGCCTAGAAACTTACGGTAATCAATTTCGGCCCGCTTCTTATAAAATAGCAGAATCCAAGCAATATAAATGGTGGTAAAAACTAGGTAAATAACAAAAATCCACTTGTTGTAAATAAACAAAACAACGTTAAAGATAAAAATATTAATAATTGAAAATAATGTAGATAAAGAAGTTGTGGTTAGAAATTGCTCAATGCGATTATGGTCGTTCATGCGCTGCATGATGTCCCCAGTTACCCGAACGTCGAAGAACGAAATGGGTAGCTTCATGAGCTTGATGAAGAAATCGGACACGAGGTTGAAGTTGAGCCGACTGCTAATGTGAACTAGAATCCAGCTTCGGATAACCCCTATACTCGTACCGCCCAGAAAATAAAAGAGCTGGGTGAGTAGGATGAGGTAGATAAATGTGAGGTCCTTCTTCTTTATACCCACATCGACAATACTCTGCGTTAAGAAGGGAAAGATCAGCTCAATGCAAGAGCCGATGACTAGTCCCAGGATAATCTGAAGCAAGTATTTCTTATAACTGGAAACGTAATTAAGAAAATACGTTTTGGTTTTCCGCGCTGGTTTTGCGGCTTCCTCTGCGGGAGCGGCTGTGAAGAATTCCTGCGTTGGAAGCAATTCTAAGATTATGCCTTCGCCATTAGTGGCCCAACTTTTAATAAAATCTTCCTTGGAATATTTAATGCGTCCGTACCCCGGGTCGGACAGATATACTTTGTCGTTGGTGACCTTATACACCACCACAAAGTGATTTTGATTCCAATGCGCAATGCACGGAAGCTGCACGTCCTGTTGCAAAGCCGCGTAATCTGCGCAAGCGCCATTGGTTTGAAAACCGATGGTTTCGGCTGCCTCACTTAAGCCGAGCAGAGTGCTACCGGTACGGTTAGTGTAAGATAGCGCCTTTAAGTAAGTCATGCTATATTCGCGGCCGTAGTATTTACTAATAATACGGATGCAAGTCGGCCCGCAATCCATTTCATCGAATTGCCTGAAAGTGGGAAAAGATTTGCTGAAAAACATGACTTACGGCACTATGGGTAAAAGTAAAAAGGGAATAACAAGTAAATATAAAACGTGGATGAAGTGAGAAAGTAATTAAATAAAACAGGAATTAGTGCCTTAGATAGATGTTAAAAGGAAGTAAAAGGGAGCCATTCGGTTGATTGAACGGCTCCCCTTTATCTCATCTTCCTTTTATTGACAAACTAGCAGGATTTGCCGCTAGTCGTGTGGTCGCAGGAGCGAGTATCGACTGGTTCCACGACGCCGCCCTGAATTTTAGTCATCTGCTCGGCGCTCAGCTTGGAGACGGTTTCCTTGTTGAGGGCCAGCTTGGCGGGGAAATTGAATTTGGCTTTCATAATCCTAGTGAGAAAGGAATTAGATTTGGATTAGCAGGATTTGCCGCTGGTAGTGCCAGTGCACGAACGGTCTTGCCCGGGCTCCACGACGCCGCCCTGAATTTTAGTCATTTGCTCGGCGTTTAGCTTAGAAACGGTTTCCTTGTTGAGGGTCAGTTTGGCGGGGAAATTGAATTTGGCTTTCATGAAAAAGTGAGTTTGAAAAAAGAAAAAAAGGAAGATAATTAGCAGGATTTGCCGCTGCTGGTGTTGGTGCACGAACGGTCTTGTCCGGGCTCCACGAGGCCGCCCTGAATTTTGATCATTTGTTCGGCATTCAGCTTAGAAACGGTTTCCTTGTTGAGGGCCAGTTTGGCGGGAAAATTGAATTTGGCTTTCATGAAAAAGTGAGTTTGAAAAAAAGAAAAAAGTAAAAGGGGAAAGGAAGAGAAGTTGAGTTTAGATTCGATTACACCATGGCGTAACTAGGTACAGCCTATTGTGAGTTGAAATAGAAAATGGGTGCAATTCATAGTGATTATAGTATTTTATAGGTAGTAAACACTATTAATTGTGCTGTTTGTGGCAATAATGAAGTGAATCTGGTTATGAACTAGTGTGCTGCCTTTGTTTGATGATGTAAACATGTTGACCGGGGTAGCAGAAATAAATAATTTTACACCAACCCGGCTTTGGTCAGTACCAACAGCGGGTTTTCTACTGATTTTGCTCCGGCAACTGCGCTGCCAACCCCACACTTCTCGGAAGCCAACTTGGCCGACCGCGCCGGCCGGGTCCTGAAGCTGGCGGCTTAGCCGGCGCGGGGCCTTACTTTGGCAGCCCCAACCGCTGCCCGCTATGCCCATCACTCGCTACGCCTTTACCCCCGAGCTGATTTTGCGCACGCCGGCCCGGCCGTTTGCCCCCGCCGTGAGCGAGGCCGACCTGCGGGCGGCCCTGGCCGACCCCTGGTTTGAGGAGGCCCTGTACCTGGCCTCGCCCAGTCTGCACGCCGAGTGCGCCAAGTGGCAGCGCGGCGAGCTGCCCGACGCCCGCAAGCAAAGCCGGCTGCTGGGCACGCTGGCTCGTTACTACACGCGCCTACGCACCCGCTGCACGCCCTTCGGCTTGTTTGCCGGCTGCTCGGTAGTGGCCTGGGGCGCGGGGCCCAGCCGCGTGCGCCTGGCTCCCGGCCAGCACCGCCGCCACACGCGCCTCGACATGCACTACCTGTGCGCCCTGGCCCAGCAGCTGGCCCAGCACCCCGCCCTGCAACCCTGGCTGCGCTACTACCCCAACTCTAGCCTCTACCCGAGCGGCCACACGCTGCGATACGTGGAGCACCACTACAACCAAGGCGAGTGCGTGCACCAGCTCAGCGCCGTGGAGGCGGCCGGGGCCGTGCACACGGTACTGGCCGCCGCCGCGCCCGGCGCCACCGGCCCCGCCCTGGCCACCAGCCTGCTGGGGCCCGGCGCCAGCGAGGCCGCCTGGGCCGAAGCCACCGCCTTTGTCGACGAACTGGTGCAGGCCCAGGTGCTGGTGAGCGAGTTGGCCCCCACCGTTACCGGGGCCGAGTATTTTGCGCACCTGCAAGCCGTGCTGGGCCGCCTGCTGGCCGAGCTGCCCGCCGCCGAAGCCCACTCCCTGGCCAAGGTGCTGGCCACTGTGCAGCAGCAGGTGCAGGCCCTCGATGCGCAGCCCATCAACCCGCCCGCCGCCTACGAGCGCATTGCCGCCGCGCTGGCCCCCCTGGGCGTGGTGCCCGAGCCGGGCAAGCTGTTTCAGACCGACGCCCTGCACGGGCTGGCCGGCGGCGCCCCCCCCACCCTCGACGAGGCTTTGCAGGCCACCCTGCGCGAGGGCCTGGCCGTGCTGGCCTGCCTGGCGCCGCCGCCCGCCCTGCCCCGGCTGGCCGACTTCGCGCGCCGCTTTCAGGCGCGCTACGAGGAGCGCGAGGTGCCGCTGCTCGAAGCCCTGGATGCCGAAAGCGGCCTGGCCTACGCCCCCGATGCCGAGAGCCACTACTCGGCGCTGGTGCACGACTTGGTGCTGCCCGCCGGCCCGGCCGCCGCCACCCCGCCGCCCAGCGCCGCCCAGCGCTACCTGGGCCAGCGCCTGCGCGAGGCTGCCCGCCGCGGCGACTACTGCCTCGACCTGACCCTGGCCGAGCTGCACGCCCAGGGCCTAGCGCCGGGGGCGGCGCCCCTGCCGCCCTCCATCGGGGTGATGTTTCGCGCTATCGATGCCGAGCGGGTGCTGCTGGAGGGCGCCGATGGCTCCAGCGCCGTAAACCTGCTGGGCCGGTTTGCGCACGCCGAGCCGGGTATCGAGGCCCTCATCCGGCAGGTGACGCAGGCCGAGCAGGCGCACAACCCGGCCGTCACGTTTGCCGAGATCTGCCACCTGCCGGCCAGCCGCATCGGCAACCTGCTGCAACGCCCCCACTTCCGGGCGCTCGAAATCCCTTACCTGGCCCAGTCGACGCTGCCGGCTGCCGGCCAAGTGGCGGTGCAGCACCTGCGGCTGGCCCTGCGCCACGGCCAACTGGAGCTGCGGGCCCCCGGCGGGCTGCGCCTAGTGCCCCGGCTCAGCACGGCCCACAACTTCGGCAGCCCGCAGGCCCTGCCCGTGTACCAATTTCTGTGCGACCTCCAAACCCAGGGTCTCCAGGCCGAGCTGAGCTTCAGCTGGCAGGGCGTGGCCCAGGCCGATAAGTTTTTGCCGCGCCTCACTTGCGGCCGGGCCGTGCTGGCCGCCGCCAGTTGGCAGCTGGCCGCCGCCGACCTGCACCCGCTGCTGGCGGCGGCCCCGGCCGAGGTGGCCCCGCGCC
>CAXUKA010000021.1:0-5716 GCA_964251335.1 uncultured Hymenobacter sp.
GCTAAAAAACTAGCTCCCAAACATAGCGCTTAATTTATCCTACCCCCTCTTAGAGGCTCAGACCCGATTGCCCCTGACGGGTACTCACCTGGAAGTCGGCCACCTACTTGCTCATAGCAAGCATAGCTCTCCTTTTAGTTAAGTCTTGTCCCCTTTTCTAATTGTCCGTTTAGAAAACGTGACAAACTGCTTATTCACCTATAATGTAGGCAGTGGCTCCAATTATATACTGTTCTATGAGCTCGTATCGGCTGGCGAATGACTGGGCAATGAATAGACCTGTTTTGTGCCTCCCCCACCTGTTAATTGCTTCGACGCTCGTTATCAATAGCTCCGCATCAGGTACTAGTAATCGATTACCTCTTGCCACCTCGCCCACTAGGTCACCCGCCAGCACCCAACCGCGGCCAGTGATATGGAAAGCATCTTCGACGGTGAATGTGCTCACTGGATAGCGTGGTCTAGGGGAGGAGAGATTGGCGCAACAGCACACCTATCCGCGCCAAAAGAGCGAGCGCTAACACGCCTACGCTGCCAACTAGGGCATATTGCTGGTGGGAAATACAGGGTGGGCAGTCCACCCTAGAAAGGCATTGTTCACATTCAGGTTGCCAATACCGAAAAAGAATATAGCCCATCCCTACAATCCCTAACAGAGCGAGTGATAAGGCTTTCGGATTTGTCCAAAGTAAGCTTTTAGGCATGAGCTTGAATTAGTTAATTGACCTCTTTCATAGCTCGGATAAAGTGCCTGCTGGACCAAGCGTAGCCGTGCATTCCTGAATCCAGGCGAGCACACCAGATTCTTGGCTTGCGGTAGCCGTGTGTAGTAGCACATAGAGTTGTTGTTCTGATACTAGGAGCAGAAAGTCTTCGTCCCAAGATAGTGGCCCTGAAGCTGTATAGGCATAGCGCAGTTGATAACCGCTGGCTTGTTGCTCTATCTGCACCAAAAACCAAGAGTGAGTGAGTTGCAGGTTATGGGTGAGCTCCTCTAATTGAGGCAGACTTAATGGCGTTGTAAAGACGAAACCATATTCATATCCCATGACTAAATATATGTAGTATTGACGAGTTTATAACGTTAATTGAACCCACCTTCAATTAGCATTATAAGCGCGGCTGCTACCAGTCAATCGCTTTTTGGAGGCAATAATTTACGGAACGTAATTCTAAGCACGGCTTGTGAGCTTTTACCGGGCTCCTATGTCCTCAACACTTGTTTAGGCAAAGGACCGTTTTTGTGAACGATCCCAGGCGAAGTGGTATAGCGACTTTGACACGTAGGGATGACGTGCTGCGGGGCCTCTTTGCACGTTCCAAACCCGCTCAAAAACCCACTAAATAGATGAAAAGGCTGGCGTTAAAGTGCTTTTTGTTCGCCGTGCCGCTGCCCCTGCTAGGTCGCTACTTTACTTCCCCCCCGCAATCCGTAGGCGGGCGTCGACTGGATCGAGGACTACCCCGGCGTGGGGACCGGTACGTGCCGTTCACCCCGATGCTGGAAAGCGGCCGCGGTAGCCTAGCGCGTGGGCGACGACCCGACGAGTGCGGCAACGGGCCGGGCCCGCGTCGGGCGCCGCTCCGGCCATTACCAGGCTTTTTTCCCCACGCCGCGCCCGTTCGGTGCTTGCTTGGGCGCACGGATCGGCGTGTCTGCCCACGCTGGTGACCCGGGGGAACCCCGTACCGCTAAAATTACGAGTTTGTCCCGGCGAATATCCGTAGTAAACCGCTGGCTACTAATCGAAGGGGGACGTAAGACTAACAGCTGAGCAGCGAGTGGGCGCTTGACGGACGGCTTTTAGGATTTCGGGGCATTTAATGTTGACCAGCTCGTATGCACAACCACCGACCAACGGACCGGCTCGAATATTTCAGCGACGCCGTATTGGCCATCGCAGCCACCTTGCTGGCGACCGAACTGCCCAAGCCCGAAACGGATACGGCTTTGCTGCAGGAGATGGGGAAACTCTGGCCGCATTACGCGGCCTTCGCGGCATCTTTTCTCTTCATCTGCATTGCCTGGTCCAACCACCACAACATGTTTGTTTACATCAAGCAAACGGACCAGTACCTACTGCTCCTCAATACGTTGTTTTTGCTGTTTGTTACCCTGCAATCCTTTACCACCGGGCTATTGGCCCGTGAGGTCGGCAAACCCGACGAACGGACGGCGGCCCTGATCTACCACGGGACGTTGGTGTTGATGACCCTGTTCTACAATTGTACCTGGTGGTATGCCATCAGCCGGGAGGAACTGTTGGAAGATGGGACCGATAAACGGCTCATTCGGCTGCTGACCAAAGAATACGCCCTGGCCCCAGCGCTGCACCTAGCGGCTTTGCTCGTTTGTTGGTGGAGCGTGCCGTTTAGCATTGTCCCCGTGGTGGTGCTGTACGTCTACTTTGCCTTGCCGCGGCTGAGTGAAAAAAAGATAAACCAGAAAAACCCAACTTCGGAATAGACAAGCTTAGAAACCTATTAGATTCTAACACTTTAATAGGCTAAATTTAAACATTCATATTAATTTATTGAGCCATGACGATGACTACAAAAGGATTACTCGTTCGTTTGGAGGCGAAACATGGCAAAGATGACGCGGTGGAAGAATTTCTTTCTGCTGCCCTTCCATTGGTACGGCAGGAGGCCGGAACAAAAGCCTGGTTTGCCGTTCGTTTTGGCCGGTCTGAATATGGCATCGTCGATTTTTTCCCGGATGAAGCATCCCGTGAGGCACACCTTAACGGGGCGGTTGCCAGCGCCTTGCTGCAAAAAGCAGCCGACTTATTTGCAACCTCCCCGCATATCCAGAAAGTAGAGGTACTGGCCAGCAAACTACCCTCCCAACCGCCTGCTGAGCCGAATACAAAAGGACTGTTGCTCACCTTTAAAGCGAAGGAGGGCCACGAGCAGGAGGTGGTACAGTTTTTACAAGATGCCCAGCCGTTGGCCCTGGCAGAAGAAGAGACCATTGCGTGGTTTGCCATTCGCCTGCCTACTGGGGAGTATGGCATTTTCGATGTTTTTCCGGACAATGGTGCCCGTTTAAAACACCTCGCGGGCCGCATTCCCCAGGAATTAACCAAACATGCGCTTTCGTTGCTTGGCAGTTTCCCGGATATGGAGTTGCTTCAGGTGACGGCGGAGAATTTTAATCCTTGATTAAAATAAAAACAACCGAACTGGTTCGGCCACTAAAGACTATGTCATCAGAAGCCCTGAGGAGGAAGATTTCAGGGCTTCTCGTCCGGAGGATGGTTTCCTTGTCGCTCAGGAGGGAGGTTCCACCGCTTTATGTCAAGTTGAAAATTAGGCCGTTCAGGTGGCCGTTAAGGTGTTGACGGTTAAGCCGGGTAGGAGCAAGCTGATTTGTGATAGGCACGAAATGGGCACGTTTGCGTGTCGTTCCGGGACGGTTGCGCTTATGTCCTCGACTTCTTCCAGTGGGGCGATGGACCGGTTCGATTTGCCGAAGTGCTCCTACCACGTCAGGCTGTGTGAGTCGAATACCAAGCCAGCTACCCTAAGCCAAACGCAGGGAGAAGAACGCTATCCAGTCAGCTTTTGGCTTTAACCAACTAAAGGGGCCAAAAATGAGTTTTTAAATAATCTCCTTTCGGTGAGCGCCTGGCAGTTAGTTGGCATTAGGTACCAGCAGGACGCTGCCGGGCCGGGATAGTTTAAGAAACCCGTCTACAAACCAATGTTTACGAAATACGCCGAAGGGACGAGTTTCATAAACGCCTATCCCCTCCAAAAAAGGACCCTACTTTGGAGAGCTGCAGTCACCGCCTCAGCTGCCCAGACAGGCCGATTTTACGAGCCCTTTTGCATACCCTTTTTTGTAGGCTAGCCCTCGAATGGCTTTTCAGTTACTGTCTATAGCCACCAGTGGGCATCAGGTGAATCTGATTTTCGAGGGAGGTGCTCTGCTGGTGGAAGCGGCCCAGGGCGCCGACTAATAAGAGCTGGTCATGCGAGTTGTCCTCTAAAGTGGCCAGTAGGCGGGCGTAGTAGAGGCGAACGGTAGTCATCTCATCGAAGGCGATGCGTAAGCGGTGCGGCTTATACTTACCTAGGGAGCGGGGCTGCAAGTCCATCAAGGCCAAGGCTTGCAAGCGCTGGGTGAGCTTGGCCAAGGGTTTCAGACTCAAGGCTTCGGGGGTGGTCCAGCGGTGCTGGTCGATATCCCGGTAGAGCAGTTCCTGATAGACGGTGTTGAGCGCAGTATAGAGCAGCACGGCCATACCAATATCGAGCTCGACACGGCGGCTAAGATGAGGCAGCTTCATAAGGCAGGTGGTAGCTACTTACTAAACGCAAATGGAATAGCAGCCTGTAAGGAGTGGCAATACTAGGGAGCGCCTTGCAGCAATAGCCTTGGTTAATTCGGCATGCACTCTACGAGTGTTCCCTCCCCTATCCAAATAAGGCAGTTCCAAAAACGCAGTTTTGCCAATTAAAAATGATTCTCAATCCTTATTCCTCATCAGGAATAGCCTTGTCACTTTCTGGCTTACTGTCGAAGAACATCTTTAGTGCCGCATTCACTACATCTTGCTTTTTACGCTTGCCAGGAGCCCAGTATAAGTATTGCTCCAGTCGCAGCGCATTAGATTCTGTGATAACTGAGCTGAACGCACTAATCTTCTCTTTACCCTCCTTCGCTGGGGCAACCGGCTTATCAACCTTGCTTACTTTTTTCACAGAGCTAGTACCGCTAGTGCCAAGTAATTGGTTAATAGCATCAGTATTTTTATTGCTAGCCATTATCGAGTAGTAAAAGAAGTAATGAGGGAAGTAGTAAGGGCCGCATAATCTTGAGCGGCATTGCTTTGGGGGTCGTACTGAAAGATAGTCTGAGCTTGCCCCTGGGATTTTACAATGGCTGAGTCACGCCGAATAGACGGTAGTAGCGCCTCTTCGCCATACTGCATAGCTAGCGCTTGCATGACAATACTATGGGTACTATTTTTTTGCTTAGGGTTATAACGTGTCACAGTCACGCCGGCAAAACGCAATTTTGCATTGAGTCCTTCCTCTACGCCATCTGCTAGTTCTGTGAGGGTAGATAGACCGGAGAGAGCAAACAACTCTGGCTCAGTAGCGATGAGGTAGGCATCAGCAGCTACCAATGCCATCACAGTGAAGGTTTGGAGCGAGGGGGGGCAGTCAAGCACGACGTAATCATAATCGGATGCGACTGTGGCTAATGTTTGTCCCAATCGATATCGCCACATTTTCT
Source organism: uncultured Hymenobacter sp. (assembly GCA_964251335.1). Taxonomy (GTDB): domain Bacteria; phylum Bacteroidota; class Bacteroidia; order Cytophagales; family Hymenobacteraceae; genus Hymenobacter. The sequence goes on from CAXUKA010000021.1 coordinate 5,249, forward strand.
GCTGCGGTATCAATGCCTCATATTGGGCTAAGCCAATGGCTGATGGTGCTAAGTGCAATCCAGACTCGGTTTCCAGTATAATACCATCCAGCGACTTATCTATGATAGCGTGCCCTATATGCTGCTCAACCTCTGTACTACGGCCAATAAGATTTTGAGTCATATTAGCCTGAGGGTCTAGGTCAACCATAAGTACCCGTGCACCATGTAGGTGGTGCAGCGCCCCACCAATGCTCACAGCGGTAGTGGTTTTACCCACACCGCCTTTGTTATTGGCTACGGCCAGTACTTGCATAGGTATCTGGCTACTGGGATTGTGCTTCATGTTTCTTGGTAGAAAAGAAAAACTTTACTCAAAAGTATTACAAGATTACCAAGATTACCAAGATTACCAAGGCTACCAAGGCTACCAAGATTACCAAGATTACCAAGATTACCAAGGCTACCAAGGCTACCAAGATTACCAAG
>CAXUKA010000021.1:5816-19096 GCA_964251335.1 uncultured Hymenobacter sp.
TACCAAGGCTACCAAGGCTACCAAGGCTACCAAGGCTACCAAGGCTACCAAGGCTACCAAGGCTACCAAGATAATATTGTCCTGTATTAAAACCTATCAACTCAGCTAAACGCTGAGAATTATTTCCACCTTCGCTACCGATTAACTATTTCTCTATACTAGCTCAACCTTCACCCCAATTTTGTAGGGAGTTGTACTTCATTTACGGGTTATTGGAGGGATTAAAAAGAGGCTTTTCATCAGTTCACAGGATATATCAACCCCAACTTTGTAGGGAGTTGCTTCAAGCAGACAAAATAAAAAAGGCCTTCCTATAGTCTAGAAAGGCCTTTTTTAGATGTATTCTACTCAGAACTTATTTAACTCCCTACAAAGTTGGGGTGGCCGCTGCCGCCCCCAGCTTGGACTACTCAACGTTAGCGGTCAACAGCCTAACAGATAGAAATTTCAAAAAACTGCTCAAGAAACTAGTAGTTTACTTTCTTTATTAAGTTTATAGTTTAGGGGTACTGTAAAAATTTGATTTACAGTATTATATAGAGGTAACTCCCTACAAAGTTGGGGTCAACTCCCTACAAAGTTGGGGTCAACTCCCTACAAAGTTGGGGTCAACTCCCTACAAAGTTGGGGTCAATGGGCGATTTTGACCCTACAAAGTTGGGGTCAACTCCCTACAAAGTAAAAATTTGTAGGGAGTTGTTATTGCTGCAGCTACATTTGCCATACTGCTTCCGCCTTATGAATCTTGTGCCCACGTCTTCGTTAACACCTAGCGCTCCACTAGTTGTCCAACATAATGCGCTCATTAATGCGCGGTTTCAATTTGGTCCATTAGAAACGCGTCTGTTCTTGCACTTGCTGGCGAGTATCGGGAGGAATGACACCACTTTTGGCTTGTGCCGTGTCGAAGTAGTTGAATTGCTGGGCGAAATGAATAGCCAGAATACATATAAACTGGTTCGAGAAGCTGTAGAAGAGTTTGCCACACGTACTATTACCATTGAACAGCTCAGTGCAGGCCGCCGTAGCCGTCAACCTGACTTTGTAGTACTACCACTGCTTTCCATTGCGCAGTATAAAGGTGGAGAGGGAGCAGTAGAGGCGCGTTTTAATGATGCAGTGGTACCCTATCTGTTGGAGTTGCGTGATAATTTCACGAAAGCGCAGCTCACAGAGCTACTAAAGCTGAAGAATCCTTATTCGCATCGCATTTACTGGCTACTGCGCGAGTACTCAGCTTTTGGGCAGCGAGTAGTCGGACTCGCCGACCTTAAAGCAATGCTCAAGCTTGGGCCCGGATACGACCGCTGGGATAATTTTAAAACACGTATCCTCGACCGTGCTCAACAGGAGTTGAAGGAGACTGACCTGCCTTTTACCTACGAATTAATTCGGCAGGGTAAAGCAGTGAGCGAAATACGTTTCTTATTCGCGCCTGCTCCTGAACAACTATCTACTCCGCAACCACCTGCTAATGGTTGGGAGGCTGCATTACTCGCAGTGGGCGTTGCGGGTAAAAGCCTTGCTGCAATAAAGACACAACTCGAAGCCGGTTACTATGACGAGGGATATATCCATTATGTGCTCAGCCGGGTAAGCGACCAAGTGCGGCAAGGCAAAGTCAAGAAGCAGGCCGGGGCTGTGTATAAAGCACTAGCTGATGGGTATTTCCTAACTGATTATAAGCAAGCACAGACTGCGCCTGTAAATAAGCCTAGGGTCACTACTCGACCAGCTGTTATCGCTAGACAACGTGAAAAGCTGAAAAGCGAACTGGAGGATTTGCACAATTCGTTAAAATTTGTGCAGCAGGCATCGGAAGAAATCTATACAGGTACAAAGCGACAGGAAGTTGCTGCTGAGATAGAAGCTAAGATAGGTGCTTTGCAGCAGCAGTTGTTATCATTGAATTAGAGTGAATATGGCACTGTAACTATCTGTAAATCAATATAAATTTAGTATAAAATAGTATTTTGCGTATTCTACAGTCTTTATACTATTATAAACTATCTGATATTGTGTGCTTTTCTGACTTAGCTGACCTAGCTACTAGTCAGGGGCTGTTCTCTCCCCAGCTGTGGACAGGCAAGCCTAGCGTTTAGTTAAAAGCGTGTTGGCCATTACGAGCGCGCTCAGCATATTGAGGGCCTCGGCCAGCCCCTGGCAGACGTGCAGCTGGGCCGTCACCGGCGCGCCATAGTCGCCCAGATACTGGTTGAGTAGGCGCATGACACTCGCGTGGTCGTCGCCATTGGCCAGCCCGATGGCGAAGAGTTCGCCTAAGTCGACCTCCGGGGCATACGCCTCGAAGTGCGGGCCCGTGACATAGTAGAGTTCCCCCAACCGGCTGGCTTGCACCAGCACCTTGCCTGGCCGCGCGGGGTCGCCCAGCGCGATGCTCTTGCCCGAGGCGAGCGCCGTGAGCTGTTGCTCAACCGTTAACTTGCTTTCCATCAGTTATATACTTGCATATAAGTGGCAGGATTAACGCTCCTACAACAGCAACTTACCTCCCATTCTCGGTAGCTGCTGCGTTGGCGCAGCTAATCGACCGCCGAAACGCTCCTTGAGGCTTGCCTTAGGGCAGCAGATACATTCCACGACATTGGGCAACATCTTCAGCGCGTGGGCAATGGTCTTATTCGATACCCCAGCTTTGAGCTGTCGTACCTGCGCCCTGAAGACCGCACTTTTGCGCAGCGCGCCTAATTGCACGCCAGCCGCCTTCTTCTTGGACAGGGCCGCTTGCGTGTTCTCCAACAGCTTGATGAGGTCCTGCGCCGCGAATGGTGGCTAGCAGCGGGACTAGCACATCACCGAACGGCCCTAACGAGTCGAGATAACGGCGCTTTGCCGCAAGCTCTTATCTTCGGTCCTCGCCTAACAGCCACCCCTCCCGACGCGCCTATGACCATCGGCAACCCTGCTTTCGACTACGACCGCTTTGGCACCCAGTATGCGGGCCAGCGCCAGACCGACCCCCATATTGCGGCGTACCTGCACGCCGCGCTAGCCGACGCGGCCACGGTGTTAAACGTCGGGGCGGGGGCCGGCTCCTACGAGCCCACGGATAAGTACCTGGTGGCTCTGGAGCCCTCCGTGGCGATGCGCACCCAACGCCTAGCGGCGGGCAAAGTCCCGGCTATCATTGGCAAAGCCGATGCCTTGCCCTTTGATGACAACGCCTTCGATGCCTCTATGGCCTTGGTTACGGTACACCACTGGCCCGATATCCAGCAAGGCCTGCGCGAGTTGCGGCGCGTGACCAAACGGCAGGTCCTGCTTATGACCTTTGACCCGGAGGCGTTGGACACGTTCTGGAATGCCACGTATTTTCCCGAGGTCATTGCGGTCGAGAAACAGCGTTACCCTACGATTGATTTTTTGACCCAGGCCTTGGGCGGCCGCTGCCAAGTGCAGTCCATTCCGGTGCCGCTGGACTGTGTAGATGGGTTCCAAGAAGCATATTACGGCCGCCCCGAAGCATTCCTGAGTCCTGCAGTACGGCGGGCGCAATCAGCGTGGGGCTTTATTGAGGAGGCCCAGCAGAACGAGCTCGTGGCCCGGCTGGCAGCGGACTTAGCCTCGGGCGAGTGGGACCGCCAATATGGACACTTACGAACGCAGCCCTTTTTCACGGGGGCCTTACGCTTGGTGAGTGCGTGGCCCGAAACGGAGGCATAGTCGCCGTGAAGCACAAGTGTCGACCAGCAAATTTACTCTCCAAAAAACGGCGTTCCCAGCCCGCCAGGGCACTCTGTTCGCCTCTCCAAGAAACGGTCGACTAGTAGGGAAGGGGTCAAACACAGTTTACAAGTGTGCGTTCAAGTAACGTGATAAACGTGGCTGTTCCTCGTGACACTCAAGAACCAGTCGTTTTTAGGGAGTAAAAGGACTTGTTTTTTCGGACAGCTCATTCCCTAAAGTCGCGGCAAGCAGGGCATTCCATGCATACCCCTGAGATGGGGTAATGAAATCAGGGATAATACATTATATTTAAGGCCAAGTCCTTACCGCCTGTTCTTTCCCTCGTTCCCGCCCTCGTATGAAAAATGCCTTCGTCGCCTTTTGGCTGCTGGCTCCTAGCTTGGTCCAGGCCCAACCTTCCGCGCCGGCCGCCTACCCTTACCTCATCAAAGGGCAGTTGGGCCAGTTCAACGCGCCAGCTAAAGTGTACTTGGTCAACGGGACGCAACCGATAGACTCCGTATTTTTGACGCAAGGCCGGTTCGAGTTGCGAGGCACTACCCCCTTTCCTTGTTCAGCCACGCTAGTGCTGGAACGCCAAGGCCGATTGCAAGCGGGCTGGCGGGAAAGGCAGATGCCGGGGGGAAAGCTAGGCCGCGCCTACATCGAGTCGCCCGACCGGACCCGCCTCTTTCTGGAGCCTGGTCCAGTGCTCGTCACGAGCGCTGACTCGCTACGCACGGCCCAGCTAACTGGGGGGGCGCTCACGGCCGACTATCAGCAACTCAATGAGGCCACTAAGCCCGTCAGCACAAAACTTAACTCGGCGAAATCGCAGGCCCAATTTGAGGCCCTCAGTGAAGAGTATGCCCAGGCCCAGCTCGCGTTTGTGAAAGCCCATCCGACCTCCTGGGTCAGCCTGGAGGCCTTGCAGCAGGCACGAATGTGGAGCCTACCCCAGTACGCGGAAGTGGCCCCGCTCTACGCAGCCCTGACCTCCGCCCAACGCACCAGCCCGCCCGGTCAACAGTACGGCGCGCTAGTGGCCGGCTTGAAAGTCACCGTGCTGGGGGCACTGGCCCCCGCGTTCACCCAACGCACGCCCAGTGGGCAGTCGGTGGCGCTCGCCGACTACCGGGGCAAGTACGTGCTAGTAGATTTCTGGGCCAGTTGGTGCGGACCCTGCCGCGCGGAAAACCCCGCAGTGCTCAAAGCCTATGAGGCCTTTAAGGGACGCAACTTCACGGTATTAGGGGTATCGCTAGACGAAGAAAAAACCCGCGCTAAGTGGGTAAAAGCTATCGCCGACGACCACATGCCCTGGACGCAGGTATCCGACCTGCGCGGCTTTGACAGCGCGACCGCCCACCAATATGGCGTGCAGGCAATCCCCCAAAACTTTCTGGTTGACCCCAACGGAAAAATCGTGGCCAGCAACCTGCACGGGGAAGAGTTGATGACCACGCTCGCCAAGTTTATCAAATAACGAGCCGAAGTCGCTTATCACATTATATAAACGGTGGGCCAGAAAGGGTAACGGGAGACAGTGTTGGTAGAAAAGACATTATAGGAAGGAGCGTTGCTAAAATGTCTTATGAGCTACTTTTGCCTGAAACCTCGACTATTTCCCCGTGCCCGCCTACTTCGCCTACTACCGCGTCTCCACCCAAAAGCAAGGCAACTCAGGGTTGGGACTTGAGGCGCAGCGCGCGGCCGTGCGCAGTTTCTTGCAGGGAGTCGCGCCGGTGGGGGAGTACGTGGAAGTGGAGAGTGGCAAGAAGAACCAGCGGCCTCAGTTGCTGGCGGCTATCGCCGCGGCGCGGGCGGCGGGTGGGGTGTTGCTCATTGCCAAGTTGGACCGGCTCTCGCGCAACGCGGGCTTTATCCTGGCCCTGCGCGACTCGGGGGTGCAGTTTGCCTGCTGCGATATGCCCGACGCCAATACCCTTACCGTGGGACTCTTCGCCGTCATCGCCCAGCACGAGCGCGAAACCATCTCCCAGCGCACCAAGGATGCCCTGAAAGCGAAGAAGGCTAGGGGGGCGCAGTTGGGTACGCCCGCCAATATGACGGAAGACGTCCGACTGCTGGGGCTGGCCACGCGGCAACGCAATGCGCGCGAGCATGGGGGAATTCGCCAGGCTACTGCACTTATTCTTTCGCGGCGGGCGCAGGGGCTCAGCTGCGAGCGGATTGCGGGGGAATTGAATGCGCTCGGCTTTACGGCGAGGAGAGGGGGGACCTTCTCCCAAAAGCAAGTCCAGCGTCTACTTCACCGCGCGACCGCCAACTAGTTGTAGCCTTGCGTGGCCAAGAACGTCCCACCGCTGCCGGATGGGCGGTGGGCAGCGCACACGCTAGCGAGCGGTTAGGCAGCGCAACATCGGGTATCTCGTTACGTGATGAGTCAGCCGAGCACGACACTATAGCCAAGGCTGAAAACAGCCTTAGTCAGCTGGGCCCAATTGTAGGGAGTTACCAGCCTTTTTTGCTTCCGGCAGCCGGCGCCGGCACCCTGATGAGTAGTAAAAGATACAGCTACTGGCAAGTCTATGCAGCCGCAAGGTAGTGTGTCGAATTTAGAGCCTCGAAAGCACGACTTAAAACTATAAGTGGTGTTACCAAAGTCTCCCTTTATGTAAGATAAGGCTGGCCTGACAAAGGGCTGAGTAAATACTTCAGTGTTAGCACTGATGTGTTACTAAACGAGGGCTTGTATAATTGTGTGTGTTGGTATATTATAAATGCGTAACAGACTTGCTATATTATAAATCCATCGAGATAATATTGCGAAATAAATCGAAAATTATTCTTGATCGAAAATTATACTTGTTAGTTTGTTAACAAGTTTATAATTGTTACCGATGTAAATTAATTTTTTAAGGATCTCAATCAAAGAAAATAAAAATGAGCTTATTATTTAACGCATTTAGTGCTAAAATTAGCAATGCATTCTATTTGGCTATTTTGTCAGATAGCACTTCTATTGCAAAGCATTTTCAATGGCTGAATCAGTCATCATATGATAAAGTGATTGTGGCGCTTGCTGGTGCGTTTTTTGGATATGTTTTTAAGATATTAATTACAAGATTTAATGCAAGTACTGCTTCGGTAGAATCATTGCTTAGAGACTTGGCTGCGGGCTCACTTGGTGAAACAGGTAAGCGCAGATTAAAGGAGAGTTTAGCTGGTCTTATTGCAAAATGTTTAGCTGTTTATAAGCCAATTCGAAATTCCTTTATGTTGGCAAAGTTGCCAGAGAGTTCAAAATATTTATGCTTAAAACCTATTTATGCAGTAGATAATAGTGTATGCCCTAATTTAAGCGAACCTTCTCAGCCATTATTCTACATATCTTTAAACTATGAAAATATTATTTACCAAGATAATGCAGAGAAAATAATTCCTGTTAGAGATGATGAAATTTTAAAAGAGGTAACAACCAAACTGGGAATTGGTATAAGTGATGATATCGAGCGTAAAATTTTTAATCAAATGATATCGATTAATAGCAATATAAAGGTTGCTATTTGGATACATGCGCCTAAAGTATTGATATCATCTTCCCAAGAAATTTCTTCATTATATTTAAAAATATCTGAGAATATAAAATCTATTATACCTAATTCTAATATTTATGTTGAATTGCATCTAGCAGACGATGCTCAAGAGAATTTGCTGAACAATATTTTCAAAAATGAGGAAATCACTAATCAAGATTTAGTTAATGTTAGTGACAGTAAAGCTTTATTTTATCGATTGACGCGAAATAATCTTAAAAATTTATTAAATAAAGGTTTAATCTTGACAAGACTAAACTCTTATGGGTATAAAATTCCTGAAGAAATTTTGTTTCCGCGTGTCACCTCATTGGCATCTTTAATAAATAATCATTCCTTAATATTTATAAATGGTCAACCTGGGACTGGAAAATCTGACTTAGCTAATGCGGTATCTGATTACTTGGCTAAAACTAGTAATGGATTAATAATTAGTGTTAATACTAATAAATCTCTTGATAGGTTCAAAACGGCTATTGATACTACTGAGAACACGAGGGATTTTTGCATGCTAATTGCAGATATGGTTAACACGCATGAAGACATCAACCTTGAGCAGGCTTATACCAGCACTAATATAAGCAAAAAAGCCACATTGGATGAATTGTCAATTATCCTCTTTGCAAATCTTAATAATATATATTTTGTTGTGGATGATTACCACCTTTATAATGAATTGCTATTTGGTAGCATTATAAATATTTTAAAGAAAAATTGGAAAATTAAAATCCTATTATTTAGTAGACCAAAAATTAATTTTTTGAATCAAGGTATTGATATTGGTTATTTTAACGTGCCCTCTTGGACAACAATACAAGCTAAAGTTATATTGAATGCTTGGTCTAATAATGCCATTGATAGAATAGATTCTACATTTAGTAGCCAATTTTTTAAAAACGAGACAAGTTTTTCTACATATATGCTGCGCTTGATTAAAACGCAGATTGATAATCAAGATGGTGTAAATGGAGAGAGTCCAGATTTATTGCTCAAGTCTGAAATTAAGCGAATACTTCAAAATCCGTTTGAACTTCAAAAGGTAGATAAGGTGCTTGATGCAAACCAGCTGATTATTGCAATTAAAGATGCAATAAATGGTGAAATTAATCAAAATACTGCATTAGAGCTAATGTATAAATTGAGAGGATTAGTTAATAATAGGCCTGTTTCAGTTGAATATGATAAATTTATTAGTGATTTAGGGAGTTTATCTTGGGGTAGTAAATTTTCTAATTCATATAATATCAATTCTTTGCATTCTGATATAGCGTCATATATAAATTATTTTAGTAGTGAAAAATTGATTGAAATGGGCGTATTTAGGCAAATAAATGCTAGCGAAGTTGATTGGTTAGATTCTTTTATAGCTGAGGGATGCTTGGCTTTGAAGTTTTCTAATGATATATATTACAGTAATAATTCTGATAATTATAATGAATTGTCTGGTCGATTATCTGTGCTTGATGATAATAATTCTATAAATATTATTCGCCTGATAATTAGTGCAGATTTATTGAATAAACTTACTTTGATAATTGTTAAAACTAATTTTAATCAAATTAAAATACTAGAACAACTGTTGGCTACTTGGATAGTTTCTAATCCTAAATACGATAATGAAATGGAGAAGATTATAAATATAATTGTTCTTCCTTTCATGACTGACGAATTTAATTTAAGAAAAGTTATTCAATGGCATGAAGGAGATATTAATAAATTTATATTAATTATCTCAATAATTAAGAAAATTATTTTTTATAACTTAGCAGTTAAGAAAAATTTTGATTTATTATGCCCTGTGGATAATCTGATGGGTTCTATAGCTAGAATATCACTCCAATCCGATATTCAGACTTGGTACGAGAATAAGGAGTTTACTCTCAGTAGTGTAAATGATTATACTATCATGTGCCTGATGAGTGAGCTTTGTGATGAAAAGATATTTTATGTAGTTCTTAAAACTTACTTATCTATCTCAATTGATGATGATGATAAACAAAGTAATGTAGCTAAACTGCTTAGAATAAGAGCTGAAAAATATTCTCGTAAAAGTCAAAATATTAATGATAGGTTAGGTTTGTATACTAATTTGCTAAATAATATTTTTATCGAGCAAAGCTTAGATAAGGGAGTAGGTTTATTAATTCAGGTATTGTTTAATGAGTTGACAGCTCTAAAGATGCTTTGTAGACCAAATATTTTTGGCGCTTGGGTGAATCTCAATTTATTTATTAAAATTTCTACTATACTTCGCAATGATGTTGCTACTATTGCTGAAGTTGCTAATGGTGATGTTATACCTGTTTTAATAAAATGGATGGTGCGTCTGGAGTCTCCTGATATATCCACTGGTGAAAGCGAATGGAAAGTGGTCAGAAGCCAAGGAGAAGTATATGCGTTTCCATTAATTAAGAATACCCCATTATTAATTCAGGGTATTAAGGATATGATTCAAGCAAATTTATTAATTCAAAATGTGTATGCAAGGAATTACCAAATAGCTTCTATGAATGATATCATTGTTCGGTGCAGAGAAGCTAGAGATGGGACTAATGAACTTGTCTCTGATAGAGCGCCTAATAACAATATTCTTCAAGCTAATGCAGTCGTTCACTATGGATATGTTAATGAATATACAACTGGCAATAATATTCCTTTCGTAACTACAACTGAAATTAATACTGTTTTTTATTGCTGGCGACCTAAGTTGTTTTTTCAGTAGTGCTAAAAGTAGGGCTACCTAGAGCCGATGTGAAAATTTGATTTAAAGGGAGAGCATCAAAAAGTGTGGGGCAGTCAAGTTGAGCCGCTAATAGACGGGTTTCTCACGGCAATCATTATAAGCCCGTGCACCGGCTACCGGTAGGTGTCTGTCCCAATTGCCCCACACTTTTTGATGCTCTCCTAGCTAGCAAAAACCGCCTCTTTCGCGTCGTTTTTAGCCGGCTTGGCTGCCGCAAAATCGTGGGCTCGGGGCTACTCCACTCGCTTTTTAAGCCGTTGCTGGACGGGCAGCGCCCTAGGAAATACGTAGCAAAAGTGCGCCCTTATCATCCGCGTAACACGCCGCTAAAACACGGCCCTTTTCGAATTTACAGAGGCTCTATCCACGCAAAATCTACATTATTCTACTACCAACCGCAAAAACTGCTTACCACAATGCACCATATACACTCCAACTGCCAAACGGTTGAGCACTACTACCTGGCCCCCTGAGTTAGCGGTGGTCGTAGCAACTACTTGACCCAGTGCATTAAGTATCTGTAGCTGTTCGCCGGCCTCGACCCCGATGAACGTAAAGAGGCTGCCAGTAGTCGCTGGGTTGGGATACAGCGTTAGCATTTGGGCCGAAATAGCAGTGCCAAGAGCCAATGGTAAGGAGGGAAGGATGGGGTCAAGGATTTGAGCTAACAACGTGGAATTGGGAACGGTAAAGCTGCCAAAATTGAGATGGTCTACTTATGCCGGACAGGCTCAGGCCTTATCTGGTCCTTTAAAGCGCACCTTACGGGTGTACCCAAACGAGCCAACAGCAACCTCGTTTCTAGCTCACCAAAGCACTTGCATCTGACTTTCTGAGCCACTTGCCCCGCGCCCTACTTTCTGAGCCCCCTAAGGAGCACCTTGTACACCACAAATAATTCTAGCTTGAAAAGGCTAGCTAGACCATCTCATTCTGTAATTTGCCGGCAAAAACTGCTGCTTTTATGGGACTTGATATTTCGCTATGCGCTGACAACCAAGAAGTACTAGAGGACGCGCAGCCTAACTTTTGGCGCTTGTACGGCTTGAGCCGCACCTTTTGCAACTTGTTAAGTAAGCGGGAGGCGTGGGGTCGCCCAGCCGAGTTAGACCAATTGGGCGCCCTAACGGGAGTGGACATCCAACCGCTCTACGAAATGGAGAATTATCCTACGGACCAAGTAGTTCAGTGGGAGTTGGAGGAAGCGGAAACAGAAGAAGAGCGCCACCAAGTATTGCAGGAAATTGACGTAGCCAAAGAACGCCTGCGAGGTAATATTGACCGAGTGCAAGCCACCATAGAGGGCTTGCTTAGCCGGCTGGCCAGCTACGACGACCTACCCAGGCGGTTAGACCCGGGCCTACAAGACACGCTGCAAAATGCCGTGTACTTCGCTTCTTTTCTCCAAGAAGCTGATGCTGGCCCTATTGACTACCACAATTTTGGGCAAGACTTACGCACTATACAACGCTTTCTGGCCTTGGCCCGCGTTCATAGTAGCCATACCGTCTATTTCCAGGTTGGGTAAGCTATAACTGGCCTGCTTTCGTCCTTATTGCTGGTTTACTATAACTCTGGAAGCAAAGGCGAGCTTGCAGTAGTAGCAGCAAGCATAATACGCCCGCGCGTCAAGAAAGGACTGGCTGTTGCAGAGGTAACCAACCAAATCAGGTAGCAGGGCAGTAAGACATTACTTGAAGGTTCGTTTATGAAATGTGACAGGCTCAGCTATAGAACCTGGTAGTTTTCGTTCAGAAACGTCTCACCACTTGGTAATAAAAGCGGCTAAAGTCTGGCATCGAGCATTTAATTGTGCTGAATTGTAAATCAAAAAGGCTCTATATGGCGCTCTACCTTTCTTCCTTAGAACTAGTTGCACGGGTGCATTTGGGCAAAGAGGTCGAACAGTGGCTAGGGCATTTTGATGAAGCTGATTATACAGTGATAAAATGGCTTTACATTACTAAAGACGCTCAGCATCAATACACTGTCTGCTATGCCGAGTCATTTGACGAAGGCGATGAAGACTGGCATAATGTCGCTGAGTTTTCGCTGCTGGACCCAGATGAGGAGTTTACAGACTCCTTTGCTTCGGTGGAAGAAGCTGTTGCCTTTGCTGTTCAAACCTATGGAGCTTCGGCAGAGCGGTTTGTCTCTGGAGGAATGCTGCCAACCGAATACGCCAGCTATTGGCATGGCAGGAATCAATAAGCTCCTTATAAATAGCACTCTGGGGCAGTGTCAGGAGTGTCCTTTTCCTACTGCTTTCTTGGAAAAGCCACTTAACGTAAGATTACTTATATCCCAAACCTTGGAAAAGTAGTAGGTTTCGGCTTAACTGGCCCCTACGCTTGACGTGGTACTTCGGCGAGAACCGGGCAATTTCCAAAGACTATCTGTGGCTGATAGAAAAAAGACCGTTTTTAGTCAATTCGGAAATTAGCGTAAAGCAGCAAGTTGTGCTGGGAGCATTCTACTATGCACGCTTTATCATCAGTCCACACTAACGCTGAGTAGTTAGAATAAAACATAAGGTCGTCCAGATGCTGAAAAAAGAACGTTGATTCCATCGCGACAATGGGCACAGTAGGGGTAATAATCATCTTTACTTGGTAGTGGGCACCCAGTGAGGAAGCGCGCAGCTTTACCGCAGTGGTCGACCATCCTTCGGCAAAACACTTGACTCGAACGCATGGGGTGATAAGTGACCAGTCTAAACGGGTTCCGATAATTGGATCCCTATTCGGTGGATATCCAATCAGGCGTTCATACGCCCAAAAATCTTCTTTTTGGGGCAGGATATGTTCTCCATAAAGCTGGCTAAGCAAGGCGGTTGTCATGATAAGTGCAAATGGTGAACCACAATGGGCTGGATGGGAGAAAGAACCACTATTAGCTTACCTTAACAGTAAGGCTAGCCGTTTTACGTGTTGCAAACGACCGTGGCTGTTGCAGAACTAGCAGGCTCGTTCAACCAGCGGGCGCGACACGTGGAAAAGCCTGCAAAAAGCAACATTATCGCTGGCCTGCGGGTCCAATTTGGGTGCTAGTAGTCCCACACAAGGTCTTCGGCTGAGTTCTGCAACAGCCACGACCGTTCGCAATACGTAAAAGGAGGAAACCGCAATCCGTAATCTCGGGGCTCCAGCAGGCGCTCATTTCGGAGCCCCGAGCCTATTCGAGCGATAGCCGGCAAGTGATAGCTGTAGCCGGGGTCGCGCAGCGACCCCGCTATGACCCCGCTATGACCCCGCTATGACCCCGCTATGACCCCGCTATGACCCCGCTAT
>CAXUKA010000021.1:19196-28527 GCA_964251335.1 uncultured Hymenobacter sp.
GACCCCGCTGGGAGGGGAGAGCAGAAAAGCTGCACTTTTTAGGCAGCCCCGCTGCTTGCGGCTACGAACGTTGAACATAAAAGTCGTTATCGGACGCTATTTGTCGTGTGTGTTGGTCAGTAACCTATGCGTTTGCTATCGTTGTGCTATGAAACGTCATTTTTCCATAAAACGGGATGATGAAGCCCTAGACAAAGTCATCTTGGCAGCCCAGCTTCAGCCCTTGCTGAGTAATGCCAAATGGGTGAAGCTGCTCACTACCCTAGTGGCGCAGTGGCCGCTCGTACAAGCCTGTCAAGTCAAACTCATCTGGGAGGATGCGTGTGTCGAGCGCTGGCTGCACTTGGACGAGCAGACGAGCTACCAGTTCAACTACTACGCCAGCGCGATGGAAGCGATGATCAGTGGCAAACCGAATTTAGGCTGGACGGATTACAAAGAGATTGAGTGGTTAGATTTTCCGCGCTTCTTCTCTCCCAAAGCGGTCGAACAAGATCTACCAGCTATCCAACAGCAACTAGAAGTCGTGGGGCAGTTCCGGCTGGAGACGTCACCCAACCAGTTACGACTCTACGCGTACCACCGGCCGTAATAGCCAGGCTAGAATATTGTTTCACAGTAGTTGAACGAACGTTTGATGCCTGTGCAGGGCGACGCATCTCGCTGATGAGTGTAGCAGCCCCGAGCAGGACAGCAACGCCGCTTCTAGCCGCTTCTCCTGTACGCTCCAAAACGGTAGGGGAACGCTCCCATCCGCTCGTTACGCACGCTCTGCCACGGTAACCGGACGCTCACCTCCGCTATTCCCGTACGCTCCCATCCGCTCTGCGCGCACGATCCTTATCGGTACGGGAACGCTCGCTTCCGCTCGTTAGTGAAATAAGGCCAATTATAAGAAAGGTGGACTATTGGGAGGAAACCGGAAAGCTCATACAACGCTATTGTCGGCTAATCATAGCTAGAATAGTATTGATTTTCCTACTTGCTAGTGAAGTAAATGAATTTATAAGGTGGAAGGCGGGGTAGTGCAGAAAGCTTTCAGCCCATTGCGAGCAAGTAGGACCGCAACAGGAATAGCTACGGAGGCAGCGGTGCTATAATGGGTCATAAGCACCGTAGCTACACCCGCAATAATATCCTTTATCTGACCCGTCGTAATATCGAGGGCTAAGGCGGTGGGCTGGTAAGTAGTCGCATCACAGAGCAAGCGATACAGCTGAGCGTGGGATGTTTGAACCTGTTTCCGGGCACTGGTAAGGAAAGGAGTGAGAAATTCCTTCTGAAACTCTTCAATAGGGCGCCGTGGTACTTGAGCGAGCAATTGCCGCAGCCGGTTAGCTCGGCTTTCAGCGCTTTTCTGTTCGTAGGGCGGGCGAGCGCTGGCGGTAATGCCAGTAAGGCTACCAGCAGCTACCTCGTAAAGCAGCTCGGTATCTGACTTGTCAAGTAGAGCTAGGAGGTAGCGGTCTTGGTCGGGAGACATAGGAAAGAAACTAGACAACACACCAAATGAACGAAGCGGTGGATTAGAGCTCACTTTGGGCTAAGTAGTGAACGTCCTAACTCATCATATGTGCCTGTAGCGAAGAACGAGTTGCACAGCTTTGGCAGCTCTTTGTGTGGAAAAATGCATCAGTGCTCAAAAAGCTGCTGAACGACGAGGTGAAAGCCCGCGCCAAACAAAACCTGGTGAAAAGCAAGTCGCTGATGGAGATGCTGGAAAGCGCCATCAAGCGCTACCACGCCAAAATCATCACCGCGGCCGAAATGATGGACGAGCTCATTAAATTGAGCAAGGACATCGTGCATATGGACAGCGAGGCCAAGGCACTGGGATTGACCACGTTCGAGTATGACTTTTACACCGCCATAGCTAATAATGACAGCGCTCAGGAGCTGATGGAAAAAGATAAGCTGCGCGAATTGGCGGTAGTGCTCACCGAACGTGTGCGCAGCAATGCCTCTATCGACTGGACCATTAAGGAAAGTGTGCGAGCCAAGCTGAAGGTTATTGTGAAGCGTACACTCCGGCAGTTTGGCTACCCACCCGATATGGAGTTGCTGGCCACCGAAACAGTACTAAAGCAGGCTGAATTGATTGCTAATGAATTGACGAAGAAACCATCGGCCTTTCTTGCTTAGCTTAACCCTTCCAAAATAGTTAACCAGCTTCCAAAAAGCGGGCAACTTTCTCGTAGCCGTTCTAAGCCAATTTCTTCCAGCACCAGTAACCCTTCGCCTACCTTGTCATAACCTGCACACAGTGCTTCGATACGTTTTGAGGGAGCCGTTATCGGGCTATCATTAATCCACTCGGGAGTGGGATACTGTTGAGCAATCTGTTCAAAGCAGCCCACTGGCAAGTTGCGATTTAGCCCTAGCCATTCTTCCATCACGACAGGGTCAGTAAATAGCAAAGCTTCAAATTCATGCAGCTGTACATATGGAATAAACCGGTGCGCAGCCGCTTCGGTATTTGCCAACTCTGCGGCCCAAGCTTGCTGAATATAAGTAGCCTTCGCGGTCGGAATAGGCAGTGAGCAGGCTGCTTCATAACCGGGGAAATCATTTCGCAACCCGTACAAGTCCACCATTGAGGTGTGCCACGCATCGGGTTCTGAGCGCAGCCATTGCACGATATCGTAGCGGGCCTTGCCATATGTGGTATATCCACCGCGTTGCGTCTTACTAGTGCGCAAGCGGCGGGTTTGCACGAGCTTACCTTTAGTTAACAGGTATGGAGCAAGTATCTGATTGACAAACGCTTCTTCCGACTGACCTTCTGCCGTGATATTAATGCGAACCATACCTACGGCTTACCTCCTAGTATATTTTTCTCCCATAGCTCACCTAGCGAATACTCGTCGAGCCACTGGGTCAGTTGCTGAGGTTCTAGACGCTTTAGAGTTGAGGCACCTTGCTTATCCCGGTCTACTACTATTACATCTTCAGGAGCGCAGGTGCTTACCAGATTGACAGATTGGGTTGAGACAATAACGGTAGTGCGAGCAGCGGCCTGCTTTAACAATCGAGAAAGTGACTCAATAGCAGTGGGGTGTAAACCTAATTCTGGCTCATCTAGCAATAATACACTAGGCAGTTCTGGTTGCAGCAGTAGCGTGGCCAGACAGATAAACCGTAACGAACCATCAGACAAGTCTTGGCCCGTAAAGACGATATCCGAATGCTTGTCCTGCCATTCTAGTCGCATTTGCTTCTCATTGAACGGTGAGGGGCGAAATACAAACTCTTTAAAAAAGGGTAAAACTCCTCGTATAGAATGAAGTAGCATCTTATAATGCTTAGGATGTTTTAAGCTCAACCAGCGCAAAAAAGGCGCTAGATTGGCCGCATCTGATTTCAGAAAATGGGCATCTTCCATCTCCTGAAGCTTCTTCACTGCTGCATCGCGGCTAGTATCGTGGAAATGGTAGACCCGCCAATCTTGTAGGACGTGCTGCACATAGTGACTAACTCCATGCGTCGTTGCACGAACGACTTTCGCTAAACCTGATTCGCGGTCGCCAGTACGAGCTAGGTCTTCTTTGTAGGGTTCCGGAGATTTGCCACCCGTTTGAAAAGCACAATACTCTTTGGCAAAAACTAACCGGTCATCATCCGTAGGCTCTAGAATAAACGCATAGCCATTGGGAGGAAACCACAGCTTTATTTTGAGTTGCTTAGTTCTTCTACTTCCGTAAAATAGTAGCTTATCTGCTCCACCGCGCTTGGCCACGTAGGCCTGTAGTCTTTCCTCAATCACCTCTCGCACAAAGGTGAATAGCTCTACGAAGTTTGACTTGCCGGCTCCGTTCGGGCCGATAAGCACATTCAAGGGTCGAACGTGCAGCTCCACATCGGCTAACGACCGAAACCCCTGGATGGAAATAAAATCTAGCTGGTAGCTCATGCTTACGTAGCAAATATCCGGTTGGCAGACGCTTCTTCAGTCAACAAGCTGTGCCCAGAGTTTGCTTTGTTGCTTGACAAGTTAGTTATTAGTAGCCTCTTGTGCTGACGTGGTGCAGAAGCTGGCACAAACGAACAGAAAACAAGGCGTTAAGAATGCATGTGGTTTAGAGAATCACGCTACAAACAGTATATGTGCAATTCTATTTGCTTACTTTCATGCGTTTGCGCTTACTTTTAGGCCTTTACGCTCCTCTTATTCGCGACTGTCAGTAAGAGATATACTGTCTCTTTCATGCGCCTGACTCAGCTTACGCTTTGTAATTTTCGATGCTTTGGCCTAGCCACAGATGCGCGCCCTACCACAGTAGACTTAGCTGATTTTACTGCCTTTATTGGCTCGAACGGTGCTGGTAAAACAGCTATCCTACAGGCGCTAGTTCGACTTTTTGGGGAGCGTCCAGCTGACCGACGGCTTACAAAAGCGGACTTTCACGTCCCCTCGCATACGGAGCATGACCAAGCTCTCACCTCGCGCCAGCTTTGGCTGGAAGCACGAATTGAATTTCCCGGTCTTTCCAATATAGGTCACGCGCCTGGTGTACCGGAATGCTTTCGCCAGATGTTGGTGCCCGGCGTTGACCAGCCGCCCTTCTGTCGCATTCGACTCGAAGCTACTTGGACGCAAACGGCGCAGTCCGAAGGAGAAGTGGACGAACGTCTCTGGTGGGTGACCCAGGCCGATGCTCAAAGCGAAGGGGCTGAACCCTTGCCGGAAGAAGTGAAAACCCCGCTGCTCAACAGTGAACGGAGCATTATTCAGGTGCTATACGTGCCAGCTATCCGTGACCCAGCTGCTCAACTTCGCTTGGCAGCCGGCGCGTTATTACAGCCGCTGTTAAAAGCTATTCCGTGGAGCGATGCGACTAAACTACAGGCATCTACTGCAGCGAAAGAGGTACAGGATGCCATTCATGCCGAGCCAGGCATGAAGCTTTTAGAAGAGACCATTGAACGGGAATGGCGTCAGCTACAGGATTTCGTGCCTCTTCAACAGGTACTGCTTCAACCCATTAACGCAGACTTCGATTCGTTGCTTCGCTATATGGGCGCCGTGTTTAGGTCTTGTGAAGGCGCTCACCTGCAACCGGTTGAATGCCTAAGTGACGGCCTGCGCTCATTGTTCTATTTCGCCCTGTTAGGAGCTCGCTTCGAGTTAGAACGCCAAATCATTGCGCAAATAGGACAGCCAGTAAATGAGGAGAATCCGCTTACGCTTGAAGCGGTTGCCTTGCCCTTATTGACGCTTTTTGCAATTGAGGAGCCTGAAAACCACTTAGCTCCACATTATCTCTCACACATCATTAGCCTCCTGCGGCGGCAGAAAGCTAATGACCGCATTCAAGTATTGCTAACTAGCCAATCGTCCGCCATTTTAGGGCGGGTGGAGCCGGAGGAGATTCGACATGTACAACATGATTACCAGGCATGTACAGTAAGCGTACGAGCTCTAAAGCTGCCAACTAGGCAAGACGACGCGTATACCTATGTAAAAGAAGCAGTACGCGCATTCCCAGAGCTCTATTTTGCAAAGGCAGTTGTGCTAGGTGAAGGGGATAGTGAAGCGGTCGCCCTGCCTCGCATCGCCCGTCATCTAGGCCTGCCTTTGGAAGAGCAACTCATCTCCTTTGTGCCTTTGGGAGGTCGTCACGTTAACCATTTCTGGAATCTGCTCAACGACTTACATATCCCACACGTCACACTGTTGGACCTTGACCGGGAACGGCATGGCGGCGGCTGGGGCCGTATACATTACGCCATTGTTCAGCTCTTAGAAAATCAACCTGACCTCACGCTGACCTCTTTCAACTTAACCCAGGCGCAGTTGGATGAAATGCCCCGCTACGCGCTTACTAATGCTACAACCCTCGTTGGCTGGCTAGCCTGTTTAGAAAAACACGGGGTTTATTACTCGGCACCCCTAGACCTTGATTTTTTGCTCATGCAGGCGTTTCCTCTTGCTTATCAGCAACCAACAACCGGTGGTACGGGTCCGCGCGACGCCCAAGAAACTGCGCGTATAAAGCAGGCAACCCGAGCGGTCTTGAAGCCTAAGGGGGGCGATGGCAGCACCTATACCGACACAGAACGTCAAGCATTTGTGTGGTATCACTACTTGTTTTTAGGACGGGGCAAACCAGTAACCCACATGATGGCACTCAGCCACTTAGAGGCGAATGGGCCCTTTCACCAGGACGTGCCTCCAGTTCTAAAGCGATTACTAACCCGGGTAACGCAGAAAGAAGTTGCGGCAGTATGAGTCCTAGTTCAACGACTACTTGGCAACCGCGGGGGCTGACTAACCCGATGGCTCCAGAAGCATTACAAGGGGTGCATAGTCTGCAAAGTACGCTCGTTATGGCGGGCCCTGGAGCTGGAAAAACGGAGCTATTGGCTCAGCGAGCCAGTTTCCTACTGGAAACAGGGGCCTGCCCCGCCCCGCAACGCATTTTAGCCATCAGCTTTAAGCGGGACGCTGCCTACAACCTGCGTGAGCGGGTGCGCCGTCGGTGTGGACCCAAACTAGCTGAGCGATTTGACTCGTACACGTTTGACGGCTGGGGTAAAGGACTGGTTGACCGGTTTCGCCTGGCTTTACCACCTGAATTATGTCCAACGGCTAACTACGAAGTTGCTTTTGCCCTAACCGAGGAACATAATCTGCGCAATCAGCTGCGAGCAGGTTGCGCAACTGCAGGGGTAACACGTGAACGCATTGAGGGAGCGTCAAAAGCGCAGCTCCAGCAATTTTTCTCGATGTATGTGCTGGGGCACGCCCTCTATCCAGCCGCTGCTAGAGCAAGTGACCAATCCTTGCTGGCCTTGGCCAAGTATTTTTGGCGCATTACGCTTCACACTGGCTCTCGCTCTAAGCTGGAATTTTCGATGATTAGTGCATTGGCCCAGCTGCTATTGCGCACGAATGACCTGCTCGTATTGGCTTTGCGCAACACCTATAGTACTGTCTTTTTAGATGAGTTTCAAGATACAACAACTCTCCAATACCAATTGCTACGAGCGGCCTTTCAGGGGTCTGCTGCTACACTAACAGCTGTTGGTGACACCAAGCAACGTATCATGCTGTGGGCAGGTGCTTCTCCGCAGGTATTCGAGCAATTTTCCGCCGACTTTGAAGCTCAATCCGTCCGTTTAGCAATAAATTATCGGTCGGCCCCACGCTTAGTTGCTATTCAACAATATCTAATTAATGCGTTAGACCACAATAGCCCGCAGGTTCAGCCAGCTACTACTTGGGAACCGCACGAAGGAGAATGCCGCATTCTAGCTTATCCCGACAACCGCACCGAAGCTACCCATTTAGCGCAACTCATTGGGGAATGGTTGGTCCAAGATGCCATTAAGCCCAATGAGGTATGCGTCATTGTTCGACAGAGAACAGCGGACTATACCCGCCCTTTACAGCAAGCCCTTTCACAGTTGGGTGTGCACAGTCAAGTGCAGGATACGATTCAGGATTTGCGTACCGAGCCGCTCTCGGTCATGGTAGTTGATGCCTTTCGCTGGTGTACTGCGCCTCAAGCTCCCAAGAATTGGCAAGCTCTACTAGCTCGGTACCTACGCGCCCGTGGGGTAGAAGATGTGCAGCTATCGGCTCAAAAGGCGCGGCGTATTACCGAAGAACTTACTCATTTCCTTACACTCTTGCGTCCACGCTTGCTGGCATCTACAGTAACAGCTGAGGTTGAAAGCATTATTAGAGAGCTTTTAGGCTTTTTAGGAGAAGCGGCCTTCTGTTTAACTCACGAGCAATATCGGCAACCTGCTTTCCTGCATAAAACGGTTGTTGACTGCGCCCGACAACTCGCCTTAACTCGCACTAAACATGTCGATTGGAAAGCTGCTTTGGACGAGTTTACAGGCATACATGCTATCCCGATGATGACCATCCACAAAAGCAAGGGATTAGAGTATCATACAGTCGTCTTTCTAGGATTAGAAGACTACCCCTTTTTTGGCATCGGAGCAGGCAATGACGAAGAAGAATGCAATTTCTTTGTTGCCTTTTCTCGGGCTAAAAAGCGAGTAGTCTTCACGCACTGTGCTACTCGATTCAATGCACAAGGCCTTGGAGCGCCTCAGACCCGGACTGCAGTAGATGGCCTATTTCAACTGCTAAGTGCAGCTGGGGTGCGTGAAGACCAACTTCTAGGAACACTTATAGATGAAATAAACACTCTTTGAGTTTTGTCTTATAATTGCCTGATATGTTAAACGGGCAGCGGATGGGAGCGTTCCCGCACCGACAAGGAGCGAGTGAGCAGAGCGGATAGGAGCGTGCGGGAATAGCGGCTGTGAGCGTCCGGCTACCGTGGTAGCGCGTGCGTAACGAGCGGAGGGGAGCGTTCCCCTACCGTTTTGGCGCGTACAGGAGAAGCGGCTAGGAGCGGCATTGCTAGCCTGCTCGGGGCTGCTACACTCATCAGAGAAATACTTCGCCTTTCACAAGCATCAAACGTTCGTTCAATGAATGTGAAATCGGATTTAGAAACTCTCGCCTTATTTGTAAGCTAGAACCAAATTGTATAGGGCAGTTCCGCTGATTCAACGGTTCCTGTCCATGCACTTAACTCCTCTTTATCCAGCAGAGGCGTTTTGATAGGCGCAATCGAGTAGACAGCGCGTAAGCGACACGCAATACCTTGCGACGACGGTGGTTGCAGGCGAATTGAATTGGCCCACGTTGTATCAAAGTTGACATCAAATACATAAAAGCCGTTGGGGGCTAGTATCAACGTCGAGGGAAAGTTCTTGTCCCAGCCCCGGGCGGCTTTGAACATATGCACCTGGTGCCCATCGGCGTAGGTGATGTCAAAGGACAAGCCGAAATAACCCCAACTATTCCATTCCTCAAACAAGGTTATGGGGGTGGCCGAGGTGTTCGTAAGCAGCACGTGAAAATGCTTGCTGCCGATTAATGAAATAACGGCGTTGGGCGAGCGCGGGGTGGCATACGTAGTGGGAACAATAGTCAAGGTCAGGGCAGGGTGGTCTTGAGCCACCACATAGACCCTGGCCCCAAGCAGCCAACTGCTCGTCAATACAAATAGGCGCAGCCAAGTAGACATAGGACTGAAAAGACTGATATAAGTGCTCTTACGTTTTTGAAAGTTATTAGTAAAAGCAGTCCGAGAACGTACAATATGTTCAATCGCCGGGGCCAGACTGCTCTAGGACTGCCAACCGTACCTGCTCCGTAGTAGCTACTACGCACCTACCACGACGGAGTATAGGAAAAACGGCTGGTCATAATACCAATTCAGCTTGCGGAGTCGAGCGTTCGTGCAAGCGGAGTCGAGCGTTCGTGCAAGCGGAGTCGAGCGTTCGTGCAAGCGGAGTCGAG
>CAXUKA010000021.1:28627-35369 GCA_964251335.1 uncultured Hymenobacter sp.
CGGAGTCTGCTTGATTTTACCAGTTGTAGTCCGTCGTTTATAGAATGTAAAAGGAGTACCACGTTCCTTATTCACCTAGTAGGCTGCGTCCTAGAAGCCTTGGCTGAAGTCTGGAAAGCTAGGTACCAGGCTTAATTGTAACTAAGCTCTACTTTGCGCAGCAAGCGGACCTGCTGGGCTTCCACAGCGAATAAGTACACATCGGTCGCGGTGAAGGTGCGGTCACCGGCTGGAAATACTTCGCACACCAGGAAATTGGATAGCTCGTGGGGGGAGATAACTACTTCCCAGGGGCAAGAGGCTGAGTTCGGCTTAGTTTGGGAAGCGCCACGAACTCCCACGGAAGCCACCAGCGCCTGGTCTACCGAATCAAGATAGGTCATCGTGTACGTGTGGTCCACCGCAAAGAGCACTTCCTGAAAGTTAGCTAAGGAGAGGGGCCTTCTGCCAGGCGCCACGCACACCCGCTGGGTTGGATACTGGGTCCGGATGTAGGCTACGGCTTGCTGTTCCGGCCGCGGCAGAGAAACAGCAGGGGGCTGCTTCGCCGTCGCTAGCAACAAACTCACCAATTGGCACAAGGTTAAGAGGAAGAGCATAGGCAGAACTAGGAAGAATGTGTAAGACAAAGCTAAAGGCTCACCCAGTCCGCCAAAGTACCACACCAAGCACAGCGGCTAGGCGGTTCTAAAACCGTCACTTTCTCAAGATGTCGGTTATAAGCAGTGTTACGTTAAGTGGCTTTTCCAAGAAACCAGCGAAAGAAGGAGTTGCCTTTCTCTGCCTCTAAAGTCCTGTTTTGCTGAACCGCTGGCTTCGAGAACCGCTGTAGGATATTTTCCAAGCGGATACCGTAGTGCTGCTGCAATCCCTGAGCTAAACTGCTGATGAATTCAGTAAAGGCAAGCTGAAACTCAGCCCCATCAGCTAGCAAGTAGCTCGTTGTTTTTCGCTCTTCATAGGCTAAGTAAGCGAGTTGGTAGCGCGAGCCACCAAGTGGAGCGAGTTGGAATAACGCGGCTGTAAATGAGTCAGGAAAGAAGGAGAATATGCGGTCAGTCGGGGATGAAACACTGTCTAGCCACTCGGATAACCACAAGGCTAATTCGATGAGGGGCACGTGTTCGTCTCTGACAAACACCCCGTTTCCATCCTGTATTTGCAGTAGGCCATCGATTAGATAAATGGCATATTCTTCTTTCACTCCCTGCGGGCATTCTCCATCGAATGAAAAGGAAAGACACACCATCACAAGCAAAACGAAGATTATACAAGAAACTCTGAGTGCCGATTGTTCGGCCTGGCTAGCAGTGGAGCTTATAACATCACTTAACCGAACGATTACGAAATGTCCTAGTATACCATCGTTATTTGATAAACCAGCCGTTAAGAAACGTTATCCGGCCGGTCGGCTACGCAAACTATTGCTGGTTGCCAAGCACCCTTATCAGCACCCGCTTACGCTAATGGCGTGGCGTGGTCCCCTATTCCACACTGAGCCGTTGCGTCGGTAACGCTCCTAGTGCCACCCCTTGCCCATCGAGGGCACGCAGCTGCAGTAGATACAGCCCGACCGCCAGGCCGGCCGTGGGCACCTCGCCCGTCGCAGCTCCGCGCGCGGCGAGCAAGGGCAGGCGGCGCACGACCTGACCCAGGGGGCTGAGGAGCGTGGCCTCCACGGTGCGGGCGGCCGCGGGCAGGCCCGTGGCCGTGAGGGTGGCCGCCGCGCGGGCCGGGTTGGGGTAAAGCGTGGCACTGGCGCCGGGCAGGGCGACGGGGGTAGCCAGCAACGGGGTCGTGCTGAGCAGCACGCCGGCCGTATCATTGCCCCCATTGGCCGTGAGCAGGTCGAGCTTACCGTCGCCGTTCACGTCGGCGGCCGTCAGACTATGCGGATAGCTGTTGGGCCCCGCACTGTAGGCCGTGGCGGCCCCGAAGCTGCCCGTGCCCGTGCCCAGTAAGATGCACACCGCCGGGGCACTATCAGTGGCCGCGAGCAGGTCGGGGTGGCCGTCGCCATTCAGGTCGGCCACCGCCAGGCCGACGGGTTGGGAAGCGGGGCCGGTGCTGTACGTGCTTACGGCGCCAAAGCTGCCCGTGCCCGTGCCCAGCAGCACCCCCGCCGTGCCCGTGCCGCTATTGGCCGTGAGCACGTCGGGCCGGCCGTCGCCGTTGACATCCGCTACCGCGACGGCGAAGGGCCGGCTGTTCGGCCCCAGAGCGTACAGCGTCGCCGCCCCAAAGCTGCCTTGGCCGGTACCCAGCAACACGCCCACGGCATCGGCTGTGCTGTTGGCCGTGAGCACGTCGGGGTGGCCGTCGCCGTTCACATCCGCCACGGCCAGGCTATGAGGACCGCCAAACGGCCCGGCCGCGTACGTGGCGACGGCCCCAAACCCGCCGGAGCCCGTCCCCAGCAGCACGCCGACCGTGTTACTGCCCTGATTGGCTGTGAGCACATCGGGGTAGCCGTCGCCATTGACGTCGGCCACGGCCAGGCTGTTGGGGTTGCTGGTGGTGCCCACGCTGTAGTCCGTCCGGTTGGTCAGGGCGCCGGAGCCCGTGCCCAGTAGCACGCCCACGGTGTTGGCGAGGCTATTGGCCGTGAGCACATCGGGGTGGCCATCGCCGTTGAGGTCGGCCACGGCCAGGCTGAGGGGGAAGCTGCCTGTCCCCGTGTTATAGAGCGCTGGACCTGCAAAGCTGCCCGTACCCGTGCCTAGCAGCACGCCCACGGTGCTGCTATAGATGTTGGCCGTGAGCAGGTCCAGCTGGCCATCGCCGTTGAGGTCAGCGGCTACTACCGCGGTCGGGGCGCTGGTGGTGCCCATGTAATAATTGACCGCCGGGGCGAAGGTAGGCGTTTGCCCACAGGCGGCTGGCGCCCAGCTGGCCAAGCCGAGCAACAGGGCCGCCCGGGTTTCTCTCGCAGCAGGCAACAGGCCACGTACTAGGTGTTTCATAACAAAGAGTCAACTCAGGAAAGGTAAAAATAGCCCGTGAAGCAAGCCGCGGCTGCTGGCTGACTTACCCTAACCGAAGAGCAGGAACAAGCGTCTGTTCGTTGCACGCAGTAAGAAAGGCAGTAACACACACTGATGCGGTCTACCAGCAAAAGGGGGGCCATTGGGTATCAACAAGGTGCACCTTTCGGGACCCCCTCTCCTACCTCAGCTAAGCAAGTCAAAACGTCCGCTTTTGGCGGGTCAAGAAATGGGCTCCGAAAGTTTTCGCTTTTTTGGTTTGTGAACTATACTTTCTGGCTCTTCTAAAAAAGGACCTTTTTTGGAAAGCATCTCATACTTATACTATTTACAAAGGAGTCGCCCATTAGAGTTTATCGCCAAATAAGGATGCTCTCCATTGCTGAGTACTTCTTGCCCGTTATAGTAATAGCTCCTTAAATTGATAAGGAAGTCAATACCTGGTTTAACTTCAAAGCCATCTACTTTTTTTAAGGCAAATAAATAAATCCTTTTTTTAGAAGCTCGTATTTTAATCAACTTACCAGCTATACTATCTTGTTTTAAACTGAATTTTGATAGTATAGTGATTTTCTGGTCGCTTTCAAGCACTAATGCCTTGATGACTAAGTAAGAGTCCATTTTAAATGTATCATATATTTTAACTCTGAATAAATTATTAACCGTCTGAGCGTTACTAGCGTTAATTGCAAAGGATAATAAAACGGTAAAAAGCAATTTAGCATTCATATTCAATTTTAATTAGCTTGAAAGTACTTTATTGCTACTTGTCTACGCTATAGCGGATTCATGAACGGTGTACGTGATAGCCGCAGTGATTAAACCACGCTTTCGCATCGGGGCCAGTAATCCAATCGATGGCGGTATGTAAGGCTTCTTGCAGTGCTTCGCGGGTCCGCGCCTGGGCTTGGCGCAGCTTGGTTTTGAGCTTGCTCCAGGCCTGCTCAATGCGAGTAAAATCGGGGGAGTAGGGGGGCAGAAACAGTACTTCTATCCCGCGCTGAGCCAACCACTCGCGCAGCACGGCGAGGTGCTGCACGCGCAGGTTGTCGAGCACCAGCACGTCGCCACGACGTACCTGTGGGGCCAGGATGCGCGCGATGTACAGGGCGAAGCTATGCTGATTCAACGCCCCCTCCAGCACCTGGACCCCGTACAACCCGCGCACGGACAAGGCGCCAATCAGCGTAAGGGAGCGACTGGGTCGGCGCAAGGGTACGGCGCCAGCTACGCGCCGGCCGCCTCGGGCCCGCCCATAGCGCCGCGTATAGTCCAGGCGCAGGCCGGTTTCGTCGAGAAAGTGAAACCGCCCCACATCGGCACGCACTGCGGTGGCTTCTACATGCTGCTGGCGTAGCATATGCACGCGTTCACTGTCCCGCTCGGTGGCGTGCAGGCTTTTTTTACGCCGTAACCCGTGCTCATCGAGCACCCGCCACAGCACGGGTAAACACACGGGCCGGCCGCCGGCGGCCACCCAAGCGGTGCGCAATTCGGCTAGCGTTTGGTCCGGCGTCTGCGCCACTTGGGCCACGAGCCAGGTCTGCGCAGTCGCGTCCAGGTAGCGGGCTCGGCCGCCCCGACCAGGCAGCGCGACCACGGAGCCGGTGTGCCGCTGCCGGCGCAGCAGCTTGCCCACAAAGGCCACGCGCGCACAAAAACGGGCGGCTACCTGTACCTGTCGGGCGCCTGGTACGGCACACGTCTGCACGATGCGCTGGCGTAAATCCAAAGAATAGGCTTGCATCACAACTCCTTACGCAAGTGGCGCAAAAGCAGCTACACCGTTCGCTAATCCACTATAAGCTAGAGGCAAACAGCTACAACATGAGACAATAAAGTGCACCTTCAAGGGGCTCAAAAAGTAGCGTGCGCGGCGAGGGGCTCTCAGAAAGACCCTCGGCATACCTTGGTGAATAATTAGGAACGGGGTTGCGTCCATGCTGAGTAGATGGGTCTGTAAAGTGCGCTTTTCTGCCCCCAACTAAGTCCTCAAGCTATCTATTTTACAGTGGTTCTTTATAAGGCTTCGGAAGAGTTGGAAACTGTTACTCGAATCAACGTCCACAAAACGCCCGAGAGAGATGGCATTTGTAATATCCCGTTCTCCAACAAAGGACCTGTTTTGAAAGTAGTTGGCTGTTCGAAAAACCCTCCTCGAAAAGGCTTTCAAAAACGGTGTTTCCGGGGCCGTTGGCGCGGGTGGCTAAGCCATTCGGAAAACGGTAGTTTTACGAATGCTTAGCGCTGAACTATAAGAAGAGAAATGCCCCCGGTATGGGATACCGGGTGTGCTCGAAGATAGGTAGCTCAGTACTTGGGAACTTCACTACTACGAGGAGATGCAGGATTGGCCTTTGGAAGTAGCGGAGCTAGAAGCCATCGAATCTTATTTCCAGTTACATACCCAGTCAACCGATAAGCAGGAGTGCGTCGTACGTATGAATATGCTTGACTGCTGCGCGATCCTAGTTGCACCATTGCGGCCAGCACCTATATTGTTCATAAAGCTGCGTTATCAAAGCTGATTCAATCGAGTATTAAAGTTTAGACCAATGAATATACTATCAAAATACATTTTCACTCTCCTTACCCTAGTTCCAACTATTACGTTTGGGCAGGGCATTAAAATAGATACACTAGGATTTCCTGTATTTATTCCATATTGCAAAAGCGAAGATAACAAACTGGAAAAGCCAATCCATTTAGATTGGGTTCAAACAGATAAAGAAATTATCACTAATAAGATTAATACTTTACCGGCCGTTGCTTCAACTGTAACTAATATTCAAAAAATTATACCTAATTTTTTGAACGGCAATTGTAACTGCCTGACTTCAACTTACGATTTAGGATACGGCTTAAAATCCACACAACACACCATTAACGGTGGTTATGGTTCATGCAGCATTGATGCTATATACTTTAATAATCAGGTGATTAAGTTAAGAATTATAATAGATAACCGTAAGGAAATAATCGATAATTACCTAGAAGGTATAATTCAATTGCCACTTACCTGTATCAACGAACGGCTTTGTTACGAGAAGATATATCAAGCAAATCTGAATTCATACATAGCCTCATCGGGAAAATTATTTCTTGAATCTTCTGATGCGAATCACCGAAGAAAACAGGCTATAAATTATTTTACAGATGCCCTGAGTGGCAGCACTTTCGCAGAGCCCTATTACATACTGTTTGGGTTGGGTAGTGAGACTTTTAATAATCTGCGCTATTTCATTATTAATAAAGACTATGATGCGTTAGAAAATATTTTATATTGCCCTAATCCAACCGGCAGGCTTTTTGCAGCAAGGACACTTTTATACATGCAGTCAAAATATGGTTACATTCCAGATAATAATATCACTGAAAGGCTAAATGACATAGTTTCAAACGCGCATATAATTCGTAGCGGAATATTGAGTTGCTGGATTAATAAGTTTGATTATGATTATTACGATATTGTCAAGGATTTTGATAAGCTTTTAACATCACAGTGAAATTCTCGATTCGAGCAGAAGCAGTTTCGTTAAACCATAACCTACGAAGCTTTTTTAGTGTGCTGCTAGTCTATAGAGAATTCAAGAATGGTGTAGCGGCCGTTAGACAGTTGGCGTAGTTGTTTCCACCTCGATGAGGTCGGCCACGCGCACAGCATCAACTGGTAGAAAGTGTAGCACGGCTGCTTACTGGGCTTAGAGGGAGTAGGGAAAAGAAAGTGCTATGTATATTTGAAATATGTTACGCAGAGC
>CAXUKA010000022.1:0-34465 GCA_964251335.1 uncultured Hymenobacter sp.
AGCCCGCACCCTGGAGCTGGAAGGCTACACCGTGCTGCAGGCGGCCACGGCCTACGTGGGCCTCCAGCTCCTGGCCGAGCACGCCGACGATGTCAGCGTCGTGCTCTCCGACGTGAAGCTGCCCGACGGGCGCGGCCTTGACCTGCTGCCCCGCTACCGCGCCCTGGCCCCGCTAGCCGAAGTAGTACTGATGACTGCTTTTGGCACCATCAGCGACAGCGTGCGCGCCATGCGCGAAGGGGCCTTTGACTACCTCGCCAAAGGCGATGCCGACGAGCGCCTGGTGGTGGTCGTAGACCGGGCCGCTGAGAAAGCGCGCCTGCGCCGCCGCGTGGCCGACCTCGAAAAAAAGGTCGGCGGCCACTACACTTTCGAGGCGATGGTAGGCCACTCGCCGGCCCTGGAAGAAGCCAAGCGCAAGGCCCAGCAGGTAGCGCCCACCGAGGCCACAGTACTGCTCGAAGGCCCTACCGGCGCGGGCAAGGAGCTGTTTGCCCAGTCGATTCACTACGCCAGCCTACGGCGCGACAAGCCCTTCGTGGCTGTCAACTGCAGCGCCTTCCCCAGCGACCTGCTGGAGTCTGAGCTATTTGGCTACAAAAAAGGGGCCTTCACGGGGGCGAATACCGACAAGAAAGGCTTGTTTGAGGAGGCCAATGGTGGCACCCTATTCCTAGATGAAATCGGCGAACTGGCCGGCGAAGCTCAGGCCAAGCTGCTGCGCGCTTTGGAAAGCCAAGAATTTACCAAGCTCGGCGATAGCCGCCCTACCCGCGTGAACGTGCGCGTAGTTGCCGCTACCAACCGCAACCTCAAGCAGGAAGCTGACGCGGGCCACTTCCGGCTCGACTTGTATTATCGCTTGTCGGTGGTGGTGCTTACGGTGCCGGCGCTCAGCATGCGCCGGGGCGACGTGCCCATTTTGGCGCACTTTTTTGCCCAGTACTTCGCCACCCAGCTGCGTCAGCGCCCGCTGGCCTTTAGCGCGGAGGCCATGCACGCCCTGGAAATCTACGCCTGGCCCGGCAACGTGCGCGAGCTGCGCAACGTGCTGGAGCGCGCCAGCATCCTTACGCCCCCCGGTCAGCCCTTGGCCGTGACTGACTTGCCCATCGAAATCCAGCTGGCCGCGCTGGAAGAGCAGCTGGGGCCGCCGCCCGCCCCGCTCCCCGAAACCGACCCCACCACCGCCGACCCACGCTTGCTACGCAACGCCGAAAAGCTGCACATTCAGCGCATGCTCGCGGAATGCCACGGCAATAAAGCCGCCACTGCCCGGGTGCTCGGCATCGCCCACACCACGCTGTACCGCAAGATTGAGGAGTATGGGCTGTGAGGTTGCCTGGCGGCGCGCCTCACTTTAGCCTACCGGCTAATCGACTGTACCGGCAAATCCCCATTGAACTGACTGTGTGTGAACCATATTTCGTAGGCCGCTACTGACAACTGCTCGGCCATGAAGGCGCGCATGGAATAGCCACGCAGCTCCAGGCACCAGCGCAGAAAGTCGGGCTCGGCCTGGCTGGTGATAAAGCCCCGCTTCAGCACATCGGCCCGGCGGGCGGCGGGCAACGAGTCCATCCAATCCAGAAAATCGGTGGCGGTCAGCGGAAAATCTGAGGTTTGAGCGTAATAGGCCTTGGCAGCGGTGGTGATTTCAGCAAGTAAGTCGGGCATTGGTAGAATGTCTTCCGATTGGTGGAAGGCCAGGAAACAACCTGCCAACTTGAGGCCAGGCCGGGCCAATAGCCCTAACGGGGCCACCAGCCCACTTTTTACCCCGGCAGCCACCTAGCAAAACGCAACGGCCCCTAGCATTTCGCTAGGGGCCGTTGCGTTTTGCTACGATTTCGAGCGAAAAACTAGTGCAGGCTATCTATTTCCAAACCAGATAATTATCCTGGGTAAGTCAAGCCGCCCGCGCCCTGGCACCGGCCTTGATATGGGAGGAGCATCGCCAGCTAGTTGGTGCTCCTTTTTTCAACTACCCCATGACTGCCCACGAAACGGCCGACCTGCTCACCCTCGAATTTCCCGAGCTGGCGGCCGAGCTGCACACCCCCAATGCGCTGCATAGCGTGTATCGCCAGCTCGACTGCTTCGCCGCCTTCACCCGCCGCGCCCTGCGCGACGACCGCCTCGCCGTGCTGCGCCACTGCTTTGCCGTGGCCGATGCCCTGCTGCGCCACGCCGACCGCTACCTCACCGCGGCTATCGAAAACGTGTACCTCCACGGCCTGCACCTCGATGGCAGCACCGCCGACCTGCACCTGGCTCGCCAACTCATGCCCCAGGGCCTGTACCAGGCTTACTGCCACCCCCACGCCAACATGCTGCCCTAAAACGCTAGTGCTCCTAGCGTTTTGCACAAGTGCCCTAGCGAAACGCTAGTCCCAGCTCCCATGGCTGCGGCGGCTAGTTAGCCGATTTAAAAATTATTATAACTGACATACAGACACTTGCCGCGCATAAAGCCAGCTTGGTCGCAAAGAGGGCCGGGCTTTGCACCCATAAAAGCTCCTGCGCAGCCCTTCACTTTTTATCCCCGCTCGCTATGCCTGCTTCCCTGATGATTCCCCTGCTTACAGCCGCCGGCCTGGCCGGCTTCTGGCTCTTTTATAAGTCGGTGGGCTTTTTCAACGAAATATAACTGCCTCGTGCCATGATGCTTGCCCTCTTTACCCTGTCGCTGGCCGTGTTCGGCTACCTAGTGTACGTGCTCTTGAAGCCCGAGCGCTTCTAGGCCGTTTTTTCTCTTTCGATTTCTTCGCCATGACTACTGGTTTACTGGGTATTTTCGTCACGTTCGGGCTCACCCTGCTGCTGGCCCTGCCGCTGGGCCGGTTTCTGGCCAACGTGTTCCAGGGCAACAAGAACGCGCTCGACTTTATGGTTCCTCTCGAGCGCGGCCTCTTCCGCTTGGCCGGCCTCGACGAGCAGCGTGACATGACCTGGCAGCAGCACCTACTGGCACTGCTCACCATCAACTTGGTGTGGTTCGTGTTCGCGATGGCCGTGCTCTGCACCCAGGGCAGCCTACCCCTCAACCCGGATGGCAATCCATCCATGTCGCCCGACCTAGCATTCAACACCAACATCTCCTTCCTGGTCAACTGCAACCTACAGCACTACTCAGGTGAGTCGGGCCTGAGCTACCTGTCGCAGATTATCGTCATTACCTTCCTGCAATTCGTGACCGCCGCCACCGGCATCGCTGCCGCCGTGGTCGTCATCAATGCCCTGCAAACCCGCACCACCGACAAGCTGGGCAACTTCTACAACTACTTCGTTAAGAGCATCACGCGCCTCTTGCTGCCGATTTCTCTGGTCGTGGCGCTCATCCTGGCCTTCAACGGCTCGCCCATGACGCTGCACGGTAAGCAGCAACTCGTAACGGTGCAGGGCGACTCGGTGGCCGTGAGCCGGGGCCCGGTGGCTGCCATGGTGGCCATCAAGGAACTAGGTACCAACGGCGGCGGCTTCTTCGGGGCCAATTCGGCCCACCCGCTCGAAAATCCCAACTTCGTCACCAACGTGACCGAGAACGTAGCGCTATCGCTCATTCCCATCGCGCTCATCTTCGCCCTGGGCTTTTACCTCAAGCGCAAGAAGCTGGCCTACATGATATTCGGGGTGATGACAGTGGGCTTCCTGGCCCTGCTAGCACCCACGGTTTATTATGAGTTGCAGGGCAACCCCGCCATCAGCCACCTGGGTGTCAACCAGAGCCTGGGTGCCATGGAGGGCAAGGAAATCCGCTTCGGCGCGGCGGCCTCGGCCTACTGGAGCATCACGAATACCGTCATCAGCTGCGGCTCTATCAACTCGATGCACGACTCGTTTATGCCGCTTTCGGGCCTCTGCCAAATGCTGGGCATGATGACTAACGCCTTCTACGGCGGCTGCGGCGTGGGCTTGCTCAATTTTTTCGCATATCTCATTATTGCCGTGTTCATTGCAGGCCTGATGGTGGGGCGCACGCCCGAGTTTCTGGGCAAGAAAATCGAGGCCCGCGAGATGAAAATCGCCGTCATCGTGACGCTGCTGCACCCATTGCTGGTGCTGGCTGGCACGGCTCTCACGGCCCATCTCTACGCCGGCAACCCCACCGAATACGCCGGCTGGCTGGCCAACCCCGGCTACCACGGCTTTTCGGAAATGCTCTACGAGTTCACCTCCGCCTCGGCTAATAACGGCTCGGGCTTCGAGGGTCTCGGCGACAACACGCCCTGGTGGAACATCTCAACTGGCATCGTGATGCTGCTTTCGCGCTTCCTGCCCATCATCGGGCCGGTGGCCATCGCCGGCCTGCTGGCCCGCAAGAAAGTGGTACCTGAGGGGGCCGGCACCCTGCCCGCCGACACCGCCACCTTCGGCGTAATGGTGCTGACCATCATCGTCATTATCTCGGCACTGGCCTTCTTCCCGGCGCTAGCCCTGGGTCCCATTGCCGAGCACTTCTCGCTGTATTAGTCGCCCTCCGCAGCGCACCTCACCCCTAGCCCCTCTCCGAAAAGGAGAGGGGGACTAGCTCTAAATCTAGTTTTTAGTCTCACGCTTTTCATCTCTTCCCCCGGCTAGCATCTAGAATTAAAACTAGAAACTAGTCCTCCTCACCTTTTCGGAGAGGGGCTAGGGATGAGGCGCACGCCAGAAAGAACCCATAAAATGGCTACCCAATCCCCTTCTTTATTTCAACCCGCGCTGGTGGCCGAGGCCGTCAAGCAGGCCTTCATCAAGCTCGACCCGCGCGTCATGTTCCGCAACCCGGTCATGTTTACCGTGGAGCTGGGCACCGTGGTGATGTTCATCGTGACCATCGGCCTACTCCTAAAGCCCGACGCCGCGCAGGGTAGCTTCGGCTACAACTTCACGATCTTCATCGTGCTGTTCCTCACGCTGTTGTTTGCCAATTTCGCCGAAGCCATCGCCGAAGCGCGGGGCAAGGCCCAGGCCGATTCGCTGCGCAAAACCCGCCAGGATACGCCCGCCAAAGTGCGGCTTGAGAACGGTAAGTTCGAGTCTGTCAGCTCAGCGCAGCTGCAAAAAGGCCAGGTGTTCGTGGTCGAAGCCGGTGAGATTATTCCCACCGACGGCGAGATTATCGAGGGCCTGGCCACCATTGACGAGTCGGCCATCACCGGCGAGTCGGCCCCGGTTATCCGCGAGGCGGGCGGTGACAAGTCGTCCGTGACGGGTGGCACCAAGGTGCTCTCCGACCGCATCGTGGTGTTGGTGACCACCGCGCCCGGCGAGTCGTTTCTCGACAAGATGATTGCGCTGGTCGAAGGCGCTTCGCGTCAGAAAACGCCCAATGAAATTGCCCTCACGATTCTGCTAGCGGGCTTCACGCTGGTGTTCGTGATTGTCTGCGTGACCTTGCAGCCTTTCGCAGCTTACTCGAAAACGCCGATTGCCATTTCGGCCTTTATCGCGCTGTTTGTGTGCTTGATACCTACTACTATCGGCGGGCTGCTGTCGGCCATCGGCATCGCGGGCATGGACCGGGCGCTGCGCGCTAACGTCATCACCAAGAGCGGCAAAGCGGTGGAAACGGCCGGCGACATCGACGTGCTGCTGCTCGACAAAACGGGTACCATCACCATCGGCAACCGCAAAGCGACTCACTTCTGGCCCGCGCCCGGCGTGAGCGAGGGCGAGCTGGTAGAGGCCGCCGTGCTCACTTCCCTACATGACGAAACACCGGAAGGTAAAAGCATTGTGGAGCTGGCTCACCAGAGTCGTCGCCTCGATGATGCTTATCTGGAGAAGCGCGCCGAAGGTAGCGAAGCCATCAAGTTCACGGCCGAAACCCGCAGCTCGGGCGTGACGCTGGCCAACGGCATCCGCATCCGCAAGGGAGCTTCCGATGCCATCCGTAACCTAGCTAATGCCGCCAGTCAGCCCTTCCCCAACGAAACGACCCAGCAGGTATCTGCCGTGGCCAGCAATGGTGGCACCCCCCTGGTGGTGAGCGAGAACGACCGCATCCTTGGCGTAGTCGAACTCCAGGATATCATCAAGCCCGGCATTTCGGAGCGCTTCGAGCGCCTGCGCAAAATGGGCATCAAAACCGTGATGGTGACCGGCGACAACCCGCTCACCGCCAAGTTTATCGCCGAAAAAGCCGGCGTAGACGACTTCATCGCCGAGGCCAAGCCGGAGGACAAGATGCAGTACATCCGCAAGGAGCAGCAAAGCGGCAAGCTCGTCGCCATGATGGGCGACGGCACCAACGACGCCCCTGCCCTGGCCCAGGCCGACGTGGGCGTGGCTATGAACTCGGGCACCCAGGCTGCCAAAGAAGCCGGCAACATGGTGGACCTCGACAACGACCCCACCAAGCTCATCGAAGTAGTAGAGATTGGCAAACAGCTGCTTATGACGCGCGGTACGCTCACCACGTTCTCCATTGCGAATGACGTGGCCAAGTATTTCGCCATCGTGCCAGCGCTGTTCATGGTCGCCATCCCGGCGCTCGGCGCGCTCAACGTGATGGGGCTCAAATCGCCCCAGTCGGCCATCCTCTCGGCCGTCATTTTCAATGCCCTCATCATCCCGGCCCTGGTGCCACTGGCGCTGAAAGGTGTAGCCTACACGCCCATCGGGGCCTCGGCGCTACTGCGTCGCAACCTGCTGATTTATGGCCTCGGCGGGGTGATAGTGCCCTTTATCGGCATCAAGGCCATCGACTTGGTAGTCGGCCTATTTCTGTAAAAACCCCTCATGCGGGATGCTTCGCCGCGCTCTGCATGACGGTTTCGAAAAATATCTATCCCCATGAAATCCCAACTTCTCGCCGCCGTTCGCCTCACCCTGGGCCTGCTGGTGCTGTGCTGCGTCATTTACCCTGCTATCGTGTGGGCAGCAGCCCGGCTGGCCCCCGGCCACGGCGAAGGCGAGCAAATCGTGCAAAACGGCCGCCTCGTGGGCTTCGCCAACGTGGGCCAGCTTTTCGACAAGCCTCAGTATTTCAATTCGCGGCCCTCGGCGGCGAGCTACCATGCCGATGCCTCGGCCGGCTCCAATAAGGGGCCTTCCAACCCTGATTACCTGAAAGAGGTAAAAGCGCGGCTCGACACCTTTCTGGTGAAAAACCCCGACGTGAAAGCGGCCGACGTGCCCGCCGAATTGCTCACGGCCAGCGGCTCGGGCCTCGACCCTGACCTATCGCCCCAGGGCGCGCTGGTGCAGGTGCCCCGCGTGGCCAAGGCTCGCCAGCTCCCCGCTGACCAGGTGCAGGCCCTAGTGCAGCAGCACATCGAAACCAGCCTGCTGGGCCCCGACCACGTGAACTTGCTTAAGCTCAACGTGGCGCTGGATTCCATGAAAGCCAAGTAATCCTTTCTGCAAAACACCCTTCCCGACGCTCACGACGGCCGCAGGTGCGCGCTACGACGAGTGTTATTTTCTCCTTCGTTTTTCAGATGAAAAACCTTTTTAAAGTTGCGCTGGCTGCGTTAGCAGCCGTTGGCACCGCCTTGCCGGTGCTGGCTCAGAGTACCGAAACCGCTACCGCGCAAAATCCCGCTACGAAGGCCGACACCACGGCCGCTGTGACCGCCAAAATCCCCTTCGATGGCATGGACCTGAGCTGGGTCAACGGCCAAAACCGCCAGCAGAATTTTCCGCTCCAGTTCAAGGACAAGGACGGCGAAACTATCCTAACGGGCAGTACTTATCTCGATGGCTATTACAACTATAACTTCGCCAATCCGCTCGACCATACGCAGACGATTTCGGCCGTAATGGGCCGCACCCAGGAGTTTTCGGTGGCGCTGGCCTCGGTCGGCATTGAGACGAATTATAAGAACATTATCGGCCGCATCTGGCTGCAAACGGGCTCGATGCTGAACGTGGTGCAGGAAACCGACGCTTCGGTGCTGCGCGGCCGCAACACGGGCACCACCATCGGCGCGAATGGCGCGAATAACGGGGTTGGCATAACCAGTAATAATCTGAAATACATCCGCGAAGCGGCGGCCGGCTACCACTTCAACGTGGCTTACGGCCTGAACGTGGAGCTGGGCATCTTCATGAGCTACATCGGCCTGGAAAGTTACGTGACCCAGGAAAACTGGAGCTACCAGCGCTCGCTGGTCTGCGATTTTACGCCCTTTTACTTTCAGGGGGCGCGGGCGCAGTTTTATCCCAGCAAGAAGTTCAAAACCGAGCTGTGGCTGATGAACGGCTGGCAGACTTACCACACCTACAACAACCGCCCTGCCATCGGCAACTCGAACTACTACCGGCCCAACGAGAACCTGCAGCTGGTAGCCAACTTCTACTACGGCAACGATTCGCGCCCCGGCACCGACTCGCTGGCCGTGGGCCGGGCGGCCTACCCCAGCGTGCAGCGCTTTCACCACGACAACTCCATCGTGGCGCGCTACTACCACAAGGACAAAAAGGGTCCGCTACGCGGCATCACGCAGGCCGCGTTTAGCCTGAATACGCACTACGGCTTCCAGAGTGGCACCGATGCCAGCGGCAATGACGTGAAAGCCAAGGATAACTACATGTTCGGCTCGTCGCTGGCCAACCGGTTGTGGTTTGCCAAAAATAAGCTGGCGCTAACCACCCGCGTGGGCTTTGTGAAAAACCCCTCGCGCTACCTCAGCTTCAACCCCTCGGTGGTGGGCTTTACCAATACTGATGCCAGTAGGCTGACGGCTAAGGAGTTTACGGCCACCTTCGACCTGATGCCGAGCGACTTTGTGACCTTCCGGGTGGAGTACCTGCACCGCTCGGCCAACGTGCCCTACTTCGCCGGGCCGGGCGGCACCACCTCACCCAGTGGCTATGCCGACCAGCCCCTGCCTGCCACCTACGTGCCCGACCTGCGCACCTATGAGGACCGCTTGATTTTCGCCGTCAATTTCCGCCTCTAATACCCAAAAACTATCCTTCACGCGTGAAAACGGTCGGCCCCGCAGGCCGCCCGTTTTCCCATTTTATCGCTTTCCCACGTATGAGAACCCCTTTTATCCTTGTTGCGGCCTTCGATTTGAGTTTGTTGCTAACGCCCGGTTGGGCACAGACGGTGCCCGCCCCACCGCCCGTGCCGCCCGCTACCAGCACCACCACGGCGGCCCCGGCGGCCGCGCCCACCACGGTGGGGGCGGCGCCTACTGCCGCGGCCGTGGCCGACACCGCTTCCGAAGACATTAAGCCGGAGTTCTTTGGGTACGTGGGCGTGTACTACGGCTACGATTTCAACAACCCCGCCAGCCTGACGCGGCCCAGCTTCATCTACTCCGAAAACCTGCACAATCAGTTCGCCGTGAATCTGGCTCTGCTCGGGGCGCGCTACACCGGCCAGCGTATTCGCGGCACGTTTGCCATCCAGACCGGCACCTACCCCGATGCCAACTACGCCGCCGAGCCGGGCATTTTCAAGAACATATACGAGGCTTGGGCGGGGGTTAAGGTAACCAAAAACCTCTGGCTCGACGCGGGCATTTTCGTGTCGCACATCGGGCTGGAAGGGCCCAATTCGCGCGATAACCTTACGCTCACGCGCAGCATCATGGCCGACAACTCGCCCTACTATGAGGCGGGGGCCAAGCTCACCTACGACAAGGGTAAGAAGTGGCTGTTCTCCTTTCTGGCCGTCAACGGCTGGCAGGTCATCCGCGACCGCAACCAGAACGAGGCCATCGGCACCCAAATCCAGTTTCGGCCCAGCTCAAAATGGTTGCTCAATTCCAGCACCTTCCTCGGCGAGGGCCGCAACGTGCCCGATTCGGTGGGCATCCGGCTGCGCTACTTCCACAACTTCTACGTGACCTACGACCCGTCGAAAAAGTGGAAACTTGCCGCTGCCTTCGACACTGGCTGGCAGGAAAAGCTCGACGGACACGGCGGCTACGATGCCTGGCAGGGCGGCTCGCTCATCGTGCGCCGTCGCCTCTGGGAGCGCGCCGGGCTGGTGGGCCGGGCCGAGTTTTACCACGACCCCAGCGGCGTGCTGGCCCCCACGCGCTTTGGCGGCTTGCGCACCACGGGCTACTCGCTGGGCTTCGACTATCTGCCAGTGCCGCGTGTTATCCTGCGGGCTGAGGTGAAGGAGTTTGTTGACCAGAATCAGGTCTACCAGAAGGAAAAGTCGTACGTGCGCACCAACGGCGTAGCCACGCTGATGATGGGGCTGACGCTGTAATATATAGTTGGAAAATGCTTAAACAGTCCGTCATGCTGAGCTTGTCGAAGCATTTCTACCGCTTCGTTGCAACGGCTTGGATGAAGCGATAGAGATGCTTCGACAAGCTCAGCATGACAACGTTACATTTTTCTAAAACCTATAAAACACAATGCTGCCCACCGAGCAAGACCAGCGCGATACCTCCGCCGAACGCTTCCTGCGCTTGGTGCAGGCCAAACGGCGCGGCACGCTTAAAATCTACCTGGGCCTGGCCGCCGGCGTGGGAAAAACCTACCGCATGCTGCAAGAGGCTGCCGACCTGCACGCGCACGGCGTGGAGGTGCTGCTCGGCTACGTCGAAACCCACGGCCGGGCCGGCACCGTGGCCCAGCTGCGGGAGGTACCCGCCATGCCCCGCAAGCAGGTGTATTACAAGGGCCACGCCGTGGAGGAGATGGACTTGGACGGTATCGAGCAGCGCCGGCCGCAGGTGGTGATTGTTGATGAATTGGCCCATACCAACGTGCCCGGCTCACGCCACGAAAAGCGCTGGCAAGACGTGGAGGAGCTGGTTAACAGAGGCATTTCGGTGATAACGGCCGTGAACGTGCAGCACCTGGAAAGCCTACACGACCAGGTGCTGAAAATAACCGGTACCGACGTGACCGAGCGCATTCCTGACCAACTGCTGAAGCTGGCCGACGAGGTGGTGAATGTGGACCTGACCGTGGGCGAATTGCGCACCCGCCTCGAAGAAGGCAAAATCTATGACGCGGCCAAGGTGCCCACTGCGCTGGCCAATTTCTTTCAGCCCGAAAACCTGTTGCAGCTACGCCGGCTGGCCGTGCGCGAAGTGGCCCAATTGCTCGGCCGTCAGGTCGAAACCGGCGCGGGCGGCGCGATGCCGGTACTGCCCCAGTTTCGCAACGACGACCGGCTGCTGGCCTGCATCAACACCAACGACCGGGCCGCCAAGGAAATCATCCGCAAAACCTCGCGCCTCGCCGACCGCTTCGGGGCCGCCGCCTGGTACGTGCTCTACGTGCAAACCAGCCGCGAAAGCGGCGACCGCATCGGCCTGGCGGCCCAGCGGCATCTGATTAATAACCTGCAACTAGCCACCCAGCTCGGCGCGCAGATTCTGCGGGTGAAGGACGACAACATCGTGGCGGCTATCCGCAAGGTAGCCCAGGAGAAAAACGCCACGTTGCTCGTCTGCGGC
The DNA here is from genome assembly GCA_964251335.1 of uncultured Hymenobacter sp. Taxonomy (GTDB): domain Bacteria; phylum Bacteroidota; class Bacteroidia; order Cytophagales; family Hymenobacteraceae; genus Hymenobacter. The sequence goes on from CAXUKA010000022.1 coordinate 11,367, forward strand.
ATCACAGGTGAGAAGAATATTTGGCAGCGCCTGAGCCGAGGCGGCGTGACCCACGACCTGCTGACGGCCGTGGCCGGCGATGGCAGCGACCTGGACGTGTACCTGATAACATATTGACTGTCTGAAATAACAACAATTTGTCATTGCGAGGAGGCACGACGAAGCAATCGCACCTGAACGGCTCGTCTTGATGCGATTGCTTCGTCGTGCCTCCTCGCAATGACAAGTAACGCCCTACCCCTCCCGAAGACCATGAACCTAAAAACCAAAATCACGCTCGGCTTCGTGGCGATGCTGGCGCTGCTGCTCGGCCTCGGGGGTTACGCCTTCTATACGGTGCATCGGCTCGATAGCAGTTCGCGCAACGTGCTCAAGGACAACTTTTACTCGGTGGAGCTGGGCCAGCAGATGCTGCGCGCCCTCGACCGCATGGAAACCGACCCCAATGCGGCCCAGGGCTTGCCGCAGTTTCGCCAGAGCCTGACCCGCGAGGCCGGCAACATCACCGAGGTGGGCGAACGCGAAGTGGTGGACAGCCTGACCCAGAGCCAGGCCGAGTTTCAGCGCCAGCTCGATGCCGGCACGCCGGCCGCCGGCCGCGCGCCCATCCTAGAGGTGCTGCGGGGCCAGACCTACCGCATGGTGGCGCTGAACACGGCCGCCCTCACCCGCAAAAATGAACAGGCCAACCGCAACGCCACCAAGGCCGCCGAGTACTTGGCGCTGTTTGGAGGCATCAGCCTGCTGCTGGGGCTGATGTTTGTACTGAGTGTGCCGGAGGCGGCCGTAGGGCCGCTGCGCAAGCTGACGGACAGCTTGGAACACGCCACGGAGAAAGACTTTACGGCCACCATCCCCGTCGAAAGTGGGGATGAGTATGGCCGCGTGGCCACGGCCTTCAACCGGATGCTGGTTCAGTTGCAGGAGTACCGCGCCTCCACGCTGGCCGAGCTGCTGGCCGAGCGCAACCGCACGGCCAGCATCGTGAGTGGCCTCGACGAGGGCTTGCTGCTGCTGGACGAGAACCGCCGCATCATCTTGGCTAACCCTGCTGCCTGTGCCCTGCTAAGCCTGACTACGGAGCAGCTGGTGGGCCAGCTGGCCCCCGACGTAGCCAAGGACAATGACCTGCTGCGCGAAATCCTGCGCCCGCTCGACGTCGAAACTACCCGCCGTGAGCAGGCCGTGGCCGACGCGCCACTGCTGCGCATTTCGCAGCGCGGTGAGGAAGCCTTTTACCGACTGGCCATGCAGGAGTTGGTGTCATTCAATGAGGCCCGCCAGAAGATGGAGTTTGTGGGCCAGATAATCACCCTGCGCAATGTGTCGGACTATAAGAAGCTCGACCAGGTGAAGTCGAACTTTCTGGCCACGGTGTCGCACGAGCTGAAAACACCGCTGAGCAGCATTAACCTCAACACCAAGCTCTTGCAGGATGAGCGGTTGCCGCTGGAAGAGCGCCAGCGCATCACGGGCCACATCCGGCAGGAAACCCAGCGCCTGCAGCGCATGGTGAGTGAGCTGCTCGACGTGTCGCGCCTCGACGCGGGCGCAGGCATTCAGCTCGACCTGCATCCCACCAGTCTCGCTGATGTGGTGCGCTTTGCCACCGCCACCGTGCAGCCTCAGCTCACCGATAAGCACATAGCCCTCGACCTGCAGTTGCCCACCGAGTTGCCCCAGGTACGCGCCGATGTGGAGAAAACCACCTGGGTGCTCATCAACCTGCTGGCCAACGCCATCCGCTACGCGCCCGGCGGCGAGCCGCTGACGGTGCGGGCCGCCGTGGCCGGGACCTTCGTGCAGGTGAGCGTGCAGGACCGTGGCCCCGGCATCGCGGCCGAAAACCACGACAAGATTTTTCAGCGCTTCGCTCAAATCCCCGATAAGTCGGGCTACCGGGGCGGCAGTGGGCTGGGCCTGAGCATTGCCCGCGAGTTCATCACCACCCAGGGCGGTCGGCTGTGGGTTGAGAGCGAGTTAGGTAGTGGCAGCACGTTCGCTTTCACCCTGCCAGTGGCGGGATGAGGAAAACCGAGTAGCCGGCCAGCATTAGCAAAATCATCCAACGCCTAGCATATCGCTACCCAGCCTAGCAAAACGCTAGGCGACAACCGACGTGGGTGGAGCCGTTGAACAAAGGGATTTATAGCAGTAAGGCGTTGATATAAAATGCCTAATGCGTTTCAAGTACCCCAGTGCCTCTCTCTGGCATCGGCTTTGTGTTTACTGGCTCGAGCCCCAATAAGTAGTCCGGCATTTGGCCGAACTGCGGCTAGCCTCTCCTTGGTCGGTAGCGCGCCAAGCGAGAGGCCTCTGCCGTGGCGCCTCAGTAAGGGCTGGCTCAACGGCTAAGTAGCGACGCACCAGCGTGAGCGGCTACCCCAGGCGCACCTCCTATCAACCGCTTGTATGAATCTGAAATCCAAAATCACGCTTGACTTTCTGGCGGTCCTGTTGGTGATGCTCGGGATAGGGGGCTATAGTTTCGTTTCCCTGCGGCAGCTCGACCGCTCGGCGGCCAATATTCTGAAGGATAATTTTTACTCGGTGCAGCTGGGGCAACAGTTGTACGCGGCACTCGACCAGCTAGTCCCTGCCCAGCAGCAGCGCTACCTCACGGCCACCCCTCCGGCCGGGTACGATGCCACGGTGCAGCGCAGTCTGCGGCAATTCCAACAAAGCCTGACTCGCGAGGCCGGCAACCTCACCGAGCCCGGCGAGCGGGCCGTGGTCGATTCCCTCAGTCGCACGTTCCGCGCTTACCAGCAAGCACTTGATAACCCAATAGGGGCACAGCCAACGGCCGATGTTTACTTTAACCGAGTCCTGCCGCTGCACCAGCAGCTGCGTGCCCAGACTCACCGCATGGTGCAGCTCAACATGATTGCCCTCACCCACAAGAACGAGGCCTCGGCCCACACGGCTACGCTGGCCATGCGCTACACGCTCCTGATGCTGGCCCTGAGTGCGGTAATCGCCGTGTTCTTTATGATGCACGTGCCCGATTCGGTGGTCAAGCCCGTGAGCCAGCTGCTAGCCAGCCTCAAAAAAGCGAATAAACAGGATTTTACATCTACCATTCTGGTCCACCGGAAGGACGAGCTGGGCCAGGTAGCCCAGGCCTTCAACCTGCTGCTGGAGCAGCTGCGCGACTACCGCACCTCCACGGTGGCCCAGTTTAAGGCCGAGCGCAACCGCCTGGCCAGCGTGGTTAATGCCCTGGACGAGGGCCTGCTGGTCGTGGACGAAAGCCGTCGCATTCTGGTGGCCAATCCCGTTATTAGTCGCCTACTGCGCATTCCGGTCGAAAAGTTGGCCGGCCGGGCCGCCGATGAGCTGGCCCAGGAAAACGAATTATTCCGTAAACTCCTGCACTACTACGATGTGCCCGCGGCCGAGCGCACCCCCGAAAACTCGGTGCTTACCCTCACCCAGGAAGGCGAAACCGAGTACTACCGGCTGCTCACCAATGAGGTGTATCAGCCCCAGTTGACCGAGCCCGCTCACCTAGGCTCTGTGCTTACGCTACGCAACGTGTCGGAGGATAAAAAGCTGGACCAAATCAAGTGGCGCTTCCTGGCCTCGGTAGCGCAGGAATTGCAATCACCACTCTCCAGCATGACGCTTAGCCTGAACCGGTTGCAGGACAGCAAAGCCGGGCCGCTCACCCCCGAGCAGCACAACATGGTGTATACCCTCACCCGCGAAAATAAGCACCTGCTGAAACTGGTCGGCGAGCTGCTGGATGTCTCCCGCCTGGAGCTGGGCACGATTCAACTCAACTTCCAGCCCGTGCAGCTGCACACGCTGGTCAAGTTTGCCGTCGATACCATCCGCCCGCAACTGCTGCCCAAGCGGCTCGTCCTGGACGTGCAGGTGCCGACGGCGCTGCCCGCCGTACGCGCCGACATCGAAAAAACCACCTGGGTGCTCCTGAGCCTGCTGGCCAATGCCATCCGCTACGCCCAGATGCAGGACACGCTGCATCTGCGGGCCAGCATGTCCGTCAATGGGCAGCAGGTGCAGGTGAGCGTGCAGGACCAGGGGCCGGGCATTCCGGTCGAAAATCAGGAGAAGATTTTTCATCGCTTCACCCAAATTCCCAGCCAGGGCGGCTCGGGCCTAGGTTTGAGCATTGCCCGGGAATTTATGGCCAGCCAGGGCGGGCACTTGTGGGTGGAGAGCACCGTGGGCGCGGGCAGCACGTTCTTGTTTACGTTGCCGGTTGCGTAACCGACCACAAGTAGTATGAATGGCTTACTACTTCAGCCGGTGGCAGCGAAATCGGGTGGGCTAACGTATTGCCCGCTGGTGGGGGAGCGCTAGCTTGAGCCTGTTTTTGCGTAGCCTTATCCCCACAAGAAAGCAGCAACAACTGGCTACTAGCCAGTAGTGCAGTGCTCCAAAACTTACAGGTCATCGCTTGGGGTGAATTTTGTTCTTCAAGTGGAATGTATTTATCGTTCGCAAACCTACTGGTTTTCGAATGACTTGACGAACCACGTCAAAGGCCCTGGAAACAGGGTTTTTTGAGGCCTTTTCGAGGAGGGTTTTTCGGACACGTTCCTTCCAGTGCCCTGCGTTAGCCCCTTTTTGACTTCTAGGATTAGAACAGTCCAAACAGAAGTTTTGAGCATTTCCTTTACCGGCTGGTAGTCGGTTCTTAGCCTATGCTAGCGCCAACCAGTAGGCACGTGTTCATCAGGCAATGGGTGCCCACCGCCGCCCAGCAGGAGCCGGTGCGTTCGCGCACCCATAAAAACAACGTGCCCATCGCGAGGTAATACAGTTGGTCGCGGGGGGAAATATGCCATAGGGGTGCCCAATAGCCTGCTCGCCAGAGTACGTGCAGGTTACCGGTCTGTAAGCTCGCTACTAAATAAGACGGAAATTTCAGGTCGTGTGCTAGGGCGAAGAGCAGCACGCCCACCACGCCGCCCCAGCTGGTTTGCGTTCCGGGCAGCGGGAGCCGCCGCACAAACACGCGGCTGAGTAAGCCGAGCAGCACCCCTCGGTAGAATACTTCTTCGACCAAGCCCGGCACGGTTGCGTAAAAGAGGCGCTCATTCCACCAGAGCGGTGGAAAATGCTGCCGCGCGCCATAGGCATGGCACACGACGGCCGTGGCGATGGCAGCCACCACTGGCCCGACGACCCGCCAAGACCGAGGCTGAAGCCCGGTAAACCCCACATCGGCGGGCGTCACCCATTTTAGGCCATAGATAACGACTCCCGACACGAGCAGCGACAGGACCTTGCCCGTCCAATCCACCGGATGATAGAGTGGACTTACCCACGTAAGAGGGGGCTCTATGCCAAGTCGCCCCGCCCAGTAAAACCAGGGAGGACAGACCAACGCACACGCCTGCCAAGCACTGACCAGCGCAGCGGCTCCCAGCCAGCGAGGGGCTTGCCGCACATGCGTTAGACAGAGCAAACAGCATAAAAATCCCCAATAAGCACCCCACCCGAGAATGGCAGCAAAATACCAGAAGGTGCTGAGCATACGTGAAGCGCGACGGCTAGCAGAGACGGGTTAGTTATACTGCACAGCCAGAGCTGAAGGTAGCTCAAAAGGGGCAATGACTAGTGCAGAACGCAGCTTAGCTTTTTTACGTGTTGCAGAGGGTCGTTTGCAACACGTAAAAGAGCTTATCTATCAGGTAGATTGCTGAATGTCAGCTAGCCAGATTACCCAACCCAAGTTGCGGGGTAGGTGGGGCATAAAAAAAGCCTGTTCGGCAGGAACAGGCTAGGTTTGGTATCTGACCTCCCAACCCACCGCTGACCATGCGCGAACAGACCGTGGCGATGTACTGCTTCTTGGACGATTTGCTCACTCTCACCCGCCCGGTACGCCCGTTGCTGGCCGACGCATTTCTGACGCGCAGGTGCTGACCACGGCCTTGGTGGCAACCCGCTTTTTCGGCGGTAATCTCACGCGGGGCGTCACTAGATAGAATAGCACTGGGGCAAAATCGACTTGACAAGAGCGGTTTTACCCGCCGCCTGCATCGGCTGAGCGCTACGCTGCTGGCTCTATTCGCCAAGAGCGGCCACGTCTTGAAAGAACGGCACACGGAGGCGCGCTACGTGATTGACTCCTTCCAGGTAGAATCCGGAGCCACTACTTCTCTTTTACCGTAGCGGGCACCAACACCTGGTAGGAATCCCAGAACTCGGGGCGGTAGGGTACGGTGGGGTCTACGCGGAGGCCGGTGGTTTGAAGCACCACCGGCTTGTCTTGGGTGAAGCTGGTGGCGAGTAGCTCCAGACAGTCGCGCTGGGTTTGCTGGCGGGCACCGGTGGCCGGGTCGGCGTACACTTGCTCGTCGTCGTGGCGGGCGTAGCGTAGGTAGTAGGTGCCGCGCAGCTGCTCGTATTGGTACACATCGTGGTGCGTGCGGCGCCTGGAGGTCGGTGCTGTCAGCCCCAGCCGACGCAGGTCTTTGGGCTTATCGATGGCGTAGGGCGTGCGTACAGTAAACGCCTCGTACTTCACCACGGCGTAAGTATCGGTGGTGATGTACACCGTGCCCCGGTACGACTCGGGGGCCGGGTAGCCGTAGGGCGTGGTGTAGGCGCTGGGCCGCGCGCACACAAAGCCCACCTCGTACACCGAGTGGCCGTCGTACTCGGTCTGGCCCAGCAGGGTGAGCGTGTACTGGCGGCCGGGGCCGGGCTCCAGCGGGTTATCAGTCGTCAGTACCGGGTCGTGGCTCCAGAGCAGCCAGTAGAGGGGCGGCTCCAGCGGCTCGGGGCCGGTTTGGCGCTGCTCGCGCATCTGCAAAAAGCGCTGCTTTTCGGCGTGCTCCCAGCTGCCGCGCCGGTAGCCTTCTTGGTCGTAGAAGTCCATGGCGGCCTCCTGGGTGGTGCGTAGCGAGTCGTTGTGCCAGATGCGGCTGCGGGTGTAGAGCTGCATGCTGTTGGCCTGCTGTGGGTAGTTGGTGAGTATATGCTCGCGGGCGCGCTGCACTATCAGTTCGGGCCGAGGCGGGGCGGTGACCAACACCGTTGCCAGCAAGTGCGCCTGCGGTGTTAGCCGCACGGCCAGCACTGCCGCACCACGCGCTGGCACGCTCGCCGAGGCGTAGCCCAGGCACGAGACCCGGACCGAATCGGCCCGCTGCCCGGCCGGCACGAAGAGAGCAAATGCGCCGTCGGCGCTGCTCACGGTGCCCAGGCTGGTGCCGGGCAGGCTCACGCTGGCAAAGGCAATGCCCTCGCCGGTTTTCGCATCGCGCACCTGCCCCAGCAGCTTGCGGCCCGTGGCGGTAGGCGCTACCACTGCCACGGGCGCCATGCGGGAAGTAGGCCGCATCACCTGGGTGTAATAAAAGCCATCGAATACTTCGGCCCAGGGGGCGCGTAGCGGTACGTAGCCCAGCGGCGAAGCGTAGAACGTGGCCCCGGCGGGTGCCTGGCGTAAGTCTACGAAGCCAGCCGCGCAGCCCAATTGCCCGAAGGCCTGCTCGATGCTGCCGGCCGGGGGCTCGGGTACCGGCCGCAGGCTTTTAGGCTCCTCCAGCCGCCCGTACGTGCCGCCGCCGGCCACGAAGCCCAGGGCATACGCCGCCGGCCCCAGCGTGCGCTTGACCAGTTCGCCCATGGGCACCGCGCCGCCCAGCAGCGCGCGGGCGGTCATTTTCTGCACCTCCTCCGAGTCGGCCACAGCCTCGCGACGTAGGTGGCCGGCCGTGAGGCTGTCATCGAGGTCCAGGCGCGAAAGATGGTTGGCTAAGTGGTACGAGGCAGCCCAGACGATGATTTTCGGGTGTTCGGGCTGGCGGCTCAGATACAGCAGGTTATCGGCCATGAGGCGGTCGCGCAGGTTCTGTACCGGCTCGGGGTGGCCCTGCGCTGCTCGCCCTTCGCCCCGCCAGTAGGCCCCACTGCTGCGTAGCCACTGCTGCCAAAACCGCGCCCGGCCGGCCTGCGCCGGCTGCCGGGCGGCCACGTAGGCCACCGAGGCCCGACACTGCGCCAGCCAGCGGGCCAGCCGAAGGGTGTCGGCCGGGTGACGCAGCGGCGCGTCGCCGCCCTTCGAGAGCTCAGCCAGCAGCTCCTGGCCGGGATAAAAGTCGGCGGCCGTCCAGTGGCGGCGGGTATCCTGGGCCACGAAGCGCCGCAGTTCGGGCAGCAGTTGCTCCTGGGTGTACTCGCCGCTCAGCTGGCAGTCGAAGCCCGCTAGCTGGAGGTGACGGTGGGTGTCGAGGTAGGCGGCCAGGCTGTCGAAGTCGGCTGTGCCGCTCCAGATGCCCTCGTATACCGAGCGCAACAACACCGGCCGCACGGGCCGGCCGGCGGCTACCTCGCGCCGGGCCTTGTCGAGGGCGTACATATCACCCTCAAAGGCTAGAGTGTTGAAGCCCAGTGAGTCGTGCAGGTAACGTATCAGGTGAATCTTGGCCTCGAAGGTGGCTCCGTCCTGGTGCGTCTGCTCGCCGAGCATTACCACCTGCACGCCGGCCAACGCCTGCCGTAAGGGAGCGTAGGCACCGGGCGCCGGAACCGACAGGCAGCGTAGGGGCAGCGTGGCGGGTACTTGCGCCCAACCGGAGCAAGTGGTCAGCAGTAACCAGCACAAGAAGCAAGCAATGCGCAGCATGAGGCAATACAATGGGAGAGAGGACTATCTAGGAAGCAGCTAGCTAACTGCTCCCTGCCGCAACGCAATAATAAGCAGCTAGCTGAGCCGTAGGCTGGAAAATAAAGCCTGGCAAGCTAACCTACAGACTACAGGATAATCCTATTCCCCTATTACCAGTATTACCAGTGGCAAGGCCGCGTCGAAATTAAGCTCATTACTAGTAGTAGAGCGCTCAAAATCAGTTTGCGTGGCGAATAGGTGGCCATAGTCCCGCGCCCCGTATACATACAAACACTATTCAACTGCTTTTACGAACCGGGCCTCACTCCAACAGTTTCTGAAACAGTAAGTGAACTCTTCTGCAGCAGGTACAGCCTACCACGGGCGAGTAGGCCACCTGCTCGTACTATTAGCTCACCCAGCTAACTCTTTTTCAGTCAATAAGCAACAACTTAAGCGGCCGGTGCGGCCATTCAGCTACGGCTTTTTGGGGCAAAGGCCGCCAGAATATAGGTCGCGATAAGCACATCGCTGGGGGAGGCTTGGTTGTAATTCCCGCCGTTCACCACGACCACTAGGTGCTGGGCGGGCCAGATGGCGATGCGCTGGCCCCCGTTGCCCTGCGCCATGGCCCCCTCAAAGCGGGTCCCGTTTACATCCAGGTGCTTGAGCCACCACAAATACCCATAGTTGACGTTCTGGATGACGGCGTGCTTGGTGAGCGACGCGGCGACCCATGCCGCCGGCAGCACCTGCCGCCCGTGCCAACGGCCGCCGTCGAGGTAAAGCTGGCCAAACTTGGCTTGGTCGCGCGGCCGTAGCGAGAGTTGACAGAACGTTTCCACACTGGAAGAATCGGGCTGAAAGCGCCACTCGAACTGCGTGATGCCGAGCGGGGCAAATAAGTACTGCCGGGCATACTCGGCGAGGGGTTGCTGCGCCCGCTTCTCCACGAGCCGGCCCAGGGTAATGGGGTTGCCCGAGCAATAGCGGCCGACCGTGCCGGGCGGGTCGCGCAGCGGCAAATCCAGGGTGAACCGGACCCAATCGCGTGACGCGTCCATTTTTGTTTCATCCCCGGGCGACTGGGGCTCGGTAATATCGCAGTCCAGGCCGCTTTGGTTGGTCAGCAGGTTCTCCACCGTAATCGCCTGCTTGCCAGGGGAATTATTGCGCAAGCTGTACTCGGAGAAATAGGGCACTACAGGCGCCTGCACAGTGGGCACCAGGCCTTGGGCCACGCTCACGCCGGTCAGGGCCGAGATAAAGCTTTTCGTGGCCGAGCGCAGCGGGTGTAGGCGCTCGCGGTCATAGTCATAGAAGTATTCTTCAAAGACGAGCTTACCGTCGTGCAGAATCAGCACACTATGGATGTTAGGATAGGTGCCGTCAACAATTTTGGTGACCATCGTCGCCAGCAGCGCGGGGTCAAGCCCCGTCCCGGTTAGCGCGCCGACGGGCAGCCCATCGGCGCGGGGCGGCGGCGCGTGATACCGGTAGCTGAACGGCTGCCCCGCGGCCAGCAGCCGGGGATACCACATGCTAACTGGGTAATCACTGCCGCGCGCAAGCACCCGAAAGCGCTGCTTACTGACCGTGTAGGCTTGAACTTGGCCGGTGGCATCGCGCTCGAAGTGCACCGTGTCGCCGCTGGCGTTTACGAAGCGGTCCGCGCCGGCAGCCCGCAGCAGATAGCGGCTATCGCCAATCACGGCGTACAACTGGCCATCGCGGGGCGAGGCAGCCATGTGCAGAGTGGTGTGGTTGAGGTACTCGTAGTGGCCCTGTAGCGAACGGAGCGCGGGCGAGAGCGGCGTCGGTTGCGCCGCGAGTGCGAAGCTACACAGGAGCGTCACGAGCAAAAACAAGAGGTATTTCATGCGCGGGAAGGAGGCGAGCGGTGACTGCTTGGAGTCTAGCAAAAGTGGTAACCAGCTACTATCCTCCCGTTAGCGACGAGGCGGCATTACGGCGGCATTTTTACGACATTGCAGGTATATTATTGCTAATCAATCAGATGTAAGTCGTCAAAATAGGCGTAAGCCCACCGGATACCCTCGGTAGGAGCCCTGGCGGGCTCGCCAGGCCCCGAATAAGAGCAGGGGTGCATGGAGCACATGCAGGCTCAGCAAGAAGAGGATAGGGGTCCAGACCAGGACCACCTGCTGCCGAAAAAGGAGCAGGATTTGCGCGGCCAGCAGCAACAGGTAGCCCCCATAGGTGACCAGCGTCCAGACGAGCTCAAAGTTGAGCAGCCGGCTGCCCGCCTCCTGAATCTGGGCGACGTGGCGCTTGCGATACCGTAGGAGCAGGGGCAGCACGATATTGGCACCTGGGAGCAGCACATAGCTGAAGGCCGAGAGATACAGCAGGGCTACGTACGCCGGTACGTCTTCTGTCGACTGGCTAGGCAACGCCGCCGGCCCTGGCACGGGTTCTTCAGCGGGGCCTGGCTTCGGCGGCGGGGCTACCTGCTCGGTCAGCGCAGCCACAGGTAGCTGCAAGGCCTGCGCCAGAGCCTGCAAGGTATACCCGCGCGGCAAGCGCTCGCCCTTTTCCAGGCGTTGCACCGTGCGCAAGCTCAGTCCGGCCGCCGTCGCGACTTCGTCTTGGGAGAGACCTAAGCGCCGCCGCTGGGTAACTAGCAAGGCGGCGAGGAGGGCATGTTCCATAAGCTAGCCCGTGGTCGGGACTGGCTGCCCGAGAATAGGGGTAGCAAAATAGCTTGTGTACTTGAATTACGTCCTCTTATAGGCGGGCTCTAAAAGGGGCGTAGTACTTCACGTATTCGGTTTGGCTACCCTCTTTGGCGGATGATGGCGGACCGCAATGGGGTTGATACTGAAAAAGAGGGCCTTTTGGTATTCTATTCCAATCCGCCATTCAAACTGTGGCGAGAGCAGTGGGGCCGCCTAAAAAGAGCGGCTTGTCGGCGCTCATTCGCTAGCGGCGTAATAGCGCCCCGCTCGTACGACTGATGGGAGCCTCCACCTGTCGGTGCTTTTTCTCGGCTGGCAGGCGGTTTCATGTAGTCAGGTGCTTCTAGGGCGTATCCCGCTAGCTTCGGCTCAGTCTTTTGGCATGGGGTATGGCGTAGTCCCTGGCAATAGGCAGCTATTACAACAAGAATACGTTTGCCTCGATAGCGACACACCGATTACGCTCAAACTGCCGGTCGGCTATTACAATCGGAATACTTTTGCCCCTGATTCCTACTAAGTGCGCTGCCCGCCCAATGCCGCCAGACAAACGCTCTAAACCTGCCCCGCCGACTTACCAGCTCGCAGAGGAGACGGCCCGTGGCTGGCAGATTCACGGCCTGGAGGCGCGCTTTCGGGCGCTACCGGCCCAGATTCGCCAGCCCCACCGCGACGATAGTTTTATGGTGGTGCTGGTGCAGGCGGGCCACGGCAGTCTGCTGGTCGATTTTAAAGAAGTGTTCATCGACGGGCCGACACTCGTGCTGGTGCGGCCCGGCCAGGTGCACCAACTGCTGACCGGGGAGGCGGGTAGGGGGTGGGTTATCACCTGCGAGCCGACGTGGCTGCCCGACTCGCTGGCCCCGGTGTTCCACTACGGCGCACACCAACGGGTAGCCGACCCACCGGACCCCTTCTGGTCGCTGGCGTTGGCCGCCGCCGCCTTGTTGCAGCAGGCCAGCGACACCCTCGACCCCACGCGGCCCGTCGAGTTTGCCAGCAGCGTCCTCACGGCCCTGCTCCACGCCGTGGGCCGGCTGCTGGAATTGCCCGGGACCGACTCGCTCGCGACGGGCCGCCCCACTCACCTGACGCAGGCGTTTCTGCGCCTGCTCCACACCAGCCCCGGCTGGCAACGGCCCGCCGCCTACGCCGATGCTTTGCATGTCTCACTTTCGCATTTGAGCGAGACGGTACGGGACGCCACCGGCTTCCCCGTGTCGCATTGGCTGCACACGACTCGGGTCACGGCCGCCAAGCGCCTGCTGTATTATACTGACCTGACCGTGCAGCAAGTCGCCCAGCAAGTTGGCTACGACGACCCGGCTTATTTCGCTCGTCTTTTCCGGCGCGTCGCCGGGCAGACGGCGGGGGAGTTTCGCAAGCAATTCCGGGATTCGTCCAAGCAATTCCGGTCTTTGGGCAGCTAAATGGCGGCAGTGGAAGCTGAATTTTGCGTCTGTACTTATCCGCTACGCCTATGCCCGCCACGCCCCTCGAAATCGTCAAACAAGCCTACGCCGCCCTGGCCGCTCAGGACATCCCGGCGTACTTCGCCCTGACGGACCCCACCGTTGAGGTACGCCAGACCGACCAGCTGCCTTGGGGCGGCGAGTACCACGGCTACGAGGGCCTGCGGGCTTTTACGGCCGCCATGCAGCCCCTCATTGCCCCGAAGGTCGAAATCATGTCTTTCCTCGAAGCGGGCGACGTGGTGTGCGCCCTGGGCCACACGCGGGGAACGGCCCTGGCCACTCAGCGCTCGTTTGACTGCCCGCTCGTGCACGTCTGGACGGTGCGCCACGGCTTGATTACGCGTCTGGAGGCCTACATCGATACGCCCACCATGCGCCATGCGCTCGGCACGGCCGACGCGCAGTAGCGCCCCGCCCGTCGCCGGAGGCAGTGATTAGCTGCCAAATCAGGTTTTCGGGGTCGAGGCACCATGACCGATTCATGGTCTAAATCTGCTTGTTACGATGAAAAAAACACTAGTAGCCGTACTGGGTATGCTGGCCGCTGCCGGCAGTTTCCAGGTCTGGGGCCAGGCTATCAGCCCCGTTCCGCTGCCGATTACGGCGCCCAAAACCATTACCCACGGCGGAAAGCTCACGGCCGCCCAGGAGCAACAGCTGCTGCGCACGGTGCGGCTGTTTTATTCCTTCTGGAATACCGGGGACGCGCAATATGTCCAGGCTGCCGTCAGCCCCAATTTCAAAGACAACACCCTGCCGCTGGGCCGGCCGCCGGGCGTGGCGGGTTTGCTGACCGCTTCCAAAGGCTTTCGGACGGCTGTGCCCGACCTCAAATGCACCCTCGAAGACGTGGTGCTGACCCAAGACAAGGCCGTTATCCGGCTCTTATTCACGGGGCACAATACGGGGCCATTCCTGAAACACCCGGCCTCGGGCAAGCCGGTGCGCTTTATAGCCATTGATATCCTGCACATCCGCGACGGGCAGATTTTTGAAGACTGGCACCTAGAGGACAACTTAACGTTTCAGCAGCAAATCGGCGCGATAAAACCATGAGCCTGCCAGCTCAGGCTTCGCGTCGGGACTTTATCAAAATGGTATCCCTGGCCAGCAGCTCGCTCGCGCTGCCGCTTTCGGCTTTTTCCTTTTCTGATTCTCCCCCTCCGCTTCCTATGTCAACTACCGATTTCTGGCCCAACGGCGCCCGGCTGGCCGTCAGCTTTTCGCTCATGTTCGAGGGCACGGGCCAGCCCATATCAGGCGCGAGTGGCCCCATCACGGAGGCCATCCAGCCCGGCTTCCCCGATTTGCCTACCAACAGCTTTTTCGAGTACGGCATGAACGAGGGCGTGCCGCGCCTGCTCAATCTGTTTGATAAGCACAATATCAAGGTCAGTTCCTTTATGATTGGGGAGGCCGTGGACCAGCACCCCACGCTGGCGGCCGAGGTGGCCCGACGCGGCCATGAGTGCGCCGCTCACGGCCGCCGCTGGTCGGAGCAGTACACGCTGTCGCGGGAAGAAGAGAAACAGTGGATTCAGGACAGCGTGGCGAGTATCAAGCGGGCCACCGGGCAGCAAGCCGTGGGCTACAACTGCTACTGGATGCGCGACAGTGTGCGCACGTTGGAGATTTTGCAGGAACTGGGTTTTCGCTATCATATTGATGACTTGAGTCGCGACGAGCCGTTCGTGCAACAGATTAACGGCAAGCCTTTTGCCACGGTGCCCTACACGGTGCACATGAACGATATCGCCTCGTTTGGCTTCGATAGCTACTCGCCCCAAAGCCACCTGCAAGCCCTCATCGACGAGTTTGACCAACTCTACGAAGAGGCGGCCACCCGCCGCCGGATGCTGGTGATGAGCTGCCACGACCGCATTGCCGGCCGGCCCAACCGCGTGCGCGTTATTGACCGCTTTATCGAGCACATCAAAAAACACGAGGGCGTCTGGTTTGCCCGCAAGGATGAAATCGCCGACTGGGCCTTAAAAACACCAGCTATCACGCCGCAAGTGACGCGGCTCCCGGCCCCTGTCAGCGGCCTGCCCGGCCCTAGCCACTAGCCACTAGCCAGCTAGGAGCAAGGCATCATCACCATAAACCAATGCCTGGCAACCCGCCCAACTGGCATTTGTGGCCTCGGTTAAAAGTTTGATACAGCGGGCAAAGGCGAGTTGCTTTCAACCGTAGCAGCTACTCGCTGAAATCCTGCATTTAGCGTTTGATATAGCTACTTGTACAGCAAAACGTTCGTTTGTGCAACTGGTGCCCGAACTGCACCTGAGCATCATTTAAGTAGCTGTGTCGCCAACAGTTGTGGAAAAACTACTTTTCCTGCTCGGCCGCGCTGTGCCACTGGATGGCAAAGTAGCCGCACGGGGCCGGGCTGGTGTTGGTGAACGCATGCGGCACGTTGGCGCGCAGCAGCACCACATCGCCCGCGGCGGCGGGGTACGCGGTTTTACCAATCAGAATCTGGCCGCGGCCCTGGGTCATGAGGATGAGTTCTTCGGCCCGGTGCGTGTGCGGCGGGTGGCTGGCTAGTCCGGCATTGAGCACCGTGGCGTGCACGTCGAAGCGCGGGAACATGGAGGTGGGCCGGTCAAAGACGGGCCGGGTTTCGCCCTTGTCGGTCTTGGTAAGCGGGAACGCCGGCCAATCGCGCAGGAAGGCGCCGCCCGCCGCTTGGCCCCGCGTCGCATCGGCGCCCGCCACTGTGCGGAATTGCAGCTGCCAAAAGCGCACCGGCTCTGGGCTGGCATTGCGTAGCGCGGGTTGGTCGCCGGCCATTGCCAGGAGCAAGCCACCGGGGCCCAGAGCTTTAGTAGAGTCGTGGAGGGTGACGGCCAGGCGGCCGGACTGCACGATAAATAGCGTTTCGGTGCCGGCGGGCTGGGGGCGGCTGGCCTGGCCGGATGGCAGCGTGATGGTCGTTATTTCCAGCTCCTTCAGGTCTAGGGTACTGCCGGCAAGCAGGCGTTGGTACGACGGCAGCTTGCTGGGCCGGGCGCCGCCCGGCGCGTGGTAGACGGCCGACGGCAACGAATCGGTAGGCAGCGCCAGGGAGGCGGCCACCAAGGCGGTAAGCGCAACGGAGGGTAACGTCATGGGATGGGTGGGCGGGAAGGTGAGGCGTAGCGCCCGGCCGGCGCTACGGGCGCGTGACCACTACGCTGGGCGGGTGGGCAAAGTATTGCCAGGCGCTTTCCGCTTGCGCGGCGGTGCAGTGGCCGTTAAACACGAGCAGGCGATAATGCAGGGTGTAAGTCTGGCCGGGCAGGAGCGGCCACGCCTTGGTTTTGGTGGGCGAAAAGCTAGCGAATACGTCGCCGCGCCCATTCATGTCGTCGGGCCAAATGCGCAGGGGCTCCGGGTGATTGTAGTTGGTGGGGTACGAGAGCAGCACGACTCCGCCGTAGTCGGCGGCCCCCAGCTGGCCCTGCACGAGGCACCAGCGGGCCAGCGAGCCGTCGGCCTGCTGCCGGGTTTTGCCCGCCGAGGTCAGCACCTCGCTGTTTTGCTTGGTCCACTGCGCCGTGGCGCGCCAGCCGAGGCCGCCGTAGCGGTAGGCCAGTAGTGTTACCGGGCTGGCCGTGGCGCAGTTGAGCTGAATGGTGAGGTCGGCCAAGTAGGCATCGGGGCCGGCGGGCTGGTAAACGCGCACGGTTTGGACCTCGTGCAGGGCCGTTTTCTCGGGCCGGCCCTTCGGGAAAGCCACGTGGTTTTGTAGCACCTGATACTCGCCATATACCGGGCCATTAGTGGTAGCCAGCACGCTGGCAAAGCGTACCGTGCCCTTGTGGTCGCCCAGGTTCCAGAAATCCACCGTGTCGCCTTCAAATAAGACGTGCGTCCAGGGGTTCCAGAGGCCGTAGTGGTGGTAGTGGTCGGGGGCCTGAATGCGCGTCAGCTCCTGCCCATGCGGCGACCACAGCGGATGGATAAACCCACTGCGTTTGAAGGCCGTGTCGATGCCGGCCGGGGGGTACACCGTGCGGTAGTTATAGCGCAGCAGGGGACGGCCACCGGCTTGCAGCACCAGGCCGCCTTGCTTATCAACTACCTGCATACTCGCCGGGGTTGGGCGTACCGAGGGGCCTTGCTGCAGCTCATAGGTGCGGGTGATGGGCGTGGTGCCCGCCGAGGCCAGCCAATGCAGCACGCGCTCGCGGCCGTGCTCAATTTGGATAGGTACTACCGTGCGCAGGCGGCCCCGCACTTCGACCAGCTGCACAACCGAATCGGGCAGCAGCGTGAGTGCATCCAGGTTGGTATGCACCGGGATGGCTAGGCTGCCAGTCGGGTGCGGTAGCGCCACGGTGAGCGTAGCTAGCCGCTGGGCGACAGCGCGGCCGCTGCCCGCCAGCAGCAGCAAAAGCAGGCCGGTCGTCAGGGTCGGTTTCAGTGCGCGGCGCACAACGGCTAGTCGGCGTGCAAATGCCGGTAGCGGAGGCAGCAAGACGGAATAGCGGGGCATCAGAACGTGACGTGCGGAGTGGTGTAGGCCCAGCCGAGCGCCTGGAGCATCGTCGTGGGCTTGCCCGTGAGGTGCGTGACGCGGGGTAACACCACCGAGTGCAGGTCGAGGTGCTGGTAATGACGCGCTTGCAGTAGCTGCACCAGCCGCTGGTAAGGCTCCCGCTGGCCGGGCGTTTCCAACTCGCCTACTTCCAGAAACACGTGTACGGGCAGGGCGGTATGCGTGGCGTGGTAGGCTTTTTCAACCTCAAATATGCCCTCCTTATCGTAACCCAGGGCTGGGCTGCCGAGTAGGATATTCTGGAAAAGCGTGGGTTTCTGAAATAAGATGTAGGTGCCGAAAAGGCCGCCCATCGAGTAGCCATAATAGGTGCGCTGGGCAGGGTCGGCCCGGTAGGTTTTTTCCACGAAGGGAAACAGCTCCTGCTCGATAAAGCCTAAAAAGGCCGAGGCACCGCCGCTTTCGGGCGCGGCGGCCGTAACCGTGGGTGTGAAGTCGCGGGTGCGCTTATTGCCGGGTGTGCCAATGAGGCCACCGTCGCCGATGGCGACGACCAACGGCTCGGGAATGTGGTATTCGGCCATCAGCAAGCCCAGGTATTCGAGCGTCGGCGCAAAATCGTTGTCGCCATCAACCACGTATAGCACCGGGTATTTTTTGGCCGCAGTGGCAATGTAGCCCGCCGGCAGGTGCACGTACACGTCGTAGGCATGGCCCGCCACGGCCGACTGCAGGACGTGGTGCTCCGAATTGGGAATCGTCACGGGCAGCGGTTGCTGCGCTGCGGCCGGAGAAATGCCCCCGAGGCTACCCAACCAGGCCGCGTAACACACGAAGGCCTGCAACGGCCGGCGAAAAGAGGGAAAAGCAACCGCCATTAGCAAGAAAGTAAATCGTTTGGATAGATAGACAAGGTAGGAACGCGCGGTTACCCGTGGGCTTAGTTAACAGGCTGGTGGCTAGACTAAGCCCGGGTTTGGGGGCCGGAAAGCCATTAGAAGCAATTAGATGCTTTATTACGGGCTTAAGTACGCCATTTTGCCGTCCTAAGAACTAGTGGTAGCCAGGAAGTAACTGTCACTGAGAAATAGCTGGCGCAGAGGGGTAAGTAACTTTGCCTGTTGATTCTCAAGGGCTATGTAGAGGCAAGCACCAACGCAAACCTGTCTCACCTGCAGTCTGGGCAGCGAATACCCGCTGCGCTGACTGCGACTGGCCTTATTTGAAAGACTGCCAGCCGAGCAGCAGCAACAGGTAGATGAGTCGATTTATAGGAGTGACAAACTAGGGCATAGGGACAATTTACTTTGGGGGATGGGACTGGAAGGCGACGAATTGAGCGACGCAGCGCAGGAAAAAATCTCGCTGCATCTGGCTGGTAAGGCGGGAAATGTGGGCTGCACGGCGTCTGAAACCTGCTGTTAACAGGCTGTTTTTGAGCGCGGTGCTCTGGGTCATGCGCCACGGCGGCACGTGGCGCGTACTACCTGGCCGCTTTGGCAAGCACGACTCGGTGCGCAAGCGGGCCTTGCGCTGGGCGCAGAAAGGCACCTGGCAGCGGCTATTCGCCGCCGTGCGGCTGCCCGAGGTGGAGGCTATGCTATTGGACTTCACTATCAGGCGGGAACATCAGCGAGCCAGTGGGCAGGTTAAAAAAAAACGCTGCGGCGACGAGGTGCGCGGCCGCAGCCGGGGCGGGCTAACGACCAAACTGCACGCGGCCGTGGACGAGGCTGGGCGCCCCCATGCCCTGCTGCTGAGGCCGGGTCAGCAGGCAGACTGCACCCGGGCGCTGGAGTTGCTCGCGGCGGCCGGACCGGTACGCCACGTGCTGGCTGACAAGGGCTACGACACCAACGCTATCGTCGAAGCGGTGGAGCAAGCCGGGGCCGAAGTGGTGATTCCCAGCAAAAAAACCGCACGTATTGCCGTCTGATTGACCGCGTGCGATACCGGCGGCGCAACCGCGTGGAACGCTTCTTTAAGCGGCTCAAGGACTTTCGTCGCTTGGCCACGCGCTACGAAAAAACGGCGGCTGGCTTCCGCCGCTTTTGCTTTCTCTTTGCCACCCTTTGCTGGTGCAACTACTTGTCCGTATGCCCTAGTTAGCTCGCTTCTTTGCTGGAAATTGGCCAAGATGCTTGATTTGCTGCCGGGCCGCTATAAAATAAGGTTGTAGCCTACCTTTGCAGAGGCCAGTGACCATCTCGTGAAGGCATTTTTCTCTTATCTGCTCATTCTGCTGGTGCTGCTGCAAACCTTCAGCCGCGAAGTGCTGGTAACAGACTTTACCCTAAATCGGGCCACGATTACCGCGCGCTTCTGCATCAACAAAGCGCGGCCGCAGCTGCACTGCGACGGCAAATGCTACTTCGCCAAGAAGCTCAAACAACAGGAAGAGCGGGAAAACAAGGTACCCAACCCCTTGAAGGAACAGGTAGAGATGCTACCCGTCGCCTTTCAAAACCTGGTGCCGGTGGCTCCCATGTGCTGGGCCAGCGCACCTGTAAGCTACGGCCCCTATCAGTCGGCCTGGGTACCGGTCAACGCTATGCTGGGCGTATTTCATCCTCCGCAGGCATAAGGTAACCCTTTAGAGGCCAAGGCAGTATTCCTATGCTATCATGCCAGGGGTATCACTTCCTGAGTTCCCTAGCCAACTAGGCGCGTGGCGGGCCACTCTATTGCAGAAACCAACTGCCAGGTGAAAAGCGCAGGATGACTTTTCTACCCTAGCTGTGGCGTCCTGATGCGCGCTTACGCGCTCCTTCGTTGGCTTGTGTGCTGACAGTAGTGTAGCAGCTCGTGTATACGCTGGACATTGGGTACCTCACCTATGCAGGATATTTAGTATTGGCTGTGGGCTACTGTTTTAAACAAGCGGCGCTCATTACCAACCCATGCGTTAGGTATAATCAAACAATCACTGGAGTTCAGAACTACCACTGCCTCGCGCACTACCACGTGGCGGCAGGCCATATACGACCAGGCCCGAGCGTGACCAACGCCAATCTCTAGCCCAGCACGGCCATCGCTAACCTGTCTGCCGACCCGGTGCGCGGCAGGGTGCCACCAATCAAAAACTGCCTCACCGTTGAGTATCGAGGCCGCACCTACTGAGTGCTGTTCGGCTGCTTGGCGCGCCAACTTTCTCAAAAAACCTACTACCTACGTCAGGTACTAGGCAACCTCTTTTTTCGTCGAATGCCCCTCGGAGACATGCGGCACTCCCTCTTTTCATGAAGCTGTTTCTATTACTCGGGTGCTGGCTGCTGGCCAGCTCCGTCTGGGCTCAAACCCCCACGGGCGCGGTGCGGGGCCACATTCAGTCGGCCAACGGCGCCAGCCTGTTTGGCATCAGCGTGGGGCTGGAAGGTACCGCGCTGGGGGCGCCCACCGATGCCCGCGGCGACTTTACCCTCAAGCAGGTGCCGGCTGGCACCTACACTTTGGTCGCTACTGGCCTGGGCTACAAGGCCACCAAGCAGAACGTGACCGTGGCGGCCGGCCGCCCTACTACACTGAGTTTGCAGCTTACCGAAAACCAGCAGGAACTGACAGAGATAGTAGTGACGGCCCCAACCGCCGACCCGCACCGCTACGCCGAGCCCGTGTCGGAAATCGGCACGCGCACCAGCGCCCGGCTGCTCGACGTGCCCCAGGCCATCCAGGCTGTGCCCCAGCAGGTGCTGCGCGACCAACAAGCCCAGACCCTGACCGAGGCCCTGCAAAACGTGGC
Source organism: uncultured Hymenobacter sp. (assembly GCA_964251335.1). Classification (GTDB taxonomy): domain Bacteria; phylum Bacteroidota; class Bacteroidia; order Cytophagales; family Hymenobacteraceae; genus Hymenobacter. Next base: position 32,356 of record CAXUKA010000022.1, read on the forward strand.
CGGCGTGACGACCTACTCGGGCTACATGGACTACGTGCTACGCGGCTTTCGCACCAACTTCATTAATGGCGCGAATTTTACGACCAACGGGGTGCGGGGCGTATTCTACGACTTTTCGCAGGTGCCGCCGCTCTACAACGTCGAGCGCATCGAGGTCATCAAGGGGCCGGCTTCGGTGTTGTTTAGCGCCGCCGCGCCGGGCGGGGTCATCAACACCGTGACCAAGCAGCCGCTGGCCCACGCCGAGTACGCGGCCAGCCTCACCTACGGGAGCTTTGGGCAGCGCCGGGCCACGGTGGATGCTACCGGGCCGCTAGCGGCGGGCGGTAAGCTGCGCTACCGGGCCATTGTGGGCTATGAAAAAGCCAATAGCTTTCGCGACTACCAGCACAGCGAAAATGTGTACCTGGCTCCTTCGCTGAGCTACGTAGGGGCGCGCGCCCAGGTCACGGCCGAGGTCAACTACCAGGCCGAGAACGCCACCGTCGGCTACGACCGGGGCCTGGTGGCTACGACTCGCCCCGACGGCTCCTACAACTTCGACGCCGTGCCCCTGAGCTGGTCGCGCAACGACCCAAGCGACCATACCAACCGGCAAAGCTTTTCGGCGCAGCTCGACTACCGGCAGCAGCTAGGGGGCCGTACCAGCCTGCGCTCGCTGCTGCGCTATTCGCAGTACCACTTTCGCAACTACCAGTACGACAGTTACGGCCCACCGGTAAACGACTCGCTAACCGACCGACTCTACGAGGTGTACCCGATTGATTTTTACTCCCTTAATTCGAACACCTTTCTGACCACACAGCGGCAAACCGGCCCGGTGCAGCATACGCTGGTGGCGGGCTTCGATGTTGGCGTGTACCGCAATCCGTATGCGTACAACATCTACGCGGCCCCATCCATCAGCCTCTACAACCCCGACCGCAGCTTCGACAACCCGGCCACCTACCCCCTGACGTACCAGATAAACGTGCGCGACCGCAACGTGGTACTGGGCGCTTACGTGCAGGACCAGCTCGCGCTGGGCGAGCACTGGAAGGCCCTGCTGGCGCTGCGCTACGACAACTTTCGCTACGTGGTGGATTTCGACCAGCGCGTCCCGCCGGCCACCGAGCAGCGCATCACGGAAAACGCCGTTTTGCTGCCCCGTGCTGGGGTGGTGTACCAGCCCACGGCGGCCACTTCGCTCTATGCCAGCTTCACGGAATCATTCAACCCCAACGCCGACAACTACACGCTCGGCATCCAGGGCGGGCCGTTCAAGCCCGAAAAGGGCATCCAGTATGAGGTGGGCGCGAAGCAGGAGTGGGCCGGGGGCCGGGTAGTTTCGACGCTGGCGGCCTACCAGATTACCAAAACCAACGTACTCGTGCCTGACCCCACTGACCCGCTGGGTTTACGCCAGAACAGCCGCGGTGAGGCCCGCAGCCGCGGCGTGGAGCTGACGCTGCAAGGCCAGCTTACGACCGACCTCTCGGCCGTGGCCAACTATGCTTACAATCAGGCTGTTATTACGAAAGACAACAACCCTGACAACGTGGGCAACGGGCTGCCCAATGCCGCGCGCCACGTGGGCAACGCCTGGCTGAAGTACACGGCCAGCCGGGGTCCGCTGCGCGGCCTGGGGCTGGGTGGGGGCGGCAACTTCTCCAGCCAAAAGGTTATCGAGGGGCCGCAGGATTTGAAGCTGCCCGGCTACGTGAGCTACGAGGCCACCATGAGCTATACTTACGGCGGGGCCACGCTGGCCCTGAACGCCTACAACCTGGCCAATACCCGCAACTTCTCAGGCGGCTACTCGCAGGGCGTACTCTACGTGCAGCCGCCGCGCAGCTTCCGCCTCCAGCTCAGCTACCGCTTTCAGCCGACAGCCGACTAATGTTCTTGCCTCTTGCTCTTTAGCTCGCTGCCACATGAATAACCGCGCTTGGTTTGCCTGGCACCGCTGGCTGGGGCTGGTGGCGGGCCTGTTCGCCATCAGCATCAGCCTGACCGGGGCCTTCCTGACCCTGCGCCGGCCCTACGAGCGCGCCGCCGACCGGGCGGCGCTGGTGGGGCGGCCTACGGGCCCGCGCTTACCATACGACCAACTGCTAACCGCGGCCGGGCG
>CAXUKA010000023.1:0-33891 GCA_964251335.1 uncultured Hymenobacter sp.
TGCCTCTATAGTGTAGGCACGCGGCGTAGTGGCTACGGGCGGCAGCACTGGGGCCGCCGAGGGCGGACAGTTGCCTACTATCAATTGCAAGTCGCGCCGGGTAGAGCCGATAAGCACCTGTCGGCCGTTGATAGCGCGATACTCACTCACATCTACCGCTACCACATACTTTTTGCCCAGTATCGTCGAGCCGTATTTAGCCGTGCCTGTAGATTGGTTTAGCAGGGCAAAATTACCGGCAGTAGTCCCCATCGGCGTAGTAGTCGCAAACGTACCCGAGGCCGCATTAGGGGTGGCATAGGGCACGCCGGGGGGAGGAGGCGTGAAAGTAGGGTTGGTGAGACCAGTGCCCGTAAGGGCGCCGTAAGGCTGCCCAAGCGAATATACCAGCCGGTCGCCATCAGCATCTACCGCGTTGTTAAGCAGGGTAGTTGTGTCGTTTAGGCAGATGAGGGCTACCGCATTAGAAGCAAAAACGGGCGAGCTGTTGGGCAACGAAGGCGGCGACATTGACGTGTACAACGTCATCGACGTATTGGTCCCCAAGTTATAAACGTCTATATTGCGGGCGCTGGCTGTCCACACTGCATAATATCCCTGCGTAGAATTGGGCAGGCTGACAGTGCCAATGAATTTCTGAAGAATGTAAGGCTGCGTTGCATTCAAAACAGTACATCCCGGCGGCTGCGGCGGCGTGATACAGGCCGTCTGGGATGTGACCGGAATATTCATGTAGCCCGAAGACGCATTGCTATAGTTGGTAGCAGTCAGCACTATGCGCGCCCCGGTTGCCTGGTCGAAGATTGCTACAGGAGCAGTAGACGAAGGGGAGGCGATACCACTCGCCCCGCAGTTGTTATATACCGTAACAGTTATCTCGTAGCGGTAGGGAGCGGTAGTTGGACCGTTGGCGTCGAGATACTTATAGGTCAGCTCGCCTCCTAGCAAGTGCGTTGCTAGCGCCGGCCTAGCCGCACCTAGCGCCAGCAGCAAAAGTACCAGCCTTGGAAGAAATCCTAAACGGCGAAGTAGAGGTAAAAACATAGGGGACAGTAAAGAGTGTAGCAGGAAAAAAATCAGCAGCCCGTGAGCTGGTTAGTAGCAATCCCGGTAAGGCCGGGCAGATAGCAGTAGCGTAACTGGCTGTGAGAAAGCGCACCCCTGCAAGCCTAGAAACGGCGCACTGTGGCAGACTATTGCGGCGGCGTGGCTCAGAGCCAACGCAGAGCACCTCTAAGCCGGAAAATAAAGCGCCCCGAGACCACCTAAGTAGCCGGGGCGGATGCGCGCTGAGAGCCGGGGATAGAGGCCTGTGGCTGGCGCACGCACAGCCCTCGCGCACAAGTGCGGGGGGCTGAGGGAAGAAGCTGTTCAGCAAACCGTAACACTTTATCCATAGCAGGAGGGCTGGGTGAACTCAACGTGAAAGTACAGGTTTCCCATCATATAATTAAACCCAATACAGAACTTTAGCGTAGGCACCGCCCGCTTCCCCAGCCACTAATAGCAAGGCAGTAAGTAGAATTAATATAACAAAAAGCGGATTGTCAGACTAGCCAACCTAGCGGCTAGCAACCGGCTGATAGCGCCCGCGCCGGTAATTTTTCCATATGAATAGGATGCTGATGCCAGATTTTAGAAAAAGCAGCCGGCATGCTTCCGCTACTCACAAAATTGGACAAGTTGTATAAGGGCAAAGGCACAGCTATCGGTTATGATAGTATTAAAAAAATGCTTCCTCTGTGCGTTGTCTGGTAGCTGGTTGGGGCGTAGCTGTAGCTAGAAAGACGTACTAACTAGGTTAATGACTGATTGCCCGCGCAGGTAATAGCCACAAAAAAGGCACCCCACTGGGGTGCCTGCCGCACGATGCACGTTTAACACTACCTAACTGACTTACCTATAGTGGCTGGCAAAGTTGGCATACGCCCGATAGCAGAAAATCGCGTCGTTCGGCCTGAAAACCGCCCGGCAGCTGCACAGTCGGTATTGCCACTTGGCTCAGGCAATAAGTGTGCTGGCAGGTGCCGCATTTGAAATGCACATGGTTGTCGAAGTGCGCCCCGGCCGAGCACTCAATGGAGCAGGCAGCGTAGCGCAGCACATCAGTATCGTCGATAACGCGATGAATGAGGCCCTGCTGCTCGAAGCTTTTGAGGGTGCGGTAGAGCGTGATGCGGTCGGTATCAGCCCCAATTTCCTGCTCAATCTCGGTGCCGGTGAGGGCATAGCCCTTGCCCGAGAGGGCGGCCAGCACGGCCCGGCGCACGGGCGTCTGGCGCAGGCCGTGGCGCAATAGCGTCTGGGTAAGGCGGTCGGGGGCAGCAGTAGGGGCAGCGGGGTGGGTCATATATCAAATGTAGGCGGTGCGCCGATGATATTAAACCGAAGAGCGCGGTGCAGGGTTCGCGCGCCCGCTACCTTTGTAATAGGCTGAGCTTTGCCGAAGCAAGCCATTTTGTATTATTTGCAATCAGTGATAGAAACTACTGCCCGACGAGTGTTTGCGGCGCTGGGCCAGCGGCCGGGTCTGCTGGTGGGGCTTACCCTGGCGCTGGCGTTGCCGGTGCTGCTGCTCAACCTGGGCCGCATGCCGCTGCTGGTCGATGAGCCCATTCGGGCACTGGTAGCCCTGGAAATGCACTATTCGGGGCATTTCTTCCAGCCCACGCTGCAAGGCCTGCCTTATTATAATAAACCGCCGCTGTTCAACTGGCTGCTCATTGCGCTGTTTCGCCTCACCGGGCGGCAAGATGAGTTTATTCTGCGCCTGCCCACGGTGGTGGCGCTGCTGCTGTATGCCACCGCCATTTGGCGGGTGCTGCGGCCCCAGCTGGGGCCAAAAGTGGCGTTTACGGTGGCGCTGGCGTTTGCCACCACGGGGCGGGTGCTGTTTTATGATTCCTTTTTTGGGCTGATTGACCTCTGGCACGCTGGCCTGACGTGGCTGGGCTTTATGGCCATCTGGCACTATGGCGGGCGCGGACAATGGGCTAAGCTGTTCGTTGTCACCTATCTACTCACGGCCGTAGGGTTTTTGCTGAAAGGTGTGCCCTCGCTGGTGTTTCAAGCCATTGCGCTGCTGGTGTACTGCCTCGATACGCGGCAGTGGCGGCGGCTCTTTGGCTGGCAGCACGTGCTAGGGGTACTGGTACTGCTAGCGGTGCTGGGCACGTACTTCCTGATTTACAGCCGCCAAAACTCGCTCGATGTAGCATTGCGCACCCTGTGGTCGCAGTCGAGCCAGCGCACGGTAGCCGCCCAGCCACTCTTCGACTCGGTGCGCTACGTGTTCCTGTTTCCATTCAATTTTATCAAGCACTTCCTGCCGTGGACCTTGCTGATTCTATGCTTGTTGCGGCCCGGATTGCGGGCGGCGGTGTGGCAGCAGCCTTTTCTGCGCTATAATACGCTGCTATTCATAGCGGTGCTGCCAGTGTATTGGCTGTCGCCAGCTACCATTCCGCGCTATTTGTTCATGCTGGTGCCGCTGCTGCTCACGGTGCTGATACCGCTCTACTACCAGTTACAGCCCACCCGTGCCTGGCAAACGCGCTTGCTCGATACTATACTGCTACTGTCGCTGCTAGCGAGTGGCTTGTTAGTGTTAGGAGCACCGCTGGTGCCTATTGTGCCCGATGCTACGGGCATATCCATCCCCGTGGGGCGCATAGTGGCGGGGGCCTGGGCCTGGAGCATCGCCCTATTTGTAGTGCTGGCGCTGCTGATGTATTTATTCTGGAAATTAGCCGATTATCGCTTGTTAGTGCTTGGATATTTCCTGCTAGTGCTGCGGTTAGCTTTCGATATATTCGTGTTTCCGGCCCGCCTCCAAACATCCACTGAAGTAGCGTATCGCACGGTGGGTATTCGGGTAGGCCGCGAAACGCGGGGCCGCCCGCTGGCTGTGCTGCCCCATTCGCATCTCGACGATATAGAGGCTTTCTACATCACCCGCGAGCGCGGCCAAACCCTACAAATAGATTCGCTGCCCGGCCGCCCTGGCTGGCTCTACCTTGGGCAAGCGGCGCAGCTGCAAGGCCAGCCCTGCCGCACGCTCGACGAATTCGTGATTGACGGCAACCTGCGCTTCCGGCTGGTCGAGTTTGCGCCCTATAAAAAGGCCCTGTAAATATGGCCTCACCCGAAACCCCTGCCGCGCCTGCCTGGCGGCGCTATGCCACCTTGCTGGCCAAGCTGGCTTTTATGGCTGGGGCGCTGTGGCTGGTGGCCCGCCACCTCGACTTGCCCGCACTGGCCCGCACCCTACGCCACGCCCAGCCGGGCTGGCTGGCGCTGGCGGCGGTGTTATTTGTAGTGTCGAAGGTGCTGGCTTCGGTGCGGCTCAATCGATTTTTCCAAGCTATTAACATTCAGCTTTCCGAGGGCTACAACTTGCGCTTGTACTGGCTGGGCATGTACTACAACCTGTTTTTGCCCGGCGGCATTGGCGGTGATGGCTATAAGGTGTACTTATTGGGCAAGCAGTTTCCGGGGCAGCGAGCGGTGATTTTTCGGGCCTTGCTGCTCGACCGGCTGAGCGGTATGGTTGCGCTTCTGGTGCTGCTCCTGTTGCTGTTTGCGGGCACCGATTATCCTGGTTGGTGGCGAGTGGGTGCACTTACTCTGGTGCCCCTAGGCCTGGCTCTGAGCTATGTGCTGGGGCGCTGGTGGTTTGGAGAGTTTCGTGGGGCTTTTGCTCGCACGTCGTGGCAGGCGCTGGGCGTGCAGGGGGCGCAGGTGCTGCAAGCCTGGGCGCTGCTGGCTGCGCTGGGCGCGGCGCACGGGCCAGTGCTGCCGTATTTACTGGTGTTCCTGGCCTCGTCGGTAGCGGCGGTGCTGCCGCTCACGGTGGGCGGCCTGGGTGCGCGCGAGCTTACGTTTTTGTACGGGGCCAAGCTGTTTGCGCTGAATGCGCCAGTGGCTGTGAGTGTCAGCGTGTTATTTTACGTGATAACGGCGATTGTGTCGTTGGTGGGTGCATTTGTGCGGGTAGAGAAGTAGGCAATTGCTAGGCTGGCGCGACTGCCTGCTGCCCCGCCGGCCACCAAAGTGCTGCGCGTGACCAACATCAACCGGGCTCCGATTAAAGGCTCGTTTATCGTGGCGGTGTACCACCACACGGGCGATACCAAAGAGCTGGTCGGGTTTCAATCGGTACTGAGCCGCTGGGACCCCGTGTCCTGCTCCAACTGCAAAACGCACCTCGAAGTAAAAGCCTTCTTCCCGCTGCACGCCGCCATTGCCGACAGCGCTACCGAAGACGATTTCCGGGTCCATCTCATCCACCGCCGCCAGGATACGCCCTACCTCGACCGATTTGCGACCTACAACCAGGCGGCCGACACCCTGCCCGTCGAAAACCTTGCGGCCAATAGAATGGCCACCGCTACTACTGTAGCCGACAATCTGCTGACCAAGCGCCTAACGCCTGATAAGCCGTATCGCCTGACTATAAAGTAGCGTGGGATTAAAGGAATGAGGGCTGCGTCGCCTGGGCTCTACAAGCCTGGGTGCCGTAGCCCTTATTGGTTGATAAGAAGCAGGTCGGGAGTTTCATGTTGGCGATTAGGCAGCGCGCAGCTACACCGCCGCGTAGCTCACTATCTCGCCGCCCACCTCCCGTAGCAATTCTCGCGCCTCGCCGCTGCGCCAAAACTCATATTCCGGCACCCGCATCAGCGGCGAGCCAGCCCGCTCGCTCAGCCCTGGATGGCTCATAAATTCCACTATTTCAGCTTGCTGAAACGCGGCTGCTACCCCGCGTCGAAAGCCCGCCACGCTGGCCGGCTCAGTCGAAAACGTAGATACCAGCGCCCCCGGCGTGCGGAACGGTCCCAACGCCGCCCGGCTGCTGCGGGCAAAAGCGCGCAGTACCAAGCCGCGCTTGTCGAGGCGGCTGGCGGCTGTGAGGCGGCGCACCCGCCGCACGCCCAGCTCATACAAAATGCGCAGCAGCGCTGGCCCTAGCATAGGGTACTGGTGCAGGTGCTGGTGGCTATCGGCGTGGGTGAGGTTGAAGCCGGCCGCTGCCAGGCGGTGCAGTTGGGCGGCTATTTCAAGCTTCATTTCTTCGCGCCGCACCTGGCCCCGCAGAAACCGCTGCCACAGCTGGCCAGACGTGTAAAACTGCCCATTGGCATCGACCAGCGAGCGCACTTGGGAGGCCGGGCTTAGCGGCTGCCCGGCATTCAGCGTTAGGTGCAAGCCTACCGAGAGGGCAGGGGAGGCCAGCCGGGCCAGCTCGCGCAAGTCGGCATCGCTGGCGAAGTTGGCCATTACGGTAGTGCTGCTTATCTGCCCGGCCGCGCCCAGCTCCAGGATGGCTTGGGTGGCGGGGGCATCCCAGCCGTAGTCATCACAGTTAATGATAAGCTGCTTCACGTATGATAGATGGTGTATAAAAATCTGAAAATGATTTTATTGACTTAATTACGGCTGATGACAATAGACTAGACAACATTGCAGCACCACGCGGCAAATTACTGCTAAGGTGGCCCTTCGCCTTTTGGCGGTGCTCAAAGGCGATTTTGTCCCTCTTTATTGCTGAAAATACCACAGGGTAGTTGGCGGGCTTGGTTGGTAGTTTTGCTTACCCCAATTATCCAGGAAATAAGTAACGAATGCTCGTTATTTGTCAGTGCAAGTGCCAGTTGGGACCTTCATTTCTTAATCAGCCAATGCCCTTTATGCGCCTTTCTTTTTACCTCACGCTTGCTGCTGGCTTGGCGTTGGCGCCGCAACTGGCAGCCGCGCAGGCCCAGCCCGTGCAGCTCACTGTGCAGCCCGGTGACCCCAAGTTGATTATCAGCAAGCACATACAGGGGCAGTTTGCCGAGCACCTGGGGCGCAATATCTACGGTGGCTTCTGGGTCGAGCCGGGACTGAACGTTCCCAAGCAGGGGCGCATTCGGATGGATATTGTGCAGGCGTTGCAGAAAATTCATGTGCCCAACCTGCGCTGGCCGGGCGGCTGCTTTGCCGATACCTACCACTGGCACGATGGGGTAGGTCCCGCCGCTCAGCGCCCCAAAATGCTGAATCTGTGGTGGGGCAATATTCTGGAAGACAATAGCTTCGGCACGCACGAATTTCTGGAATTGTGCCAGCTACTGGGCACCGAGCCCTACCTAGCGGCCAACGTGGGGAGCGGCACGGTGCAGGAAATGAGCAACTGGATGGAGTACCTCAACTCGAACGAGGATACCCCGATGGTGCAGGAGCGCAAGAAAAATGGCCACGCCGAGCCTTACAAGGTAAGCTGGTGGGGCATTGGCAACGAAAGCTGGGGCTGCGGCGGCAACATGACGCCCGAGTACTACTCGGATGTATTTAAGCGCTACGCCACCTTCGCCCACAACTACCCCGGCACGCCGCTCAAGCGCATCGTGAGCGGGGCCAACGGCGACGACGCCAACTGGACCGAGGTCTGCATGAAGAACATCCCGAAAAGCCTGATGCAGGGCATCACGCTGCACTACTATACGCTGCCCACTGGCAGCTGGAGCGGTAGCAAGGGCAAGGCCACCGGTTTCGGCGAAGACCAGTACTTTAGTACCCTGCGCAATGGCCTGAAAATGGACGCGATAGTGACCAAGCACGCCGCTATCATGGATAAGTATGACAAAGAAAAAAAGGTAGACTTGCTGGTAGATGAGTGGGGCGTGTGGACCGACGTAGAGCCCGGCACCAACCCCGGTTTTTTGTATCAGCAAAATACCCTGCGCGATGCCCTGCTGGCCGGTACCACCCTCAATATCTTCAACAACCATTGCGACCGGGTGCGCGGGGCCAACCTGGCTCAGGCCGTGAACGTGCTGCAAGCCTTGGTGCTGACTGACAAGGAGAAGATGCTGCTCACGCCCACCTACTACCTGTTTGACCTTTATCAGGTGCACCAGGATGCGCAGTACCTGCCGCTGCAATTCACTAGCCCCGACTACACGTTCAACGGCGAGAAAATCCCGGCCCTGAATGCCTCGGCCTCGAAGGATAAAAACGGTGCGGTGCATATCTCGCTGGTCAACCTCGACCCCAAAAACGCCTTGACCCTAGAAACTGCCTTGCCCGGCGTGAGCTGGAAAACCGTGACTGGCCGGGTGCTTACCTCGGCCAGCGTGAGCGACTACAACACGTTTGATAAGCCCACGACTGTGGCGCTGGCTGACTTTAAAGGCGCGAAGAAAAAGGGCGATAAGCTCGCCGTGACGCTGCCCGCCAAGTCGGTAGTAGTGCTCGAAGTGAAGTAGCGGTTGCTGCTACTGACTTATTAGACTCCCCGACATGGCCACCTGCCGCACCACATACGGCGGGCGCGTGGGCCGCGAGTAGTAGATGTACATGCCAATCTCGGCCAGCACGCCGAAGCACAGCAGGAATATCCCCCCTAGCAGCACAAACAAGCTGAAAATAAATTCCAGCGGATACGTGCCGAAAATATTGAGCCCGAAAAATATCGACCGCACCAGAAACTGCCCCGCCAACAGGCCGCCCAAAAACAAGCTCAGCAGCCCCGCTAGCCCGAACAGCCGGAACGGCTTGCGCCCGTGCACGATGAAAAAGCGCAGAATGAACAAGTCAAGAATAACATAGAAAAGCTTGCTAATCTTGTAGTTGCTCTGTCCAAACTGCCGCTCGTGAATCTCAATCGGAAACTCGCAGTAGCGTAGGCCCTTGCGCGCCACCAGCGCCCCCAGAAAGCGGTGCGCATCGCCAAGCATCTCCACATTCTTTACCAAGTAGCTGCGGAAAGCCTTGTACGTGGCCCCAAAATACCGCAGTTGCACCCCCGACAAGCGCCGGATAATACCGTGCGCCGTGGTGGCCAGCGCAGTAGCCACCGGGCCTTCGGGGCGCTTGGCTTTGGCCCCACCCACCATGTCGTAGCCCTCGTTTATGAGGCTCATAAACTGCGGGATATACGCCGGGTCGTGCTGCAAGTCACCGTCCATGGCGATAATGACTTCGCCCCGCGCCTGGGCAAAGCCGGCGCGTAAACTCAGGGTCTGGCCGTAGTTGCCGGCCAGGTCGATGGCCACAAGGTGCGGGTCGTGGGCCGCCAGTTCCTGCATGATGGCCCAACTCTGGTCGCGGCTGCCGTCATTCACCAGAATAAGCTCGTAGTTGTAGCTGTGCTCCTGCATCACGGCGGCCACGCGGCTCACCAGCTGGGCCACGGTATCAGACTCATTATAGAGCGGAGCTACGACGGAGATGAGGCCGGCAAAAGCCGTGTTGGCGGTGGGCGTAGCGAGCGAGGGCATGGACATAAGTCCTGCAAAGGTACCAAGCAGTAGCGCAGGCTTTCAGCTCGCGAGTTATTACGCCCGGTACTCGCGGGCTGAAAGTATGGGCTACGGCTGCCCGGTGGGCTTATTCAGCGTTCAGCTTGAATGATTCCGCGCCCGACCCTGTTTCTGGGGCCGTAACTTTGTAGTCTATGCAATACCTGGAAGGCCGCCGCTACGTGGTGATGGCCATTTTTATCTTGGTGGGAATGCTGTTTGCCGGACGGCTCTTCTACCTGCAAGTTCTCGACGATTCTTATAAAGCCGCCGCCGACCGCAACACCTTGCAGCGTAAGGTGCAGGTGCCATTTCGCGGCGTCATCTACGACCGCCACGACTCGGTACTGGTGCAAAACACCCCGGTTTATGACCTGGTAGTGGTGCCCCGCGAGGTCAAAAACCTCGACTCGGCCAAGTTTTGCCGCGTGATGCAGATGCCCATCGAAGACTTGCGCCTGGGGCTGCGCATCGCCAAAAAGTACTCGCGAGTGAAGCCCTCGCCGCTACTTCTCAACCTGAGCACAACCGAGCTGGCCTCCATTCAGGATTATTTGAATGACTTCTCCGGCTTCCATACCCAGGTGCGAATGGCCCGCGCCTACAAGACCGAAAACCTGGCCCACGCCTTGGGCTACGTTGGCTCTATCACGCCCGCCTTCCTCGAAAAGCCGAAGTACGCCAAGTACCAGCCGGGCGAAAACGTGGGTATTTCGGGCCTGGAGGCATTTTATGAGCCCACGCTCATGGGCCAGCGCGGCGTGCAGTACCGCCTAGTCAATGTGCGTGGCATCGACAAAGGCGCGTTTCACAACGGCGAGTTTGATACCCTCGCGGTGGCGGGGCAAGACCTGCACCTGAGCATTGACGCTGAGCTGCAAGCCTACGGCGAAGAGCTATTGGCTGGGCGGCGCGGCTCTATCGTGGCCCTCGACCCCAAAACGGGTGAAATCCTGTGTTTTGTGTCGGCCCCACACTACCAGCCGCAGGCGCTCAGCGGCAAGGGCATGGGCAACCGCTACATGGATTTGCTACGCAACCCTGACCGCCCGCTTTTCGACCGGCCTTTGCAAGCTACGTATCCGCCCGGCTCGGTATTCAAGTTGGTGAACGAGCTGGTAGCCTTGCAGTTGGGTGTAGTTACGCCGAACACGGGTTTCGAGTGTAACTGGAAGCTCGTGAAATGCACCCACCGCCATGAGTACCCCGCCAATATCAATATTGCCATCAAAAACAGCTGCAATCCCTATTTCTACCAGGTAATGCGGGCCGCTGTAGTGCGCCATCAGTCGCCCAACGGCTTTGAGGATGCCCGCCTAGGTTTGGGGCAGTGGCAAAAAATGGTGAAAAGCTTCGGCCTCGGCGAAAAATTGGGCGTGGACATGGGCCAGGAAAAGCGCGGCCTCATCCCGTCGCCTGAGTACTACGACAAGCGGATGGGCTTTCACAAGTGGAACTTCAAAACCATCTATTCGCTCAGCATCGGGCAGGGCGAAATCGGCATCACGGGCCTGCAAATGGCCAACGTGATGGCCACCATCGCCAATCGGGGCTACTACTACGCGCCGCACTTTGTGCGCAGCATCGGCAAGAGCGGGCAGCCGCAGCCCGAGTACCAGCAGCGCCATTACACGGCCGTCGATACCACGCTGTTTAAGTACATCATCCCCGGCATGTGTGAGGTGGTAGATGGGCGCGGCGGCACCGGCAGCTTGGCCTCGCTGCGGCAGTTCGGCATCTCGGTAGCGGGCAAAACCGGCACCGTGCAAAACGCCCACGGCTTCGACCACTCCACGTTTGCGGCCTTCGCCCCGGCCAACGACCCCAAGATTGCCATTGTCGTGTTTATCGAAAACGGGGGCTTCGGCGGGGCCGCCGCCGCCCCGGCCGCCGGCCTTATGATGGAGAAGTACCTGCGCGGCAAGGTGGTAAACTACCACCACCGCATGGAGGACTGGATTAAGTACGGCAACCTGACCATTCACGCCCGCCGCTAGGATGATGGCTTCTCCTACCGTTCGCTCGTCGCGCAGCCTCGACTGGGCCACTTTGCTCATCTACCTGCTGATGGTGGGCCTGGGCTGGGTGGCGGTGTACGCGGCGTCCTACTCGCCCGAGGCCCCGGCCGACCCCCTGCGCAACCTCAACTTCTCGGAGCTGATGGCCTTCAACTGGTTCAAGCAATTGATTTGGATGGGCACCGCCCTGATACTCATTGTGATATTGCTAGTGGTTGATTACAAGGCCTATGACACGCTGGCCTATGTGCTCTACGGCGGCATGATAGTGCTGCTGTTCCTCACCATTTTCATTGCCCGGCCCATTGCTGGCTCACGCTCGTGGCTGGAGCTGGGGCCGGTGCGCTTGCAGCCAGCCGAGTTTGCCAAGTTCACCACTGCGCTGGCGGCGTCGCGCTTCATGGCGGGCATCAACTTGCGCCAACAAAACTGGCGCGACCAGGCCGTGCTGGCCGGCCTCACGCTACTGCCAGTGGTGCTCATTTTGGCCTCTAACGAAACGGGTCAGGCACTGGTGTTCGCGGCGCTGCTACTAGCATTTTTCCGCGAAGGTATGTCGCCCCTCATTCTGCTGCTGCTGGCGGCGGGCGGCGTTATTCTGCTACTGGCTTTGCTGGTGCCCAAGGCATGGCTGGTGGGTGGGTTTACGGTGGTGTTAGTAGTTGCTTTTGTGCTAAATTCCAAGCTGTGGCGGCACCACTTGCCCCTGAGTTTAAGCGTGTGGGCGGTGGTAATCGGCATGGTGTTCGGGGTCGATTTCTTTTTCAATAAGGTGCTTCAACCCCACCAGCGCCAGCGCATCGAGATGCTCATCGACCCCGGCAAAGACCCGTTGGGCAAGGGCTGGAACGTGACCCAAAGCAAAATCGCCCTCGGCTCAGGTGGCTGGCTGGGCAAGGGCTTCCTCAACGGCACCCAAACCAAATTCGACTTTGTGCCCGAGCAAAGCACCGATTTCATCTTCTGCACGGTAGGCGAGGAGTGGGGCTGGGCCGGCTGCCTGGTCGTTATTGGCCTGTTTATGACGCTGCTCTGGCGCATTCTACTAGTGGCCGAGCGCCAGAAATCAGTATTTGGCCGCACCTACGGCTACTGCGTGGCCAGCATCCTGTTTGTGCACTTTACCGTGAACCTGGGCATGACCATGGGTTTGATGCCGGTGGTAGGTATTCCGCTGCCGTTTTTCAGCTACGGCGGGTCGTCGCTGTGGTCGTTTACCATCTTACTCTTTACCCTGTTGGCCCTGGATGCGCACCGTAAGCAGGATTTGCTAAGGTAGGGGAGGGCAATGGGTGAATTGGTGAGTGAATGAGTGAGCAATGACAGGCGTCTTCATGATTGTCTCACCAAATTCACCATCCGTCGAATCAAAGCGGAAAACCGTCGAATTGGTACTAAAGCGGGGAATGCTGCCGACCACTTTTGTGTAGTCACCGCAGCATACCAAACCACACACCACCCGCAATATGGAACGCAAGCACTTTCTCAAAAGCCTTTTAGTAGGTGCCGCCTCGGCCCCGGCGCTGCTCACGGCCTGCGGCAAAGACGACGTTAGCCCCACCTCTTCGGGCAGCACTACCACCGGCACCACCACTACCACGACGGGCGGCTCCAGCGCCACCAACTGCACCGTAGCCCCCACCGAAACTGAGGGTCCATTCCCCACGCACACGCCCTCATCGTATGTGCGCAGCGACATTACGGATGGCCGCACGGGCTACAAAATGACCTCCAAAATCACCATCACCAGCAGCAGCGCCAGCTGCTCGGCCCTGGCTGGGGCGCTGGTCGATATCTGGCACTGCGATGCCGAGGGCAACTACTCGGAGTACGGTGGCACCAGCATGCAAAGCACTAACTACACGAGCGTGCATTTCCTGCGCGGCCGCCAAACAACTGATTCGGCGGGCCTTGTTACTTTCACCAGCATCTTCCCCGGCTGGTATTCGGGCCGCGCCACCCATATCCACGTGCACGTGTACAACGCCAGCGGTACCTCACTAAAAGTCACTCAGATTGCCTTCCCCGAAGGCACCGGCACGGCCTTAGCTACCGTGAACGGCTACGCTAAAGGCCTGAGCGGCTACACCTACAACAAGTCGGACAACGTATTCAGCGACGATTCGACCGGCATCCAGATTGCCACCGTCACGGGCGACACCACCAACGGCTTCGTGCTCACGATGAATATCGCAGTGTAAAAGTTTCTGGTTACGTTCGTCATGCTGAGCGGAGCGGAGCGCAGTCGAAGCATCTCTACCGCTTCGTTGCTGGCGTCAGAAGTTAGTGTTGAGGTAGAGATGCTTCAACTGCGCTGCGCTCCGCTCAGCATGACGAACGTAACCAGAAACCATTATGCCCCGCCTCATCACGCTCGCTTACCGCAAGATTATCGACGCTAACTCCGCCAAGCCCTGGGATAAGCTGGTGTTTGAGGACAGCTACCGCGAGTTCAAGATGCAGGCGCAACTCTATAATCAGCAGGGCCAATATCGCACCTTTGGTGAGCTATTGCACTATGTGCCAGGAGCTGATAAATTGCACTTTTTGGTGGGCGGCTCCATCGGTGGCTATATCCAGCAGCTCAATAGCGTGGTGCCTGACATTGTGAACAACGTGGGGCGCTATTTCTTGAAATTCGCCCGCTATCAATTCGAGCTGATTAACTCGAACCTGCACGACCAAAGCCGGCACCAGGTAGCCATCAATTTCTATACTGAACCGCTGCTGTGGCACGATACCATCGCGCCCTACCTGCTGGTATCGGAGGCCGCCGCGCCTGTCGAAGCCAACGGCGAGGTACTGACGCATTTGTTTCAGCTTCAACCCTACCTGACTATTCACTCCCTGCGCCCGGCCGAGCAAGCCCCCAGCTAACGATGATACCGCAAGTTCCCGGCAAAATCTATTTGGCCGACCAGCGCGGCTTGCTCGAAACCAGCCAGTTTCGGCGTCAGAGCACGTTCAATTTTGGGGTATACCAGCAGGAACACAAAGAGCCATTTGGTCGCTTATATGGCCTGAATGAGGAGTGGCTGGCCGGTGGGAAGCAAGTGGAATTTCTAGTCGAGCACGACTCCTATGTGGTGCTGCTACCCATCACGGGGGGCATCGAATTTAGCACGGGCGGCGGAGCCAGCGGCCCCTGCGAAGCCGAGCAGGTGACGACCATCGCGGCCCCCGCTGGCACTGTGCTGCGCCTACAAAACCCTTATGCTGACGAGGTAGTGGGCCTGCTGCATCTATGGGTGCAAGCCACTGCGCCGCTCACGCCGCCCCACCCGGCTACCGCGCTCACTACCGTTTTCGACGCCGAGCTGATAGCCGACCAGCTATATGAGCTGATTGGTGCCCGCACTCAGGCTGACCCGCCCGCGTTGCCTAATCTGCCTTTCCGGCTTAGCCTGGGCCGATTCATGGGGCGGCATGAGGCGGTTTATAAAGTAGAAGCGAGCAATACGGTATTTGCTTTTATCATCGCCGGAGCCTTTGAACTGGAAGGCCGGCTTATGCACGAGAAAGACGGTGTAGCTCTGTGGGATGTGTCGGAGTTCGAGCTAGAAGCCCTCAGCAACCACGCACTAGTATTGGTGCTGGAGTTGCTGCCGACATAAACTCAATAAAATCAACTATTGTAGGAAGTAAGCTTTGCGCTACGCCTAAATACTGCCTGTGCCACCAACGCCAGCGCCGCCGTGAACACCGGCGCGAACAAGTAGCCCATGCGCCCCAGGTCGCCCGAGAGCAGCATGTGAATGGCCACCACAATCAGTAGTATACCCTCGGCCCAGCCTAGAACAGGAGCCAGCACCCGCCGCCCACTTGGCCGAACCAATGCCACCAGCACTGGTAGCGTAAACAACCCAAAAATGCTCAGCAACTCGCCCAAGCCTTTCGGCGACGCTGCCCGCCGTAGCGAATAGGCCACATTCTCGAAGTGCGATAGAGCGTTGCTAACCGTTTCGGTAGGTGGCACACCAGCCGCTCTGTCTACGAAATAGTGCACCGTACCCAGCGCCAGTAGCCCACCCGCCAGTGCCGCAACCTGCCCGCGCCAGCCCAGTGCCCGCCGCCCAAACCACACCAGCCAAGGCAGTAGAAATACGAACGATTCCTTAGCTAATGGCCCCAGCAACAGCGCTGCCGCTACGGCCCATCCCGCGCCCGGTCCGCGCCGCCAGGCATAGTACCCCAGCCCAAATACCAGCAAATACAGGCTATCGGTGAGCGGCAGCCCGGCCGAATACTCGGCCCAGCGGCTGCTGAGCACCGCCAGCAGCGCCACGCCTGTCGCGCCTGCGCCGGCCCCTGCCAGCCGTGCCGTGCGCCACCAGGTAGCCCCGGCTGCACTCAGCAACACGCAGTTTACCAAGAAGAAAGCGAAGCGCCGGGGCCACTCGCCGGCCGGCCGTTGCGGCCAGATGCGGCCGTACACTGCCGCCACTGGTCGGGCCAGCGCGCCCGCTGCGGCGGGCACCAGCACGCGGTAGCGGCGCGTCACGTTCACGCTATCGAAGCGGCCAGCGGCCAGGCGCAGGTAGCTGCGCGTGTCGAGCGAGTGCGAGAAATCGTAATGCACATACATGGGGTAAGCCAAGTTGAGCAATGCGCCCAGGCCCAGCGCCCAAGGCAGCAGCCAGCGCCGCAAGCGGCCTGGGCCTAACAACCTCGCCAGCAACCCCATGCGCTAGGCCGCCGCAAACTTGCGCTCAATCAATTTGAGCAGCTTACCGACGTGTTCTTCTTTGCGGGTCCAGTCGTAGCGGTTGGCTAGCTCCTGGCGCACGTAGGCCATGGCGGCATCGGCTGTGGGCAACGCGTCGATATACTGAATAGCAGCGTGATATTCTGCATTCTCGCCGTTGAACAGCTCATTTATAAAGCTAAAGCGCTGATTGATGGAAATGGCATCGCGCAGAGTAGCTATTTTGGGCGCGCCGCGCTCGGCTAACGTATTAACTCCAGCCGGAGCCGAGTGGCGCAGCGTTTCAGCCAGATGCGAAGTGGCGGGCTGAGTCGCCTTCAGCTTTTCGTACAGAGGCACCGGGCCGGTGGTAGTTGCTGGCGGCTCAGGCACAGGCGTGGAAGCAACCGAGGGCGACGGGCTTGGCGCGGCCACCGGAGCCGGGGTAGCCACCAACTCGGCCGCTGGTGCCGGGGCTGCTACTGGCGCGGCGGGCGCCGGCGCCGGTGGGGCAGGCGCCGGAGCGGCAACAGCTTCGGGCGCGGGCTTAGCTGGCCCGTCGCCCCACAAGTCGGCTTCGGTGAGGGGCAGCAGCGCGCTGAAGGCCGCCACCAGGCGCGGCATAGCATCGACCGACTTAGGCGTTTTGGCCTGGTAAAGCGCGAAGCGTTGCGCTAGAAAATCGCGGCCTAGCGGCGCATTGCTGGTGGGCAGGCCATCTATAAAACCCTGGTAATAGTCCTTATCCTGGTCGAGGTAGCGCAGGCCATCGCGCAGTTGGGCTAGGGGCACGGGCTCGTCGGCATCGCCGGTGGGGGCGGGTAGCAGCAGGCGCTCGAAGGCTTGGGCAGGGTCGGCAGCTAGCAACAGCGTATCGGCGGCGGCCTGAGCAAGCAGGGGCTCCAGCGCCGCCCGGTCGAGGCGAATGTGGCGCGAGAGCACATTCATAAACTGCGTGAGGGCCGTGCGCACGGCCTCCGCCTCAAAGTTGAAGTAAGGGCTGCGCAGACTCTGGGCTTCCTGCTGCCAGCGGCCCAGCAGCTGGCGCAGCACCAGCAAATTGAGCTGGCGCACGGGCGTAAACTTGAGCAGCGCCGGGCCATCAAGGGTAGCATCGGGCTGGGGGCCAAAGTACTGCTGGCATAGCCGCGACGCGAGCCGGCGGCCGTATTGCTCGCACTTAGCGAGGCTATATTCGTCCTGCATAATTTCGCCGGGTTGGTCCGGTCCTTTTCGCCGCCAAGTTAGCCACAAATGTCCCTGCTGACCATCGAGAATCTGTCCGGCCCACCAATCGAAGTGCCGGCCGGTGCTACGCTGCTGGTGGCCTTGCACCGCGCCGGCCACGACTGGCAGCACGCCTGCGGGGCGCGGGGCCGCTGCACTACCTGCCGCGTGCAGGTGCTGGCCGGGGCTGAGAACCTCACACCTCTCACCGAGCCCGAGCTGCGCTACCGCGCTGCTGGCCGCCTGCGGCCCACCGAGCGCCTCACCTGCCAGGCGCGCCTGCCCGTGGGCAACGTGCTGGGCCGCGTGCCCGAGGCGACCAAGCTGCCGCATGTCGCATATTTGGGGTAAATTCGTGGTGCTGCCCTGTCCGGTTTCCCGCAAGGTTTTGCAGAATTTTTAGTGCCTGCCAGTTGTTTTGCTTTTGGTGAGAAAGTCTATTTATCAGGCTCTTTCTCACTTCTCTATACCTCCTTATTTTGTTTACCGAGCCCCATCGTCCCGTTGATTTTGTGCGCCGCCGTGGGTGGCTGGAGGTGATATGCGGCTCCATGTTTTCAGGCAAGACGGAGGAGTTGATTCGCCGCCTCACCCGCGCCCGCATTGCCCGCCAACGGGTCGAAATATTTAAGCCCTCCCTCGATACCCGCTACCACGACCAGGATGTGGTGAGCCACAATCGCCAGAGCATCCGCTCGACGCCGGTGCAGTCGCCCAGCGAAATTCTGCTGCTGGCCGGCGGCGCTTGCGATGTAGTAGGCATCGACGAAGCTCAGTTTTTTGACGAGTCGCTGGTCGACGTGTGCCGCCAGCTGGCCGACCAAGGCATCCGCGTCATTGTGGCGGGGTTGGACATGGATTTTCTGGGACGGCCCTTCGGACCCATGCCCGCGCTGCTGGCTACGGCCGAGTTTGTAACTAAGGTGCACGCCGTGTGCGTGTGCTGCGGCGAATTGGCGGCGTATTCCTACCGCCTGTCGGCCAGCGAAAGCCAGGTGCTGCTGGGCGAGGCCGATGCCTACGAGGCACGCTGCCGGCCCTGCTACCTAGCTGGTCCGGCAGCGCGGCCGCTCATCGAGGCGGCCCGTGCCAATGTAGCACGAACTTTATAGCTCATGTTTGGCTGGTCTGGCAAGCTGTACGCTACCAAACGCGCCCTACAAAGTTTGTGCTACACCAGGCCGGCGCACTAATGCCGCCACCCCGGCGTTAGAGCCGGGCAATCCTTTTGCTTCTGCTTTTCCGCTGCTTATGCGCTACTTCTTCCCGCTGCTGTTGGTTTTTAGTTTGTTGACGTTGGTGGCCCGTGCCCAGGGCGTGGCCTACGGCGACTGGCAATTGCATCTGCCCGCCAACCACCCGATGACCCTAGCCGATGCCGGCGACCGCATCTACGTGGCCGATGAGTCGTCGTTCTATTACTACGACAAAACTCTGAATACCACGCAACGCCTCTCGCGGCGCGAGGGCCTGAGCGATGTGGGCGTGAGCGCCGTAGCCTACGATTCGGTCAGCCGCCAAGTGCTGATAGCTTACCAAAATGGCAACCTTGACCTGCTGCGCCCCGATGGCACGGTGAAGAATGTCACCGATATTCTGCGCAAAAATATTCAAACGGCCAAGACCATCACCCAGATTCAGACCTATAACGGCCTGGCTTATCTGGCTAGTAATCTGGGCCTGATAGTGTTCGACCTGACTAAGCTGGAGGTGCGCGATACTTACAGTACCATCGGTGCTGGCGGGCTGGCCGTGACGGTGTATGGTACGGCCGTGGTGCACGATACCATCTTTGCCAGCACTTCGCAGGGGGTATTGCGGGGGCGTATTAGCTCGGCGGTAAACCTGCTCGACTACCGCAGCTGGACCAAGGAACTGCCCAATCCGGCTAACCCCACCGATAATTTTCCTCAGCTACTTACTTATAAAGGGCATGTTTTCGTGCAGGCTACTTACCGAGGCGTATACTGCTTGTCGGGGGCGGGGGCCGCTCGTGCTTGGCGCTTTTACAACGGTAGCTACGGCGCAATGGCGCGTCGCCTGCGGGCCAGCCCCGTTGGGTTGCTGTTTTCCTTCGATGGCGAAGACCTGCGCGCCATCACGGTGAAAACGGGAGTCATCAGCACGGTGCTACCCCGGACAGCGGTAGGCAATAATGTGTTTGACATGCTGCGCGATACCGATGGCACCACCTACGTAGCCAGCTACGACCGGGGGCTGCTGCGTTTTGCCAGCAGTTCGACCAGCAATCCTATTCCAGAAGTTATTCGCCCCAATGCGCCAGCCACGGCGTCGGCCTACGGCCTGGTGGCCGATGCGGCTACCAACTCGGTAGTTGTGTTCAGCGGCGGGTACAATGCAGACAATGGCTTGCAGTTTGGTCGCCGCGATGGCTTCTATCTGTATCAGAACAATCAGTGGACCAACTATACCAACACCACCTATCCATCGGCCACCGACTTCCCTAACCTGCTGGACATGTCGCACGGTGCCCGCACGGCCGATGGTACGCTCTACGTGGCCAGCTACGGCAATGGCCTGCTGCAATGGCAGGGACCGGGTAAGTTTCGGCAGTTTACTTACGGCTCCAACTCGCCCTTGCGCAGCAGCCTCGACCCCGACGCCAGCAACCTCGATTATGTGCGGGTGACCGACGTGGCCGCTGACCCCGGAGGAAAGTACGTGTGGGTGGTCAATCGCCACCAGCGCGTGCGCGTATCCGGCCTGTCTCGCTACCAACCGGGGGCTGATAAATGGGTGACGACTCCGTGGTTTAGCGGTATTGAAAACTCTGACCGCGTGGTGATTGACAATTATGGCAACCCCTGGGTGACGCAGTCGCGCAAAGGTGGCGCGGGCCTGGCCATGTACGATACGCTCTCGCACCAAGGCATTTCCTTCGCCACCGCTACCACCAATAACCAGGTGTACGCTATTGCCCGCGACCGCACCGGCAGCATCTGGCTGGGTACCGGCGATGGGGTGAGCTACTACAGCGACCCCAGCCTGGTCACCAACGCCTTGATTACCAACACTGCCATCCCGACTTTCACCATTCCATACGTGCGGCGCGGCACCGGCACCGGCTTCGCGGCGCTTTACAATACCACTGTAACCTGCATTGCCATAGATGGAGCCAATCGCAAGTGGTTTGGCACGCCCTCGGGCCTGTGGCTCTTTAGCGCTAATGCTGACGAGGCGCTGCTGCACTTCACCACCACCAACAGCCCGCTGCCCAGCAACAGCATCGTAGACATCGCTGTGAACGATAAAACCGGTGAAGTTTTCGTGGCTACCGACGGCGGCCTGGTCAGCTACCAAGGCTCGGCCAGCATCACCGAAGGCACGCCGAGCTGCGCCGAGGTGTACCCTAACCCAGTGCAGCCCGATTTTGTGGGGCAGGTGGGTATTAGAGGCTTGGTTAATAACGCCTACGTCAAAATAACCGATGTAGCCGGCCACCTCGTGTACAGTACCCGCGCCGCGGGCGGCACCGTTACCTGGGACCTCAACGATGTTAAAGGCCGCCGCGTAAGCTCCGGCGTGTACCTCGTGCTTACCTCCGACGCCGATGGCAAGAATGGCTGTGTAAGCAAGGTGGCGGTATTGAGCAAATAATAAGTAATTGTCGTTACGAAGAGGCACGACGAAGCAATCGCATCAGGACGGGTTGTTCGGGTGCTATTGCTTCGTCGTGTCTTCTCGCAATGGCATGCGTTGTATAATCGTCTATTCTCATGTTAATTAAGACCCGCGGCATCGTTCTGAGCTTCCTCAAGTACCGCGAAACCAGCATTATCGCCCGCATCTACACCGAGCGGCGCGGCGTGCAGAACTACATCGTGAACGGCGTGCGCAAGGCTAAGCCGCCGGGGCGCATTGCGCTGTTTCAGCCCCTCACTTTGCTGGAGCTGGTGGCTTATGTGCCGCGCCAGGGCAGCGACCTCACGCGCCTCTCAGAGTTCCGCTGCGCCGAGTCCTACCGCACCCTGCCCTACGATGTGCGCAAGAGCAGCGTGGCCCTTTTCCTGAGCGAAGTGCTGAGCAAATCGGTGCGCGAGGAAGAAGAAAACGAGCCGCTCTTCCGCTTTCTGCACGATTCCATTCTGGCTTTCGACGAGCAAACTGTTGGCACCGAAAACTTTGCCCTACGCTTTCTGCTACACTTGGCGGGCTATCTGGGCTTCGGTATCGGCAGCGGGGCCGAGCTGATGGACCAGATAGTGCTGGCTGGCACGGCTCTCGGCCCCGGCCAGGGCAGCGGCCCCGCTACGGTGCGTTTGCGCGAGTTTGAGCAGTATTTTGATGAGCTGCTGCATGCGCCCGCCACCGTCAGCATTCCCAATGGCCAAGTGCGCCGCGAACTGCTTACCGTCGTTATTCGCTACTACCAGCTCCACGTCGAAGGTTTGGGCGAAGTCAAATCGCTGGATATTCTCAGCGAAGTGCTGGGCGGGTAGAGGCCATAGCTGACTGCCACATAAAAAAGGCCGCTTCCTACATATCGGAAGCGGCCTTTTTATGTGGCAGTCAGCTATGGCGCTGAGGTAGAAGCTCGTCTTTAGCGTAATGCTACTTTTTCTTCACGGGCGCTTTCTTCGCGCCAGTTGCTGCCTTCTTCACCGGGGCTTTTGTTGCTGCTGCCTTTTTCGCCGGGGCAGCAGCCTGTGGGGTAGCGGCCCCTTTGATGTCTATCAGCTCCACCTCGAAGCTCAGGATAGCGTTGGCCGGAATATCGCCCCCTGCGCCGCGCTCGCCGTAGCCCAGCGGCGACGGAATGTAGAGAGTGGCTTTGCTGCCCTTGGGCAATACTGCAATGCCTTGGTCCCAACCCTGGATAACCATGCCTTGGCCCAACACGAAGTCAAACGGCGTGTCGCCGTGCTTGGCAGTTGAGTCAAATTCCTTGCCCGTGGCCAGGATAGTGCCGCGGTACTTTACGCTCACAGTCTGGCCCTTTTGGGGCAGCACGCCCGTGCCGCGCTTGGTAATGACGTACCAGGTACCACCCGCCGTTTTCTTAGCCTTCAGGTTGAGATTATTTTTCTTTAGATACGTCTGAATAACAGCGTCATCTTCTACAAGCTGTTTGGCCGCATGAGCTTTGGCAAGGCGCTGCTGCTCAGCCTGCATCTTTTGTTGCTCGGCCATCATAGCTTGTTGGCGGGCCTGCATCTGCTCCATCGTTACCAGCTCTTTAGGCACGATGTTGAGGCGCAGGCCGGTACCAGCGCGGCGCACGAAGGGCGGCACTGGTTGGTGCATTTGGGCAAAAGCAGTATCCGCAATAAAGCGAAAAACGGCACTGTCGCCGGGCACCAGCAAGCTCATGGCTTCTTCTATCGAGCCGTGGCGGGGCGCGGTAGGGGGCAAGCCCACCGGAATGGGCGCGGGCTGCCGCATGCGCGAGTCCATCAGCAGCGAGTCGCGGTCGGTGCGGTATTGCAGGTGCACCAGTAGCACCTGGCCGGCCCGGCTGGCGTAGGGCGCATCGGTGGCCGGGTCGAACTTTTTGGAGACATACTGCCCCGTTGCATCGCGCCGAAAGAGCTGGTACTCAGTGGTGCTACCGGGTAGCTTGGTAAAGCCTGGCGTAGGAGCCGTTTGGGCCGAAGCCAGCCGCGTGAGCAGCATCGCGCTCAGCGTAAAAAGTAAACGCCGCATAAGAAATGAGGTCAGGAAAAGAAAAACTGGCAGGCCATCAAAACAAAAGTGGTGCCTCGGCGCAACGCCCAGGCACCACTCGTAAAACCCACCGAAAAGTAGCTGAAACTAAAACCGCCGCACCCTGCGGCGCGGCGGTAAAAAGCAAATAGCTAGCCGGTTATTGAGCCGGAGCGCTGGGCATGGTCGGAGCCGTAGGAGCAGCCGGAGCGTCTTTCACGTCAACCAGCTCCACGTCGAAGCGCAGCGGCGAGTTGGCCGGAATGTCGGCCCCAGCGCCACGCTCGCCATAGGCCAGCGACGATGGAATAAGCAGCGTAGCCTTGGCACCTTTGCTCAGGATAGCCACACCTTCATCCCAACCCGGGATGACCTGGCCACGGCCCGTAACGTAGGAGAAAGGCTGGCCGCCGTGCTTGGCCGACGAGTCGAACTCCTTGCCGCTCAGTAGCATGCCTTTGTATTGTAGGCTCACTTGCTGGCCAGCTTTGGGCTTAGCACCTGTGCCGGGTTGTGTAATGATGTAGTATACACCGCCGGGGGTTTTGCCGGTGGGTGTAAGGTTGTTTTTCTTGAGGTAGTCTTGCAGCGTTACCTCATCCTTTTTGTTCTGGGTTTCAGCATACGCCAGCATTTGCTTTTGCTGCTGCTCCATCATTTTTTGTTGCAGCGTCTGCTCCATGGCAGCTTCTTCCTGCTGCGTGATGAGCTTGTCGGTCTTCACGTTGATAACAATCACGTTGCCGCTGCGCTTGAGGAAGCCCGGTACCGGGCGGCCCTGGGGCTTGAACAGTGAGTCGGCATTGAAGCGGAACACGGCGCTGTCGCCGGGCTGCAAGAGCGAGAATGCCTCGTCGGGCATGCCCTTCTTTTTCACTTCCATCAGCGGCATCGGCACGGCCGAGCCACCAAACTTCTTGCGGGTGTCTTCCAGTACCGAGTCCTTGCCGGTGCGGTAGTAGAGGAAGCCCGTCATGAACTTGCCAATCCGGTCCTTGTAGGTAGGGTCTTCGCCCTTTACGTCGTTGCGACGCTCGTACTTACCGCCTACGTTCTTGAAAATCTTGTACTCAATCCCGGACTTGGTTTTTTCGAAGTCGCCCCCGGTTTTGTCACACGAAGTAAGGAAGGAGGCCAGGCTGAGCGCGCCGGCCGCCAAGGCCAGCTGCCGGGCCCCACGGG
Source organism: uncultured Hymenobacter sp. (assembly GCA_964251335.1). Classification (GTDB taxonomy): domain Bacteria; phylum Bacteroidota; class Bacteroidia; order Cytophagales; family Hymenobacteraceae; genus Hymenobacter. The sequence goes on from CAXUKA010000023.1 coordinate 24,060, forward strand.
GCCGGAAAGAAAACTGCATGAAAACAGAAGGTTATTAAAAATACGAATGCAATCCCAAAGTTAGGCTACGGGCGGCGCAACCGCCAGCGGCACGACGGGCGTGCTTACCAATTGGGCCTGGTACTCGGGCAAAAGCCCTAAAAAGCGCTCTACCGTGGCATCCAGCGACTGGTAGCTCACGCCGCCCGAAGCATTGTGGTGCCCGCCGCCATCGAAGTGGCTGCGCGAAAAATCGGCTACCGAGAAGTCGCCCACCGAGCGGAAGGAAATCTTCACCGCCGAGCCCCGGTCGATAAATACCGCCGCAAACACGATGCCCTCAATGCTGAGTGCGTAGTTCACTAAGCCCTCGGTGTCGCCGGTTTTGCTTTCGTAGTCGCGCAGCTCTTGCTGCGTCACGGCGATATAAGCTGTGTTAAACTCGCGGCGCACCATCAGCTTGTCTTTCAGGATATAGCCCAGAAAGCGCAGCCGGATTTCAGAGTGCGAGTCGTAAATGCGGCGATGCACCGAAGCTAGGTCGATGTGCGCATTCAGTAGCTCGGCAATAATCAAATGCACGTTGCGCGAGGTGCTGGGGTGCCGAAACGAGCCCGTATCGGTCATAATACCCGCGTAGAGCGCCTCGCCCATGCCCTGGTCTACCAAGTCCTGGTCGCCCAGGTCACGGATTATTTCGAAAATCTGCTCAGCCGTGGCAGCCGCCTTCGGGTTCGAAAAGCTCACGTCGGCGAAGCTTTCCGGGCGCTGGTGGTGGTCGATGAGCACCTTGGTGCCGGGGGCCTGGCGCACGTACTCGCCCAGCTCGTTGATGCGGGCGAGGCAGTTAAAGTCAAGGCAGAAAATAATCTCGGCGCGGTTCACGAGGTCGCGCACCTGGCGGTCGTTGTGGCGCGGCTCATAGATTACTACCTCGTCGTTGCCCTGCATCCAGTTAAGGAAAGCGGGGTAATCAGAAGGGGTCACTACCGTCACGGAGTGGCCTTTTTTCTTGAGGTAGCTAGCCCAGGCCAACGACGAGCCCAGGGCATCGGCGTCGGGCTTGTGGTGCGTCGTGATGAACACTTGCTTGGGCTGAGCCAGCAAGGCCTGCAATTCTGAAACGGGTGTGGACATCGACTAAGTGAACGGCCTGCTAATGCGAAAAAAAGCGGATAGAGCTAACTAAGAGCAAATAGGCCGGCAAAGGTCGGCACGAATTGGGTTTCAACAAGCAACTCATAGGGTAAGGTTCGCCCGGAAGCGAATAACCCGGCCGCTCCGGCTACCTTTGCGGCCCCAACCCCCTAATTTCCCCGAAAAAAGAAATGGCAACCAACCGCACCTTCACGATGATTAAGCCCGATGCCGTGGCCGATAACCACATCGGTGGCATCCTGAGCATGATTGAGCAAGGCGGCTTCCGCATCGTAGAGCTTCAAAAAGTGACCCTGACGGCCGAGCGCGCCGGCGAGTTTTACGCCGTGCACAAAGAGCGTCCTTTCTACGGCGACCTCGTGAAATACATGTCGAGCGGCCCCATCGTGGCGGCTATTCTTGAAAAAGACAACGCCGTAGCCGACTTCCGCACTCTCATCGGCGCTACCAACCCGGCCAACGCCGAGGAAGGCACCATCCGGAAGAAGTATGCCAAAAGCATCGAAGCCAACGCCGTGCACGGCTCGGACTCGGACGAAAACGCTCAGATTGAAGGCGAGTTCTTCTTCAGCAAATAAGCTGATATAGTTCGGACTCACAGAGTCCAAGCTACTAAAAAAGCCGCTCTGCATCATGCAGAGCGGCTTTTTCTTTATACTTAAACCAGACTTTTTTTGTGCCGATTTTGTGCTAAGTGAGTTCCCTAAGCTCGGCCAAACCCAATGCGGCCCGGCCCCTTAGGCTCGCTGACGAAGCTAGCATCTTCGCGGTTGTAGATGTCAGCCAGCGTCATAGCTTCGGTAACGGGGTTGGTTTGGCCCAGCGAAGTAGCCAGCGCCTGCGCTTTGGGTTGGGCCAGCGCCTCAAAGGCGTAGGAAGCAATGAGTCGGCCCTTGCGCAGCAGCGCTTTGTCGATGCGGGCGAGGTCGGCGTTGAAGGTGCAGATAATCTGGATGTGGAACCCATCCGACAGCAGCCCATCACTAAGGTTCAGGAGGTTGCTTACGGCATTGCTGCCGGTGGCATCTCGCTTAGTCAGCAAGTCTTCCGCATCTTCGATGAGCAGGATGGAGTTGGTGTTATCGTGCAGCAGGTTGATAAACTCGGGGTCGGCAATGCGGAGCGCTAGGTTGGGCGGAATAAATAGCTTGGGCTTATCCGTGAGGCCGCAGAGGTGGCGGATATAGCTAGTTTTGCCGGTGCCGGGCGGGCCGTGCAGGATGACGAGGCCCTTGTCGTCGGGCTTTTGCAGGCGCGCTATAATGGCCTCGTGCACGGGCAACAGGTCGTCGTTGTAGTTGGCGGCGAGGTCGAGCTCGGGGATTTTGAGCGGCAGGGGTGAAAACTCTAAGTCGCTGCTCATCAGCCGCAATACCTGAATGCGCTGGCGCTCTACCTGGCCGCTTTCCAGGTGGGCCGTGAGCAAGGCGCGCAGCTGGGCCAGCAAGGCGGCATCGGTGCTCGGCGAATAAAGCATGGTAGCGCCCTGGTCGCCGTAGCTGCCCGCATTGTTGAACACAAGCAGCAGGTGCGGCCCCGGCGACAGCACGTAGTACTGCCAATCGGGCTCTTTACCGGCCTCTTCCAGAAAAAACGATTGGGTGACTGTTATCTGCTCAAGGTCAAATGTTTCGCCTAGGGTAGCCAATACCTTTTTGCGCGCATCGGCCGTGACTAGCTGATAAATTTCGCGGCGCGGAATCTCCGCAAAAACTGCGTAAAACCAGCTGCTAGGGTGGAAGGTACCTTGTGGGGTGAAGACAGCAGAAAGGTCGGGGATAACTGCTGTTAGTGGAGCAGGCGTCATTCGTACGTGAACAGCAGTGGAGTAAAGTAATCTGTTGGCCTAGCCTTTATTTAACCGAAAATTGTGGCTCGACTAGTGCGGTTTCCTCTTCTACCTTGGTTTCGTGCTTGTGCTTGAAAATGAACACGAACAGCACGGCAATCACCAGCGCATAGGCCGCAAACGCCAGCCAGATGCCGTGCCAGTCCTTGTTGCCGCTGGCATCGGTGAAGTAATTCTGGATAACCAAGCCGCTTATCGAGCTGCCTAGCACGGCCCCAAAGCCGTTGGTCATCATCATAAACAGGCCCTGGGCGCTGGCCCGGATGCTCGGCTGCGTCTGCGTTTCGACAAACAAAGAGCCCGAGATGTTGAAGAAGTCGAAGGCCATGCCGTACACGATGCACGACATAATAATCATCCAGAGGCCGCCGGCGGGGTTGCCGTATGCTAGCAGGCCAAAGCGCAGCACCCAGGCCACCATGCTGAACAGCATCACTTGCTTGATGCCAAAGCGACGCAGGAAAAAAGGAATGGCCAGAATAAACAGCGTTTCGGAAATCTGCGAAATCGACATGATAAAAGCCGGGTGCTGCACTGTGAGCGTGTCGCGGTAGGCCGGCACTTTGTCGAAGTCGTGCAGGAAGGTGTCGCCGTAGGCATTGGTGAGCTGCAAGGCAGCCCCAAGCAGGAGGGCGAAGGCGAAGAAGGTCGCCAGCTTGCGGTCGCGCAGCAGGGCAAACGACTTGAGGCCCAGCGCATCGACCAGTGAGCGGCTCGATACGCCTTTGGAGGGCGGCGGGCACGCGGGCAGCGTGAAGGCGTACACGCCCAGCAGCAGCGCCGCCCCAGCGGCTACGTAAAACTGATTGGCCGACTTCTCGAAGCCCAGGAACGTAACGGTCCACATGGCCGCAATAAAGCCGATGGTACCCCACACCCGAATAGGCGGATAGTCCTTTACCACATCGAGGCCCTGCGTCTTGAGGGCAGAGTATGACACGGCAATCGATAGCGACAGCGTGGGCATATAGAAAATCATGTTCAGCAGGATTACCCAGAAGAACATGCCGGGGTCGGTGACCAACGGAATGGCACAGAGCGTAAGGCCGCCCAAAATGTGCAGCATGCCGTAGAGCTTCTCAGCATTTACCCACTTATCGGCCACAATGCCCATGAGCGAGGGCATGAAAATGGACGCGATGCCCATGGTCGAAAAAATGGCCCCGAACTGCGCGCCCGACCATTGCTTGGTCTGAAACCAATATGCACCAATCGTTATCAGCCACGCGCCCCAGATAAAAAACTGGAGGAAGCTCAGAATAGTAAGTCGCAGCTTAATGCTCATGCAGGCGCAGCTTTAAAGTTTCGGAAAAAGGGCTTTTGCGCCTAAAGTTACATTAGTTTTAGTTGGCATAGTGCAAAGCGCGTTGCGTTGGGGTAGTGACGGCTGGCTTATAATTAAAGCCTTTGGAGCACCAAAAAAGCCCCTCCGCACGGGGCAGAAGGGCTTTGAATGTAGCGCGAACTTTTAGTCCGCGTCGTGTCTCACTGGTTGGACTCGCGGACCAAAAGTCCACGCTACCCTAGGCGGCAGCGTAGCGCTTGTTGACTTCTTCCCAGTTGATGAGGTTGAAGAAGGCGGCGATGTAGTCGGGTCGCTTGTTTTGGTACTTGAGGTAGTAGGCGTGCTCCCACACGTCGAGGCCCAGGATGGGGGTGCCTTTGCAGCCGGTGTCGGGCATCAGCGGGTTGTCTTGGTTCGGGGTCGAGCAGATTTGCAGCGAGCCATCGGCCTGCTTGCAGAGCCACGCCCAGCCCGAGCCGAAGCGCGTGGTGGCAGCTTTGGTAAATTCTTCCTTGAACTTGTCGAACGAGCCGAAAGCCTCGGTGATTTTGGTGGCTACTTCGCCCGTGGGCTGGCCGCCGCCATTAGGCGAAAGGATGGTCCACCATAAAGAGTGGTTCCAGTGGCCGCCGCCGTTGTTGCGGATGGCCGGGGTAGCCTTGGCGATGTTATGCAGAATTTCCTCCAAGCTCTGGTTTTCAAACTCGGTGCCCGCGATGGCGGCATTGAGGTTGGTGACGTAGGCCTGGTGGTGCTTAGTATGGTGAATTTCCTGGGTTTGCGCGTCAAACGTAGGTTCGAGGGCGTCGTAGCCGTAAGGCAGTTTGGGCAGTTCGAAAGCCATGTTACTGGGGTGTTTAAGGAAGTGGGAAACGTTAGCTAGGTAACCAGCCACCGCCCGCCCCGGTTTGGGACGAGTGCCCAAAAGTAGATTATTTCCGCTTAGTATAGAAGAAATCGCGCATCAGCGCGGCGCACTCCTCGGTCAGCACTCCCCGGCGTACCTGTGTGCGTGGGTGCAGCAGCCCCGTTCCGTGCCGCTGATAGCCTACTTTGGGCTCATCGGCCCCGTAGATTAATTGTTTTACCTGCGCCCAGTTGCTGGCCCCCGCGCACATCACGCACGGCTCGATGGTGACGTACAACGAGCACGCGGCCAGGTATTTATTGCCCACAAAGTTGGCAGCCGCCGACAGGGCCAGCATTTCGGCGTGGGCCGTCACGTCGCGCAGGCGCTCGGTCTGGTTGTGGCCCCGGCCGATAATTGTATTATCGAGCACTACGACCGCGCCAATGGGTATTTCACCTTCGGCCAGCGCCTGCCGAGCCTCGGCGAGGGCTTGGCGCATGAAATACTCGTCGGTGAGCATGGAGATTTTAGTATTCAATGGCCGCTGTTTAGCTCGCCGCTCGTGCGACCCCACCCCCGACCCCTCCCCTTCGGGAGAGGGGAGCCTGACTACTGATTACGTGTGCTGGCATTCGCTCACGGTCGGCTCCCCTCTCCCGAAGGGGAGGGTTAATGCGTTAGGGCTACTTCAAACTAATATCGCTCTGCACGGCCAGCGCCACTGGCCGCCACTGCGCCTGCTCTTCGGCCGGGGCCGAGAAGGCAAAAATATACAATTGCTCGCCCTGCACGGTGTATTGGATATACTCGTATTTACGGATGGGGGCCAGCGCAGTGCTGCCCCGGCGGCTATCGGCCATCGTCGAAATAAACTCCAGCGCCACAAACTCGCGGCCGTTCACCTTGCGCACTTCTTGGGTCAAAAACTCCACCTTGCTGTAGAGCCGCTGCACGCTGGCTTTATACATGGGCAGCAAGATGTTATAATCGGGGCCAAACGTAGTAGGCCGCACCGCCACGCTGAAATCGACCTTATTATTTGGGCTGCTATACACCGCCAGCGGCTTGCGCGGCGACGGAAACTTAACGGCAATTCCCTCATCTGGCAACGGGGCGAAGCCCTGTGGCACCCCCACCGAAAGGCCGGGCGCCACCTTCACCGAAGTCAGCTTGGGCTTGGGGACAAAGCTGGTGAAGGCAAGCAGCGAGCAAAGGAGGACGAAGACTTTCATAAGAGAGGGCAAAAATAGGGCGGACGGCTTTGGTAGTCTAGCTGTCTCAAAATAGGCTGTCATACTGAAAAACGCCTGTCATGCTGAGCTTGCGAAGCATCTTATCACGCCAGGGGCAATAATCCCAACGTGATAGGATGCTTCGCGAACTCAGCATGACAGGCGTTTTGTATAGCACAATAAATTACTGACGATGCGTCGGGTACTTAATCCGCACCTTCTTCCAGTACACATAATTGCCCGTTTTGGCCTCCACCAGATACGTGCCGGCCTGAATATGCCCCAGGTCCACCGGCTCGCCGGTATTATTCTGCGGGTCAAGCTCCTGCTGGTACACGACCTTGTTTTTGTAGTCCGTCATCACCAGCGTGCCAGGCTTGGTGAACTGCTGCGTGAAGCTCAGCAGCACGCTGTTAGAATTAGGCTTGGGGAAAATATCGATGCCCGACAGCGTTTCCACGCGCTTGATGGGGCCGTCGAGCGTCACGGGCGGTGCTTCGCCTTTGGTCTTAATAGCCGCGCCGTCTTCGTACTTGCTTTTGGTTTTGACTTTGGTCTGAGCTTGGGCAGTGCCGGCCCCTAACAAAGCGGCCGCCAGGGCCAGCGAAAGAAGAAATTTCATGGTCGAAAGAAAGGATAAAAACACGCTACACCAGCGGCGCGACTCTTTCTTTTACATACTTCATACCAAACCCAACAGTTTTGGCTCGCCAACCCGAAGTAACTTCGCCACAAATTTGTGCCTTACCCCAAAAGGCTCCTACCAAAGCGTAGTCAGCCCGCAAAGCGGGCATATCTGCGAAATCTGTTTAATCCGTTTGAATCTGCGGTCATGTTGAGAAGTCACACCAACGGCGAGCTTCGCCAAGAAAATGTCGGTCAAACCGTTACCCTCGTCGGCTGGGTGCAGCGCACCCGCGACAAAGGCGGCATCCTCTGGATTGACCTGCGCGACCGCTATGGCATCACCCAATTGGCCCTCGAAGAAGGCGTAGAAAGCGAGCAAGTGCGCGAACAGGCCCGCACCCTCGGCCGCGAATTTGTAGTGTCGGTGACTGGCAAAGTGGCCGAACGCTACTCCAAAAACGCCCACATCCCGACCGGCGACATTGAGGTGCGCGTGGAGAAAATCGACGTGCTCAACCCTGCCAAGCTGCCGCCCTTCCTCATCGAAGACGACACCGATGGTGGCGACGAGCTGCGCATGAAATACCGCTACCTCGACCTGCGCCGCACGCCCGTGCGCAATAATCTGATGCTGCGCCACCGCATGGCCCAGGCCGTGCGCCGCTACCTCGACGGCCAGGAGTTTATCGAAGTAGAAACCCCCGTGCTCATCAAAAGCACGCCCGAAGGTGCCCGCGACTTCGTGGTGCCCTCGCGCATGAACCCCGGCGAGTTTTATGCCCTGCCGCAGTCGCCCCAGACGTTTAAGCAGCTGCTCATGGTGTCGGGTTTCGACCGCTACTTCCAGATTGTGAAGTGCTTCCGCGACGAAGACCTGCGCGCCGACCGCCAGCCCGAGTTCACGCAGATTGACTGCGAAATGGCCTTCGTGGAGCAAGAAGACATCCTGAATACCTTCGAGGGCCTGGTGCGCTACCTGTTTAAGGAAATCAAAAACCTCGATTTCCCCACCGTGCCCCGCATGGAGTACGCCGACGCCATGCGCTGGTACGGCAACGACAAGCCCGACGTGCGCTTCGACATGAAGTTCGTGGAGTTGAACGACGTAGTAAAAGGCCAGGGCTTCCCCGTCTTCGATAGCGCCGAGTTGGTAGTGGGCATCAACGCTGCCACCTGCGCCGCCTACACCCGCAAGCAGCTCGACGAGCTGACCAACTTTGTGAAGCGCCCGCAACTCGGGGCCACCGGCCTCGTCTACGCCCGCGTGGAGGCCGAAGGTTTGGTAAAGTCCTCAGTAGATAAGTTTTACTCGCAGGAAGAATTGCAGAAGTGGGCCGCCGCCTTCAACGCCAATCCCGGCGACCTGCTGCTCATCCTCGCCGGCCCGGCCGACAAAACCCGCAAAGCCCTCAGCGAACTACGCCTCGAAATGGGCCAGCGCCTTGGCCTGCGCGACAAAGACACGTTTGCCCCGTTGTGGGTCGTCAATTTCCCGCTGCTCGAATATATCGAAGAGGAAGGCCGCTACTTCGCCATGCACCACCCCTTCACCTCGCCCAAGCCCGACGACCTGCACCTGCTCGACAACCCCGACACCATCGGCCAGGCCCGCGCCAATGCCTATGACTTGGTTATCAATGGAGTAGAAGTAGGTGGTGGCTCCATTCGCATCCACGACCGCGCGGTGCAGGCCCGCATGTTCTCGCTGCTCGGCTTCTCGCCCGAGGAGGCGCAAGCCCAGTTCGGTTTCCTGCTCGATGCCTTCGAGTACGGCGCGCCGCCCCACGGCGGCATCGCCTTCGGCTTCGACCGCCTCTGCTCGCTCTTCGGCGGTGCCGACAGCATCCGCGACTTCATCGCCTTCCCCAAAAACAACTCGGGCCGCGACGTGATGATTGACTCGCCCTCGCCGATTTCGGATAAGCAGCTGACGGAGTTGAGTATTAAGACGGATGTGGTAGTGAAGTAGCGATATGTAATCTTACCGCTTATGAGACTTGATTTAGAACAGCAGTTCATTAAGCGGTTCGTGCTCATAGCAAAGCAGGACCGGTACTTGAATTTTATTGAGAATCCAAAGCGGCGGGGAACATTCTTGGGAATGCTCTATCACGGACAAGACCTAAACAAACAATTGTTTCAGGATTTGCGAGGGATTGGTATACATGAATCAAATGCCATTCGCATCAAGGCCAATTCGTTGAAAAATGGCGATAAGTGCTATATCGTTTCGGTCAATAAAAAACTAGATGGTCGAGAAATGTCTTTGACTGAGGCTATCGAAGAAGCAGTTGGACAAGAAGGTACTCTGCTTTTGTTCGGTGAGGGCGTAGGAGTATATTATGAGGGTGAGCCCCCTTATAATCGTTACTTGAGTTTATAAGCAATCGAATCTTGAGAAACAGAAAGCGGCGACTGAGGAATCAGTTGCCGCTTTTTGTTTCTACTTGTTGCTTTATCAGTTCTGCCAGCCTGTTAATTTATCCTTAGCTTCTGCACTGCCGTTTTGAGCGGCCAAACTATAATAGTATTTTGCCTTGGCGCGATTAGCAATTACTTGCCCAAGCTCAAAGTCACCGAATTCATAAACCTGCCCCAATCTAAAAGCTGCCGCTGCATGATTATGCCGGGCAGCTCGTTCGTAATACTGGATAGCACGCGGTAAGTCAGCTAATACGGCAAAATCCTGACTGTCATATAATAGTCCTAGCTGATAGCAAGCCTCATAATCTTCTTGCTGGGCCTGTTTGGTATAATAAGCAATAGCAGCTAATAAAGATAAGTCCTTCCCTAAGCTAGCTACATAAACTGTTTCAAAACCTGTCAATTTTGTAATGCCCTCGGTAGTACTC
>CAXUKA010000024.1:0-33444 GCA_964251335.1 uncultured Hymenobacter sp.
GTATAATACTGCCATTAGGCTGCTGAGCCAGGGTGGTGAAATCGTCGGCGGTAGAAGATGTCGGAAAGGTGATGAGTGCCCTACCAGCAGTGCCAAAGGTGGGGTCTAGCGCATAAGATTGTCCATGCGCTGCTGTGCTTACGCAAGCCAAGGCTAGCGCACCGAGAAGTAAGGCAGTAGTTTTCATGTCATAATCTGATGATTAGGACACAAATTAAAAGCCAACGACTTCTTATCCCAACTACTGATAACTATATAGCTAACTACGCAGCGCCCAATGCAGTATCTGCCATTCCTTGCCCTATTTCAAGACAATTTTTTCTAGTTGCAGGGCCGCCGATTTCTTGCTGGGACGGCTCACACCGATAATTTCCTTAGGGCCGAGCCAGGTCGTGAAATCTTTGACGTAGGCTAGCTGCTGGTCGTTAGCCACGTTGAGCTTCAGGCGTTGGGGCTGGCCTAACACGCCATTTCGAGCTTGCAAGTGGCGCAGGTAAAGGTCTGACTTGCCAGCGATGGTTTCCAGCGTTAGCAACTGCACATCTTCGCCGAAAACGGCGGCACGGAAGCCGATGCCCGTGTAGCTATCGACAGCCGGAGCAACCTGGTCCTTGGGCACGACGAGGTGCCAAGGCGGAGCCACGAAGGACGTATAGCCGAATACGTGCAGCTCGCGGGCATGTACTGGCTGGTCGGAGCCGCCTTCCTCAAAATGCCGCTCGGCAATGACAACCAGGTTTTTACTTTCCGATAATAAGATATCTGCCAGATAAATATCTTCCAGGCGCTTGGCCTCAGTGCCGGTGGCCTTGTTGGCTTCGGCTAGGTAAGCAGCTGAGAAAGGCAGCTCAGGAGCCAGCTTGAGCGTGTTGCCAACAAAGTCGAAACGCACGACTTTTAGGCTGGTCAGCTCGCCGGTATTATAGTTGGCGCACAACGCGGCAGCATACAATTCCCCATCGGGCAGCAGGCTGAATTTCGCATCGCGGATGGTAATCGGCTGGCCCCCGAACACGCCCCCTGCCGGCGCACCCAGCACGGCATCGGGCGCTATCCCACCGCTGGCCGAGTAACGGCGCACCGTCAGCCGGCGCATGCGGTCGCTGAGCAGGGTCACGTACTGCGTGCCATCGTTGGCGAGCAGGATATTGGGCGAGAAGAAGTCGCGCAAGTCGCGAAAATCATAGGTACGGTCCATGATTTTGGCCAGCTTCTGGTCGTAGAGCGCGCCCACCAGGCTTTGCACCTGCTCGTCGCTGATTTCGTAGCGGTAGGCCAGCAGCCGGGTGCCATCGGGCGAGAGGCGCACAGTGGGGCGGCGCTCGCCGGCGGCAGCCGTAATGAGTACCACAGGCGCGCCTTTGGCCCCGCCCGCCAGGGTTACGGGCTGCACAGTCAGGTTCTGACCGCTTTCGTCGGTATGATGCAACACTACCCACACCTGCTCGGCACTGCGGCCGAAGGCCTCCACAGTTTCGCCGGGAGCAACGGGCAAGGTGGTGCTCCACTGCTTTTTGAGGTCATTGGAGTAGCGCTCCACATTGTAGGTACTACCGCTCTGGTGGGCCAGAATCACGAAGCCGCTGCCATCGGTCAAGGCCAGGGTTTTGTGAGGCACGCGTTGGTTGTAGCGGTCCTCGCCCTGCTCGGGCAGGTAGCTGAAGGGTGCCGATTTAACTTTTTGAGCCTGGGCGGGCAGGCCACTCAGCAACCCACCGGCTGCCAATAAGAGAGCAGCGAAAAAACAACGCATAAAGTAAAATAAATATCCGGCGCAGCCGAAGCAGCCGCGCCCGTCAAAAATACCCCCTACCGCCGATGCATAGCGCATATACCGGCTTTGCGCAAGCCAACTCAAGCTCGACAGCGTCGGCTCGAACAAAGTTTTTCCTTTATTATCAGTTACTTTTGTATTGGCAAGCATAAGCTTAGTAACCTCATCACTACTTATTCGTATTATCTGCCGCACTGCCTCTGAGGTCTATCTTCCTCGTCCTATCCCTCTCCCACCCACTTCATTTCCCTCTTTTATAGTCCAGATACTAACTCTCTGTTTCCGTAGCGGCCAACCCATGGCAGTTGCGTTGTAATTATGAAATCATTCGCTAAAATCAGCTTGCTGTTCGCCCTCGTTATTTGTGGGCGATACATCCAGCCAGCAGCCTTCGCCACGCAGGCTGCCAGCCCTACGCCTAACGTGTCGCTATTACCATTGACTCTCACCCACTACGGCGTCTCCTCCCAAACTGCTCGTATTCAGCAACCACCAGCAAATCAACCTAAGTCCGATTATTTCTTATAGTATTTGCTAAGCGACCCTCAGCCAGGGTCGCTTTTTTTACGCCCTCGCCTAACTTATCCGGCTCCAATTCACCGCCGTGGCCGGCAGGCTCTCGATATGCCGGCGAATGTTGCCGTGCTCGGGCTTCACTAAGTCGGGGTCCTCACTGAGAATGCCCTGGGCGGCGGCCCGGCTCTCGGTGAGGATGCGGCCATCCTTGGCCAGGTCGGCGATGAGTAGGTCGAGCACGCCGCTTTGCTGGGTGCCCATGAGGTCGCCGGGGCCGCGCAGTTTCAGGTCGATGTCGGCTATTTCGAAGCCGTTGTTGGTCCGCACCATCGTTTCGAGGCGGGTGCGGCTATCCTTGCTCAGTTTATAGCCTGTCATCAGGATGCAATAGCTTTGGTCGGCGCCCCGGCCCACGCGGCCGCGCAGCTGGTGCAGCTGCGAGAGGCCGAAGCGCTCGGCGCTCTCAATTACCATCACCGAGGCGTTGGGCACGTTCACACCCACTTCGATAACAGTGGTAGCCACCATTATTTGGGTTTCCTGCTTCACGAAACGCGCCATTTCGAAGTCCTTTTCTTCGGCCTTCATGCGCCCGTGCACGATGCTGATTTGCATTTCGGGGAAGGCGCGGCTCACACTTTCATAACCATCGGTTAAGTCTTTGTAATCAAGCGTTTCGCTTTCCTCAATGAGCGGGTATACGATGTACACCTGGCGCCCCAGTGCCACCTGGTCACGAATAAACTGGAACACTTTCAACCGGTTAGCATCGTAGCGATGCACGGTCACGATGGGCTTGCGGCCGGCTGGCAGCTCGTCAATCACGCTCACGTCGAGGTCGCCGTAGAGCGTCATGGCCAACGTGCGTGGAATGGGCGTGGCCGTCATCACCAGCACGTGCGGGATGACGTAGGGGTTTTTATTCCACAGTTTTGAGCGCTGCGCCACCCCAAAGCGGTGCTGCTCATCCATGATGGTCAGGCCGAGGTTGCGGAATTGCACTACGTCTTCGAGCAGGGCGTGCGTGCCCACTAGCATCTGCATTTCGCCGGCGCGGAGTTGCTCGTGCAACACGCGGCGCTCGCTGGTGCGCGTGCTGCCGGTGAGCTTGCCGAGGTTAATACCAAGCTGGTCGGCGTACACTTTCAGGCCCTGGTAATGCTGGTCGGCCAGAATTTCGGTCGGGGCCATAAGGCAGCTTTGGGCCCCGTTGTCGGCGGCCATCAGCATCGAGATGAAGGCTACGATGGTTTTGCCCGAACCTACGTCGCCTTGCAAGAGCCGGTTCATCTGCTTGCCGGCCAGGAAGTCCTTATAAATCTCGTGGATAACCCGTTTTTGCGCGCCCGTCAGGTCGAAGGGCATGATGTTTTTGTAGAAATGCACCAGCGTGGGCACTTCGTTGAAAATCTGCCCGGCCAGCGTCACCTTACGTTGGTCTTTCTGGCGCAACAGCTTGAGCTGCACATAAAACAGCTCCTCAAACTTGAGCCGAAACCGCGCTCGTTGCAGCGTGTCAGAGTTTTGCGGGAAGTGAATCTGCTGCAATGCCTCGGCCTTGCCCATCAGCCCGTATTGCTGAATCAGCTCCGGCGACAACGTCTCGGTAATCTGCGGCAGCGCGATTCGTAGCAAGTCGCTCATCATCCGCATAATAGCTTTGCTATCAATGCGATGGTAGTTGCGCAGCTTATCCGAGGTGTTATAAACCGGCTGCAAAAAGCTTTGCCCAGCCTTTTGCTCAGTTACCTCTTCCAGCTCGGGGTGCGCCATCTGGGGCTTGCCATTGAACATGGTCGGCTTGCCAAAAACGATGTACTCCTGATGGTTTTTGACGACCTTCTCCAGATAGTTCACCCCCTTAAACCAGACCAGCTCCAGCTCGCCGCTGGCGTCGCCCACTTTGGCCACCATGCGCTTTTTCGGGCCCTCCCCTATCACTTCGCGCCCGCGCAAAATCCCCTTCACCTGTACGAACGACATATCGTCGTGCAGGTCTACCACATTATAAAACTGCGTGCGGTCGAGGTAGCGAAACGGGTAGCGCTGAATGAGGTCGCCGTAGGTGAACAGCCCCAGCTCTTTGCCCAGCAGCTGCCCCCGTTGCGTGCCCACGCCGCGCAGGTTTTCGAGCTTGGTATTAAAGAAATTACTCATTTATAGTGAAAACGGCTGTCATGCTGAACGCAGTGAAGCATCTCGCGTGGCGCAGCAATCAATTGCGCTAGCAACGAAGCGACTAAGATGCTTCACTGCGTTCAGCATGACAATACTATAAATATATTATTTATTATATTTCAACGAGTTAAGTAGTTTAATCATATCGTACTTCACGTACTCAATCACCGGGCCCAGCGAGTCATTGGCCGTAGCCGTGCGGAAATAAAGAGCCGCCCGGAAAAAGTGCTTGGTACTATCGGTAGTATAGAATTGAAACTGGCTTGGCACCTCGCCCTCTAACTCAAACACCGAGGCGCGCAGACCGTTCGGTGTGCGCAGAATTTTTTCTTCAATCGAGGTAGCCTTTATCTGGTGCTTGCCAGTGAGCTTGCGCGCATCCTCCATCATTTTGTTGTAGAGTTTGCGGTCGCGCACCACGTTGGTGTACGTAATCTGCACGTTAGCATGCAGTTCGGGGTAGTAAACATTCAGCCAATCGGGCTGCGCCAGGTACGACGAGTCGCGCAGCACCTTGGCATATTTCGAGTACTCGAACGAGTACGGATGACCTGGCCCCAGCGTGCGGTAGGCGTGCGCGGGCAGGTCGATACGGTTATAGCCCTTGGGTTTGGGTGTGTATTCGGGCTCTGACGAGCAGGCCGCCGTCACGCCGCCTAATACCACCACGATGCCCACCTGAAGCAGCCGGCGCTGCACTACTGTTATCCCAACCATAGTAATAGAAATTCCCCAAAGATAACCCCTTCTAGCACGCAGCACTTAACCAAAAAGGCTGCCCACATTAAAGCAGGCAGCCCCAAGAAGTTAGCCGCATAAGCGGCGTATCTGCGAAATCAGTTGAATACGCGGTCTAGAATGGTAGTTGGTCTAACTCCGGCTCCTGGCGCAAGCTCACACTTTCCTCGGCGCTGGCATGGGTAGCTACGCCATTCGTAGCGCCCCCCGGACGGCCGCCTAGCAGCGAAATCTCTTCCGCGATAATCTCGGTGATGTAGCGCGTCTGCTGGTCCTTGTCCTGGTATTGACGGGTGCGGAGCTTGCCTTCGATGTACACTTGGCTACCTTTTTTCAGGTACTTCTCGACCAGCTCGGCCAAGCCGCGCCATGCCGAAATGTTGTGCCACTCGGTGCGCTCTACGCAGGCACCTTGTTTGTCTTTGTAGTATTCGTTGGTAGCCAAGGTGAAATTGGCTACACTGTTGCCGCCTTCGAGGTGGCGCACTTCGGGGTCTTTGCCCAGGTTGCCCACCAGAATTACTTTGTTTACGCCGGCCATGTTGTTTGCTAGTCTTCGCTAGTTTAAAAAGTGAGTTGAAACGCTGTCTAAAACCTAGGGTTTTTCGACGGCATAAAATTACGCATAAGCTTTTGCCTATGCAAATTTTATTGGCAATTTTCCTAAAAATAATAGCAAATAGTAACCTGTCATTGCGAGGAGGCACGACGAAGCAATCGCACCTGTTCAGCCGCGCCGTTCGGGTTCCGTGTGGGTGCGATTGCTTCGTCGTGCCTCCTCGCAATGACAATATATTTTCTTAACTGACTTTAGCCAAGTAATTACTAATCAACACCGGCTTAGGTAGCTCCTCAATCTCCGCCGCCGAGTACGCCCGCAAGCCGGTATCCTTTAAAGCGGCAGCAGACAGCGCAGCCGCCAACTCCACAGCGTGGAAGCGCGCCTCTAGCTTCTGGTGGCTCAGCACATGCTTAAGTGTAGGCGCGGGGCGGTCTTCAGCGACGCGGCTCGTGTCGAGTACGCCGCCCACTGCTTCGACATGGCGCAGCACCTCGGCGGCAGTCATATCGGCGGCATCAGTTTCGGCCAGGGCAAAATCATATAGCCCCTGCCAGATGTCGCCGCCCGGTCGCTCCTTCAAATAAAGCTGCTCGCCGTGGCGCAGCACGAAGTAATGGAAGTAGCGCGTGCGCGACGCCTTCGCCTTGCTCTTGACGGGTAGCAGTGCCACTTGCCCATGCTGGAATGCCCAGCACTGACTTTGCACCGGGCAGAATAAGCAGTCGGGCTTAGCGGGTGTGCATTGCAGCGCGCCAAACTCCATAATAGCTTGATTGAACTCGGCGGCGTGGGCGGGCGGCAGGTGCGTATCGGCCACGGCCTGAAATTCTTTGCGCGAACTGGGGGCGGCAATGTCGGAGTGAAGGCCAAAAATGCGCGCCAAAACCCGAAAAACGTTGCCATCGAGCACCGCCACTGCCTCATCAAACGCAAAAGATGCAATGGCTGCCGCCGTGTACGGCCCCACGCCTTTAAGCTGGCGCAGACCGGCATAAGTGGTCGGAAATTGGCCGCCAAACTCACCTACTACCTGCTGAGCGGTGTGGTGCATATTGCGAGCGCGGGAGTAATAGCCCAGGCCCTGCCAGTGGCGCAACACCTCCTGCTCGGGCGCGGCGGCGAGGTCTTGCACAGTAGGGTAAGAAGTCAGAAAATCAAGGTAATATGGCAAGCCTTGCGCGACGCGGGTTTGCTGCAAAATGACTTCGGAAAGCCAGATGGCGTAGGGGTCGCGGGTGTGGCGCCAGGGCAGGTCGCGACGGTGGCGCGGATACCAATTGAGCAGGGCGGTGGCGAGGAAAGACGGGGCCGGCAAAGCAGCGGCAGGAGCACTAGAAATCAGCAAGAGAATGAGGCAGAATATTTTGACAACTGTCAATTTTGAGGTCAACCATTGGTCAAACGAAAAAAAAGGAGTACCTTTGTGGTCCGATTTCCAAGCACAACCCCTTACCGGGCAAGGGCTTACGCCGGGAATCGGTGGATTAACCATCCGCTAATTTATTTTTTTCACTTCCAGTACCCCTTACCAACGTGACCAAAGCTGAGGTAATTTCCGAAATTTCGCAGAAAACCGGCATCGAAAAAGCCGATGTGCTGACGACCGTAGAAGCCTTCTTCAAAGTAGTGAAGGACTCTATGACTGAGGGCCACAACATTTACGTGCGTGGCTTCGGCTCGTTCGTAAATAAGAAGCGTGCCCGCAAAGTTGCCCGCAACATCTCTAAGAATACGTCGCTCATCATCGACGAGCACTTCATCCCGAGCTTTAAGCCGAGCAAAACTTTCGTAGCTAAAATCAAAGGCAGCAAGAAAGTTGTTGGCGAAGAAGCTTCTCCGAAAGTAAAAGCTCCTAAAGCTAAAAAGGCTAAGTAGTTTAAGTTGAGGTGAAAAAGTGATGGGGTGAGAAGGATAGCGTGGTGATAGCCAACCCGTTGGGTTTCAGCTGTCATCCCTGGCCTTCTCACCCCATTGCTTGCTTTATCCCTTTTCCTTCCCCCATGTCTATTTCCCGTACTGGTACGCATCAGGCTCTTTTGCTGGTCGGCGCTTTGGCGCTGGCGGGTGGGCTTTATGCGCTTCCTAAGGGCATTGTGAAGCCCAAGGAAGGCAAAGCTGAGCTAAACAAGGACGCCGCCCGCACTGCAAATCGCGATGGCGGTGGCATCGCTACAAATGGCTCGAAAACTGACGCCTCTTCCGGCCCGCGTCCGGCTGAGACGGCTACTGTCGGGCCAAATGAAGCTGGTGCTACCGCTGCTGCGCCGCACACGCAGGCTACGCCGGCCCAGCGCCGCGCGCTGGATGAGTTGCTAGCTCAGTACCAAGCGGCTCCGGCCGCCCAACGTGGTGAGCTGGCTACAAAGCTGGCTAGCAGCTACAACACGGTGCAGCGCTTCGACAGCGCGGGCTACTACCTGGCTACCGTGGCGCAAGCCAAACCCAGTGAAAAAGCCTGGCAGCAATCGGCCGACGCTTACTTCCAAGCGTATAGCTTTGCCTCGTCGGAAGAACGCAAGAAAATGCTCGGCGGCAAGGCGCGGGAGCTGTACGACAAAGTACTGGCTGCCAACCCTAACAACCTGGATGCCAAGACCAACCTGGGCATGGCCTACATGAGCAGCGACAACCCCGTAAAAGGGATTTCGCTGCTGCGTGAGGTCCTGGAACAGGACCCCAAAAACGAAAAGGTGCTGTACAACCTGGGCGTGCTGGCTATCCAAAGCAGTCAGTTTGACCGGGCGGCCGAGCGCTTTGCGCAGCTCGTCAGCGTCAATCCTAACAACGTGGAAGGCCAGTTTTACCTCGGCGTGACGCTGGCCCGTACCAACCGGGCTGCTGCCGCTAAGGCCGCCTTCCTAAAAGCAAAAAGCCTCAGCAAAGACCCGGCTTTGGCCGCGTCGGTAGATGAGGAGCTTGCCAAGCTGCCCTGATTCAGGTACGAAGTTTGTGTTCTGAAGTGAGTTGCCGCAAGACTACCTACTTTTGCACCCCAATCGCTACTGACTCAATTCATAAGTCATAATTTTCAACTCTTAATTTTTCAGCCGATGCCTTGCGGTAAAAAACGTAAACGCCATAAAATCGCCACCCACAAGCGCAAGAAGCGCCTGCGCAAGAACCGTCACAAGAAGAAGTAATCTTCTGACTTCGTGCGGTGTAGGGGGCGGGGTAATTGGCTGAAGGCCGATTGCCCGCCTATCTCTCACGTAGCCTCCGCCACGCGGACGACTAACGTGGTGTGCCAGCCGGCTCCTTCGCAAGGGCCGTGGCCGTGGCTCGCGAGGGGAAGCTGGGACGCTCTTGGTCCTGGCTTCCCTTTTGCCAGTTTCGGGGCAACCCATGTCGGCAAGGCCGGCTCGGAGCTATTTTAACGAACCTAATACGTTGAGCAATGAATTAATAATCAATTCGACCCCTGAGGGTGAACGGATTGCCTTGCTCCAGGATAAGCGGCTGATTGAGTATCACTTCGACCGCAACGACACCAACTATGCGGTGGGCGATATTTTTCTGGGCACCGTGCGCAAGGTGATGCCCGGCCTCAACGCGGCCTTTGTAGATATTGGCTCCGAAAAGGACGCCTTTCTGCACTACGGCGACCTGGGCGAGCAATTTCCGTCCCTCAATAAGTGGGTAAATGGGGTGATGAAGCACCAGGCCCAAACTGCTGGCCTGGAGAAATTTACCTTAGAAGCTCCGCTTGAAAAAGTTGGCAAAGCCGACAGCGTTTTCAAGAAAGGCCAAGCCATTGTGGTGCAGGTCATTAAAGAGCCTATTTCGACCAAGGGCCCCCGGGTGAGCACCGACATTTCGATGGCGGGCCGCTACCTGGTGCTGATGCCCTTTAGCAATACCATCAGCGTCTCGAAAAAAATCGTGAGCAAAGCGGAGCGCGACCGGCTCAAGCGGCTCATTGCCAGCATCAAGCCTGAGGGGTTCGGCGTCATTATCCGCACCGTGGCGGAGGGGCACGAGGTAGCCGAGCTTGACCGCGACATGCAAAGCATGGTCGAAAACTGGGAGACGCTGTACCAAAACCTCCGCAAGGGCCAGCCCCGCGACAAGATGCTCGGCGAGTTGGGCCGCACTTCTTCGATGCTGCGCGACATGCTCAACGAGTCGTTCGACTCGATTGTGGTGGATACGCCGGCTCGCTTCGAGGAAATGAAGACCTACGTGCAGAAAATTGCCCCCGACAAAGCCGGGCTGGTGAAGCTGCACAACAACAAAGCCAAGGTATTTGAGCACCTGGGTATTGAGAAGCAGCTCAAAACGCTGTTTGGCAAGACCGTAAGCGTACCTGGCGGCGGCTACCTCGTGATAGAGCACACCGAAGCCCTGCACGTAGTAGACGTAAACTCGGGCTCGAAAAGCAACCAGGAAAATGACCAGGAGGCTACTGCCCTCATGATTAACCTACTGGCGGCCAAAGAAGTAGCTCGCCAGCTGCGCCTGCGCGACATGGGCGGTATCATCGTGGTTGACTTCATCGACATGCGCGCCGCTGAGAGCCGCAAGAAGGTGGAGGATGCGGTGTACCACATCATGAAGCAGGACAAGGCCAAGTTTACCATTCTGCCCATCACCAAGTTCGGCCTGATGCAAATCACCCGCCAGCGGGTGCGCCCGGCCGAAACCATCGTGACCGGCGAGGTGTGCCCCACCTGCGGCGGCACAGGCAAGATTTCGGCCTCCATCCAGGTTACGGATGAGATTGACAACAGCATCGACGACCTGCTGCTCAATCAGAATCAGACTGGTATTACGCTGTTTGTGCATCCCTTCCTGCACGCTTTCTATACCAAAGGTTTAGTAAGCCGACAGATGAAGTGGTACCTCAAGTACTACAAGTGGGTGAAGGTGATGAAGGATACGTCACTAGGCCTCACTGACTTCCGCATCGAAGACGAGCAAGGCGAGCAGATTGAGCTGCATTCGGCTGCCGCTGCGATGGCACGGGCGCAAGACCGCGAGGTGATAGAGGTAACAGACTAAAATCACGGATTTTAGCGGATTATACAATTTTGTAGACGCAAGAAAGGCCACCCGATTGGGTGGCCTTTTTACTTTTTCAACAAGTATAGACGGAGCGGCTCGCGTTCACAGAATCTGCGCAATCCGCTAAAATTCGCGTAATCCGTGATTAAAATTTGAGGCCCAAGTCCAGCGCAAAGACACTATTTTTGATGGCTACGTCGTCAAACTTACGTTCTTTCTCAAAATACCGGTCGAGGTCAATCAGGCCGTGGTGGTAGCTGATGCCAGCCAGCACTTTTGTGCTCTTACCGAGTTGGTATTCAGCCCCAAGGCCGCCGATAAGATTAAAATCTATATCGAAAACGTGGCTACCCGCCGAGGTTTGGGCATAATTATTATACGGGTCAGCATAGTATTTCTCACCGCCAATACGTGCTTGCACCGGCACGGCCACGGACCCACCTACTTGGAAATACACTCGCGTACCAGGCGATACTTCATTAGTAAACAGCTTAATGGTAGCTGGCAATTCCAGGTATTGAATGGCTAGTTTTTGAGATACTGGCTGATAAGTATTAAGCCCAATCTTTTCTTGGTACGAATAAGTACCGCCTTTGCCGGTTAAGAACAGGCCAGTATTGAAGGCATAATTTTCGCCAAAGAAGTAATCCAGAAAGATGCCGCCGCCAAAGCTGAACTTTCCGCCATCGCCCTGAAAATTGTAGGGACTGGTTGAGCTAGGACGGAAATACGAGATGCTAGGCGATATTTTCAGGCCGATTTCGACCTGAGCAAACGCAGCGGGAGCCAGCGCAAGCGCGGCAACGGTAAGAAGTAGTTTTTTCATAAAGTGAAAATGGAACGGCTATTGAACACTTGGCGGTATAGCACGACGTTGGAAAAGTGTAATTTTACGTAAAATTAAGCTGACCTTGAAAATATCTCTCTATTCGAAGGCGCTAGCCTTTGCCCTAGCTGGGCTGCTGGCTGGCTGCCGCCACGGCGAAGAAGCCGGCTGCCGCCCCGACCCAGCAGCCGATGCCTCACGAGCACCACTGCATCTGGAACACTTGGAGCGCCCCTTCTTCCAGATTAAAAATGCGGCCCAGGGGTTGCAGTTCATGCAGGCTCATCCGGCATTTGCGCGCTATTATTTGCAGGTAGGGCAGGCACCTTCGGCAGAGGCGCTGGCGGGCAGCTTGGCGCAGTTGGCCAGCAACCCCGATTTGCAGAAGTTGGGGCGCGAGACGACTACGGCTTTTGCTGACACGGCGGCTTTGCAGCAAGGGCTGGGTACGATGTTCGGGAAAGTGAAATATTATTTCCCCGATTTTAAGACTCCGCCCATAACGGCTACCTACGTGAGCGGGTTGCTGGGCAAAGACATTTTCGTGAATGACAGCCTGTTGGTAATCAGCCTCGACTGGTACATCGGGCCTAAGGCCAGCTTCCGGCCCGACCTGCCGGGGTATATGTTGCGCCGTTATCACCCCGAAAACCTACTACCAACCTTGGCTACGGCCGTGGCGGGCAAGTACATTCCGCGTCGACCCACGGTAGCACCGTCGGTGCTCGATGAGATGATAAGCCAGGGCAAGCGCTTGTATTTTGCTGGGCAGATGCTGCCTTGCACTGCCGATTCGCTGCTCATGGGTTACACACGCAAGGAACTCCGTGGCTTACAGGCTAATGAGGCCAAGGTGTGGGGGCATTTTCTGGAAAATAATATCCTGTATTCGACCACGCCCTTCCTCATCCAAAAGTACGTGGCCGAGCGCCCCAACGTACCCGAAATCGACGCGACTTGCCCTGGCCGCGTGGGCCAATGGGTAGGCCTGCAAATCATTCGCAAGTACATGGCCGAGCACGCCGATGTAACACTGGCCAAACTCATGGCTGAGAAAGATTCGCAACGCATTCTGAACGAGTCGCATTATCGGCCTAAGAAGCCGTGAAGTGGTGAGCTAGTGAAATGGTGAGTTCTTCTCTCTGGTAAATCACCATCTCACCATTTCACACCTCATCAATTCACCGCATGCACATCGCCGTTTTCAGCCAGTACCACACCAGCCCCGACTGCCCGGCCACCAGCCGGCACTACACGCTGCTAACTGAGATTGCGAATCACCACCGCGTGACCCTGCTGACTACGCCCGCTTGGCGCAGCCAGCAGCTGACGCATGAGTTTGCGTGGGTGCCGCCAGGCGTGGAGCTACTGGAGGCTAACATTCCGTACGACAATAAGATGGGACCGGCGCGGCGGGCGCTGGCTTTTGCACAGTACGCGGCGTGGGCGGTGCGCGCTGGGCGACGCATCATGCGGCCCGACGTGGTATGGGGCATCAGCACGCCGCTCACAGCGGCGTGGGCGGCGGCGCGGGTGGCGCGGCATTGGCAAGTGCCGTGGGTGTTTGAGGTGCAGGATTTATGGCCCTCCTTTCCGGTGGCGATGGGCGCGGTGCCCACACCGCTGGCGCGGCAGCAGCTTTTTGCGCTTGAAAAGCGGCTGTATAAAAGCGCTGCCCACATCGTGCCGCTTTCACCAGATATGAGCCGTTATGTGACGGATTTAGGCATTCCGAATGCTAAAGTCACGACGCTGCTCAATGGAACCGACCTCGACCTGGCAGCTCGCGCTACGCCCGCGGCGGTGGCTGCTTTGCGGCGCGAGCAGGGAGTAGCAGGTCAAAAAGTTGTGTTGTACGCTGGCACATTTGGACGAGCCAATGACATGCCTACCGTGGTAGCGGCGGCCGAAGCGCTGGTGGCGGCCGACTCAACAGTGACCTGGCTTTTTCTGGGGCATGGCTATTACGCGCCACTGGTGGCGGCGGCAGCGGCGCGCTGGCCAGGACGCATCCGGCTGGTGGGCGGACAGCCGCGCCACGCGGTATTTAGTTGGTTTGCGCTAGCCGATGTGGCGGTGGTATCCTTCCTGGGCTTGCCAGTGCTGGATGCCAACTCGCCCGCCAAGCTCTACGATGCGCTGGCCGTGGGCACGCCCGTAGTTGTGACCAATCGGGGTTGGACTAAGAAGCTAGTGGAGCAATACGGCTGCGGCTGGTACGCCCCAGCGGGCGATGCTAACGCGCTGGCGGCACAGTTGCAAGCAGCGTTGACCAATCCAACGCGGCTGCAAGAAGCTGGGCAGCGCGGACGATTATTAGCGCAGGCACAGTTTGACCGGAGAGTGCTAGCCGCCCAGATGCAGCAGATTTTAGAACAGGCTGTGCACTAACGTAGTGGCAATCCCGCTGCGTTTATTTTGAAGCGCCAAACGTTAAAAAAGCCCGGCCGCAATTGCTTGCGACCGGGCTTTTCTTATGATAAGCGCTTGGCTTACTTAATTTTAATTTTCTTGCCGTTGGATTTCACTTTGGCACCATCGGCTGGCTCGATTACTGTGCCACGGTGGCGAGCAGCCACTCGGGGCTCGGTGGTAGTCGTCGAAGACTCCGTTGTTGTCGTTGAAGGCGGCGTAACGGTTTGGTCGGGGTTTATGGTACCGGGGGTAGTCGTGGTCTGGCGCGTGGTAGTAGTAGTACCAGTTTGGGCATTAGCCGAATAAGCACCAGCCGTGAGCAAAGAAGCGAGAATGAGCAGGGTTTTCATTAGAATCAGCGTTTTCGGTGGACAGATAGAAAAGAACCGCAGCGGCGAACCGCTTTCAGGGGGCATTTAACGCTGTTCAGCTTGAAAGGTTGGCGAAATATTTCTTTCAGAAAATAGCTACGCCAGCGCTGACATCAAAAAACCGACATTTTCCACAAAGTGACCTCTACCAGAGCCTGTGCCTCTCTGCCATCATCTTCAGCCTCGCACAGCTAGCAGAATAGGATAGTTGAGCACAGAGAGCTAGCTGATGCGCCTAGAAAGCAATCAACTCTATAATTTACCTGCGTTATTTTATCGAAGCCTCCAAAATAGCTTATTGATAATGTGCATCAAACCGACCCTGACTGATGGTAATGCTGTCGGGCCTGGCAGCACTGTGCAAAACGCCCGAGAAGGTACCCGCAATAATGTGGCGAGCGGCATCAAAATGTGTAATATCCAGCGTAGCCGGGCGGGAAGACACACTCTTGTAAGTCTGACCATTTCGCGTTACATACAACCGATTATCTACGACGGCCGGGCCATCAACGCACGTCATTTGATACGTGCCAACTCCTTGGAAATGACTTAGAATTATCGACAAGCTGATATTACCACCTTGTTCATCTACATAAGATTCCAAATTAAAAAAGCCTTTGTGTTTAATAAATAAACTCATGTTCTTTGCATTCAGAATATGGCGGTTTTTCCCGTTTACCGCATATCCCAACGTGCCCAAGCCAGTATGAGTGGCAAGGGGTAAGGGTTCTTTATCGGTTGCCGCATTGCTTGAATCAATAGCAGCTGATAAATTTCCTAAATCCCGGAGTGGATGATTAGCGGGCTTATTCGTGTTCGCCCAGGAGTCATACTCACCAGATGTTATCGGACGCACCCAGTTGAAGAATGGTGAAACCGGCCTCACAAGGGCGAGCGTGCCATACTGGCTAGGATGCCCTGCTACATTGCGGTACAGTACGTAGGCATCGCCCCGGCGCATGAGTATTCGCGCCTTACCGAGCTGCGTATCATTTGGGCTACCGGCAGAAAGAAAAAAATAGTAGATATAAAGTGCTCCGTACCACCACAACCCTGCTAGCACCAACCCCACCCCGGCCCATTGAATGCGGGGTATCCAGCGCAATAGCCACAGGAGAGCGGGACTAGAAGTCCGTTTTGCAAAATATCCGGCCCCGGTAAAAGCCAAGCTCCAGGCAATACTATGAGCAACACTGCGGTAAGTAAAAGAGCTGAATTCAAGTGGCGGCACGCATATCGTGAGAACCGTTAGCCCCGCGCATAGTACCCAAAGCCAGGCCAGCACCCGTTTTAGGCTAGGATTTATCACTGCAAAGGACCAAAGGCTACTCGCCATTAAGGAAATAACGCTGTATAGCACAATTACTACAGCTGTGATATACCCTTACGAAATCGGCACCTTCCGCAAAATACTCTCAATCAGGTCGTGCGTCTTGATGCCGTCGGCCTCTGCCTCATAAGACAGCAGAATGCGGTGGTTGAGCACGTCCTGGGCCACGTCTTTGATGTCCTCGGGCAGCACGTAGTCGCGGCCGTCGAGGTAAGCCACGGCGCGGGCGGCGCGGTGCAGCGCGATGCTGGCGCGTGGGCTGGCCCCAAACTGCACGGCCTGGGCAAACTCGGGCAGGTCGTAGTCGGCCGGGCGGCGGGTGGCAAATACTAGCTCGATAAGATACTTTTCGAGGGTGTCGGAAATCTGGATTTGATTTATCTGGTCGCGGATACCAAAAATGTCCTCCTTCGTAAGCACAGGGTGCACATCGCCGTCAAAGCTGAGGTTGGCCATGCGGCGCATCACCTCCAATTCGTCGGTTTTCTTGAGGTAATCGACGTGTACCTTCAACATGAAGCGGTCGACCTGAGCCTCGGGTAGCGGATAGGTACCTTCTTGCTCCACAGGGTTTTGAGTAGCCAGCACCAGGAATGGACGGTCGAGCAGATAAGTCGTTTCGCCGATGGTGACCTGGTTTTCCTGCATGGCTTCGAGCAGCGCGCTCTGCACCTTAGCGGGCGAGCGGTTTATCTCGTCGGCCAGCACGAGGTTGGCGAAGATGGGGCCTTTCTTTACTTCAAAAACCGACTGGTTTTGGTTGTAAATCATGGTGCCGATGAGGTCGGAGGGCAGTAGGTCGGGGGTGAACTGCACGCGCTGAAAGTGCAGGTGCAATACCTGAGCTAAGGTGGAAACCGTCAGCGTTTTAGCCAGACCGGGCACGCCTTCAAGCAAGATGTGGCCGCCCGTAAAAACCCCGATGAGCAGGCGGCTAACCAGCGCCCGCTGGCCAACCACCACTTTTTCCATCTCGGCAAAGGCCTGGCGAATGAGGGGGCGGTAGTCGGTAGTGGAAGTAGGCTGCATACCGGCAAAATAACGGCGAAAGGGTGGAAAGTAGCTTGGACTTTGCGAGTCCGGGCGCTCGCGCAGCGAGCATACACGTTAGGGAACGACCCAGACGCGAGATGCTTGCTACACTCGTGCTCGGACTCGCAGAGTCCAAGCTACATTTTTCGCTCCCACACAAATTATTCCAACCCCAACCCTATTTATTCCGTTTGGGAAAACCATAATTCTGTTCAAACCGGCGTTTGCCCTGGCAGCGCCTAGCCCTTATTTCTGCCTGTGTCCATCTACCTACGCCGCTTTTTATACGTTGTATTTGGGCTGATTGCCTTGGTGCTATTGCTGGTGCTGGGCGTAGTCGTGTTTTTGCAATTCCCTTCGGGCCAGGATTTTGTGGCGCGGCGGGCCGAAGGCTACCTGCGCGACAAGCTGAAAACCGAAGTCCGGCTGGGCAAATTTCGCACCGATTTTCGGCACGCCATCAATTTTGACGATGTGTACCTGGCCGACCAGCAGCGCGATACGTTGCTGAGCGTGGGCCACTTGGGCGTGAGCGTTGATATTTTTGCGCTGCTAAAAAAGCAAATCAATATTAAGGATGTGGAGCTGAATAACGGCCGCGTGCGCCTGACGCGCACCGAGCCCGACAGCGTCAACAACTACGACTTCATCCTGAAAGCCTTTTCCGACCCGAATGCGCCAGTTGATACCACCAGTTCGGGGCTGAAATACGACATCGGCCGGGTGCACCTCACCAATATTCTGTTCACGCAGAACGACCAGGTGGCTGGCTCTGACCTACGAGCCAAGCTGGGCGAGCTACTTGTGAACATGGATGAGGTGGATGTGGATAACTCTGTGTATAAAGTGGATAACGCGGTATTGCGCCACTCGGCCATCAAGATGACGCAGACCAAAACCGCACCCGAGCTAGACGACAACAAGCCCGAAGCACCGCTGACGCTGACCTTTGGGCTGAATAAGGCGACGCTGGAGGACGTAGGCTTTGTGTATAAGAACGACCCGTCGGCGCAGTACATCAACACGCAGATTGGGCTGGCCGATGTGACTGCCAAGAACATCGACCTCAAAAATGAGCGCATCGACCTCGATAAGCTGACGCTAAAAAATACCACCTTTGCCTACTCGCAGAACAAGAATGTGCCGGTGGAACAGCGGGCTATCAACCCCGCAGAAGCCGTTCGCAAGGTGGACGAAGCCGCCGATAAAGCCAGCACTACGCCGCTGAAATGGCGCGTGACGCTGGGGCAGTCGGACATTAGCCAAGTGGCGGTGAATTTCGATAATTTCAACGACCCCAAGCTAAAAACCCGCTACCCAGCGCTGGATTACAGCCATTTGCACTTCACTGACTTGGTGCTGAATACGCGGGATTTGACCTTTACCGAAGCGCGCACTACGGTAAAACTTGACAACCTGGCGGGCAAGGACCACAGCGGCTTTGCCATCACCTCGGCACGGGCCAATGTGGTGTACGACTCGGTGGAAATCACGCTGGATAGTCTCGACCTTGTCACGCCGCACTCGCGCATCAAGCGCAGCCTGGGTATGCACTACAAGTCGCTGTCCAGCATTGGTGATGACCTACCTAACCTGGGCCTCAGCGGCGATTTGCGCGAGACGCGCCTGGGCTTCCGCGACGTGCTGTACCTAGTGCCGAGCCTGGCCGACACACCGCCCTTCACAACTGGCCCCAACCAAAGCATCTTGTTGAGCGGGCTGGTGGCCGGGCGACTGGGCGACCTGAATATCCGCAACCTCGACTTTGTGGGCTTCCGCAATACGGTGGTGCAAGCGCGGCGGGCGCACATTGTGGGCTTGCCTAATGTGGATAAGCGACTGTTCGTAGACCTTGATATTCAGCGTTTCAGTACCACTCGGGCCGACTTGCTGAGTTTAGTGCCTAAGGGCACGATACCTGATAATATCAGCATCCCTCCTACCCTATCGCTTAGCGGCACTTTCAAAGGGCGGCCGACTACGCTAGCGTTTGATACTAACCTGAAGTTGCGCTCGACCTATGGCGATGTGGCTTTTGCGGGCAAGCTGGGCGCGGCGCAGGCTAATGGGCAGCAGCCGCTGGTGGGCACGTTTGCGGTGCAGAACTTCGACGCGGGCAAATTGCTTAAGAATCCGTCGATTGGCCCCATCACAGCCACTGGCCGCATCAATGCGGTGGGCAATCTGCAAGACCCCGCCACGCTGGTGGGCAAGGCCACGGCCAACGTGCGGAGCGCCCGCTACAACGGCTACACCTACCGGGGCATCACGGCGGCCGTGGATATCGACCGCAACAAATACACCATCGCGGCCAGCAGCAAGGGCGACCCTAATCTCGACCTCGACCTGAACGCCGTGGTGAACCTGCGCGATGCGAAAAACCCCAGCTACGAGCTGACTTCGCTGAATTTACGCGGAGCCAACCTCACGGCGCTGGGCTTCTACACGGGCGGCGACCTGCGGGTGCAGGGCAACCTAATGGCCAACCTGCGCGGGGCCAGCGCCAACACCATCAACGGCACGTTTAGCGGCAATAACATTGTCATTGTCAATAACAACCAGCCTTTCCCGCTAGATTCGGTGCGCGGCAGCATTGTGCAAACCGCGACGCGCACAGCAGTCAATTTCAACTCAAACGTGGCTGATGTTAACTTGGATGGCAACGTGCATTTGGGCGATTTGGCGACGGAATTGCAGCGGCACATCAACCGCTACTTCCGGCTGGCGGGCGTGAAGCCATTCACTAACAACGAAGGCAATCAGCAGTTTACGTACTCGCTACACGTGAAGCAGACGCGCTTGCTACGCCGGCTGGTACCAGGGCTGCGGCGACTGTCGCCGTTTACGCTGGCCGGTGACTATAGCCGGTCAGCGGCGCGCCTCACGGCCAAGACCAGCATTCCGCTGATTCGCTACCAGAACTATCGCATCGACTCGCTGACGCTGAACGTGGATTCGGACCCGCAGAAGCTGGACTATGCTTTGCGGCTGGCGCAGGCGGCGCAGCAGACGCTGCAGGATACCACCTTCTTGCTGCGCCGCCCCAGCATCGTGGGCAACGTGGCAAATAATAAGATAAATACCCGCGCTTCCATTCTGGGTGACTCGACCAATAAAGAGCGGCTGGCGCTGACCGGGGCGCTGGAAGTGCTGGCACAGGGGCGCGGCAGCGCCTACCAATTTGCTTTCAACAACGACCAGATAATCAACTACGATACCTGGACGGCCGGACAGGGAAACTACGTGCGCTACAATGCCGATGGCACGGTGGTAGCCAATAACCTGCGCCTGACCAACGGCTCGTCGGCACTGGTGGTGCAGAGCCAGAACCCTGCCGTGAATACCTCGCCGCTGGCCGTGCGCTTTGAGCAATTCAACCTGAGCATTGTGGGCAAGGCCATTGGCATGGCCGATTCGACAGTGGGCGGCTTGCTGAATGGCGAAGCCGTGGCGCGGGGCCTGGGCACCAAGAAGCAAGCCTTCACGGCTAATTTGACTATCAAGGACTTGCTGTATAATAAAACCGTAATCGGCGACCTGGCGCTACAAGCCGGCAACCCCGCCGCCGACCGTTACGACGTGAACGCCCGCCTGACCGGCGGCGGTGGCAACGATGTGACTGTGCGCGGCGCATACCGCACTGTAGGCAACACGCCGCTCGACTTTGTGGTGGATGTGGCCCGCCTGAACATGAAAACGGCCGAGCCCTTCGCGGCCGGGCAGCTCAGCCAGAGCACCGGCTACCTCAATGGACAGCTGACGCTGACCGGCAACACCAGCGCGCCGCAGGTGCGCGGGCAGCTCACGACTTCGCAGGATGCCGCCTTTGTGGTGCCGCAGCTGGGCTCGCCGTTCCGGTTGGTGAGCCAGCCCATTGTGTTTGATGAGAAAGGCATTGGCTTCAACAACTTCACGGTGCTCGACTCGGCGGGTAATAAGGCGGTGGCGAATGGGTATCTGCTTACTAAGACCTTCACCGACTACGCCTTTGACCTGCACGTGACCACCGATAAGTTCTTGGCAGTGAAAAGCAAGCGCACGCCAAAAAACACGCTTTACTACGGCCGCTTGGTAGTAGACTCGGATACGCGCCTGACGGGGCCGCTTTCGCTTATCAAGATTGATACCCGCGCCACGGTGGCCAAAGGCTCCGACTTGACGGTGGAAAACCCGGCCGTAGACCCCAGCGTGGTGGCCCGCGAAGGCATTGTGCAGTTTGTGGATAAGAGTGTCAAGCTCAACCCAATGCTGGCCCGAAAACAGGCCGTAGCCGACTCGCTGGCAACGGCCAGCGCCATTGGCTACGAAATCAACGCCCAGATTACGATTAATGACACGACGCCGTTCACCTTCGTGGTAGACCCCGTGAGCGGCGACAACCTGCGCGTGCGGGCAGCGGGCACACTGACGACTAATATCGACCCGAGCGGTAACATCACGCTCAGCGGTCGCCTCGATGTGAAGCGCGGCAAGTACAAGCTGTCGCTTTATGGACTGGTGACGCGCGAATTCATCATTGGCAGCGGCTCGTACCTGGTGTGGAGCGGCGACCCCTTCAATGCTGACCTCAACATTACGGCTGTGTACAAGGTGAAAGCGGCCCCGGCCGACCTGCTGGCTGCCCAGGGTGCCGACGACCCTACAGCCAATAGCGTATCGCGCAACGCGCTACCATTTAACGTATTAATCAAAGTAACCGACCAACTCAGCAAGCCCACGATTGGGTTTGATATTACCCTGCCGGAGTCAGCGCTTAGTAGCTCGGTAGGCCCAGAGGTAGAGCAGGTGCTGGCCAATCTGCGCCAGCCTAACATGACCTCTGAGCTGAGCAAGCAGGTGTTTTCGCTGCTGGTGCTGGGGCGCTTTATCCAGCAGAACCCCTTCCAGTCGGCAGCGGGCGAGGGTATTGTGGCTAGCCAGCTACGCGGCTCGGTTAGCCAGGTGCTCACCGACCAACTCCAGAACCTGACCGGCAAATACCTGTCGGGCTTAGGCCTCGACCTAGGCGTGACCAACCAAGCCGACTACAGCACCGGCTCGACTGGCTCGCGGACCGACCTCAACGTGGCTGTGCGCCGCCAGCTCTTCAACAACCGCCTCACAGTGCGCGTGGGCACCGATGTGCCGCTGTCGGGCAGTGGTACCCAGAACACCTCGGGCACCAGCTCGGCCAGCAACCTGGCCGGCGATGTGAGCCTCGAATACACCCTGCTGGCCGATGGCCGCCTGCGCCTGCGCGCTTTCCGGCAGAATGCCTACGAGGATATCGACGGGGCCATTGTGCGCACCGGGGCCTCGCTGGTTTTTCAGCGCGACTACAACAACCTCAAGGACTTATTTGAAAAAGTGAGC
This sequence comes from uncultured Hymenobacter sp., assembly GCA_964251335.1. Classification (GTDB taxonomy): domain Bacteria; phylum Bacteroidota; class Bacteroidia; order Cytophagales; family Hymenobacteraceae; genus Hymenobacter. The sequence goes on from CAXUKA010000024.1 coordinate 22,096, forward strand.
CGCGATGTGAAGCGCGAAAACAAGGCCACCCGCAAGCAAGACAAGCTGGATAAAGAGGAACAAAAACGCCGCGAGCAGCACCAAGCCGACTCAGCGGCGGCCGTTACCAGCGTCAGTACAAGCCGCCGCGACACCACCCGCCGCCCCACTACCAGCCAATAACCTGTAAAACGGAGTGGCACTCCGTTTATGTTCGACGAGCTGCCCTCACGCAGAAACGGAGTGCCACTCTGTTTTACAGCTTTGGTACTGCGAAAAGAGTATAGCATGAAGAAAATTACCTTGTTCGACCAATCCACCTGTTTGCTTTCAGTAACGGCGGGCCGCCGCTGGGCGGCCTTGCTGAGCTTGCTGTTTTTTGCCTCGTGCTCGGGGCTGAAGTACATTCCTGAAGGCCAAAAACTATACACGGGCAGCAAGGTCACCATCGAAGCGCCCAACAAGCTGCGCAACCAGTCGGCGCTGCAAACCGAGTTGGAGGGCTTGGTACGTCCGCAGCCCAACTCCTCTATTTTGGGCATGCGGCCTAAGCTCTATTTCTGGCACCTCGGCGTAGGCAAGTCTAAGGGCCTAGGTCACTTACTGGCCGATAAGCTCGGCGAGCCGCCCGTGCTGCTGACCCAGGCCCAACCCGCCAACACCCGTGGCCTGATGGTGAACCGCCTGCAAAACCGGGGCTATTTCCACGGCGGCGCATCGAGCGAGGTGCAGGTGAAAGACAACACCGCTCAAGTAAACTACACCGTGCGGCCGGGCCAGCAGTATACCATTCAGGAAATCCACTTTCCCGAGCGCGACACGCTTATAGACGCAGCCATTCGGCGCACCGAACCCGCCACGCTGTTGAAAGTAGGCGACCCCTACGACCTCGACGTGCTCACCAACGAGCGCACCCGCGTCGACCAAGCGTTGAAGAATGAGGGCTACTATTATTTCAACCCTACATACCTGCTTTTCCAGGTCGATAGCACGCTCAATGGCAAAGTGAACGTCTTTTATAAGATAAAAGCTGAAACGCCCGCCAAAGCCACCAAGCCTTATTGGCTTAAGACTATCAGCCTGAACACTAATTATATCCTGACTGACACAACCACCCGCCAGCCAGTACGCTTTCAGAAATACCTGTACTATCCCGATGAGCAGGTGTTCAAGGCCAAAGCCATTACGCGGGCTGTGTTTCTATATCCCGACAGCATGTTTCGGCAGCATCGCCGCGACCAGACGCTCTCGCGCCTGATGAGTTTGAACACCTTCCGCTACGTCGAAATCAAGTTCAAGCCCTCGGCAGCGGGCGACTCGGCCGGCCGCGCCCGCCTCGACTCGGACGTGCTGATGACGCAGCTCAAGAAGAAAAGCCTACGCGCCGAGGTGCAGCTCGTAACCAAAACCAACGGCTTTACCGGGCCGGGCCTCACGGCGCAGTTCCGCAACCGCTCGGCATTTCGCGGAGCCGAGCAGCTGTTAGTCAATGCCGTAGCTTCGTATGAAGTGCAGACCAAAGCCCCTGCTGGGTCAGAAAGCCGCAACAACAGCGGGCTGATTTCGACCGAGTTTGGTATAAATGCCCAACTGCTGGTGCCGCGCCTCATCGTACCGCATTTGCCGTTTCTCAACCCGCGGTTGGTCAATTCCGACTTTCAGCCACGCACTACGTTTGGGCTCGGCGTGCGCTACGTCACGCGCACGGGCTACTTCAGCACCGTCAGCTACTCGGCCAGCTACGGCTACAGCTGGAAAAGCAAAATCACTAACGAGCAAGAGCTGAAGCCGATAGACGTGGCTTACAACACGTTTTCGAGCACACCCGATTTCGACGCCATCCTGGCTACCCGGCAGTTTTTGCGTAACTCGTTCCAGAACCAGTTTATCCTGGGCAGCTCGTACCGCTACACCTACAACCAGCAAGTGCTGGAGCAGCGCCGCCAGCAAATTTTCTTCCAGGGCATGGCCGAAGTGAGCGGCAACGTGGCCAGCGGCCTGAGCCGCCTCACGCTCGGGGCGCGGGGCGACGACCAGCACTATAGCATTGCCGGCCAGCAGTTTGCCCAGTACGCCAAGTTCGACCTGGAGCTGCGCGAATACTACCGCATCAGTGCCCGGCCCACCTCGGGCAACCGCATTGTGGGGCGCTTGCAGATAGGTGTCGGCCTGCCCTACGGCAACTCGGGGGGCGGCTCGCTGCCCTACCTGCGCCAATACGGCATCGGCGGCCCCAACTCGGTGCGTGCCTTCGCGGCCCGCCAGATTGGTCCTGGCACGTACCGCGCCACCGGCACCGATACCTTCAATAGCTACTACGACCAGGTGGGCGACCTGCGCCTCGAAGGCAACCTCGAATACCGCCAGGACTTGTTTCCCTACGTGAAGGGCGCGGTGTTCATCGACGCGGGCAATATCTGGCTTTACAACAATGACCCTCAGCGGCCGGGCGGGCAGTTTCAAGCCAGCACCTTCCTCAACCAGCTGGCCGTGGGCACTGGCGTAGGCCTGCGCGTCGATGTACAGTTCTTCGTCATCCGCTTCGACTACGCCATCCCGCTGCGGGCCAATTATGGCACGCCGGACGATAAAACGGGGCGTTTGAACCTGGCAATTGGGTACCCATTCTAACGCAGGACGGTTAGTTAGAACTACAACAAAAAGGCTCGCAGCTTAGGCTGCGAGCCTTTTTTAATGGGGAAGTGGCGTCTTTTTAGTCCTGTGTACTTTTGGCCACACGCTTGCCCTTCCCCACATGTCCAAGATTTCCCCTCTACTCGGCGCGGCCCTGCTGGCCTTCGCCGGCTGCGCTGGCCAAGGCCCCTCGGCACCGGTAGCCACCACTACCGCCCCCGCCCCACCCGCTACCCCCGACCCCAAAGGGGTCGGCCTCGACGTGGCCGACCTCTTTGGGGTCGGTATCGGCGTGCGCTGATTTTTTTGAATTTTCGGGCGGCAATTGGCTTAAGGCCAACCCTGTGCCGAGCTACGCCACCAGCTGGGGGCCGCGCAACCTGCTAGGCCTGCGTACCCAGACCACGCTCAAGCAGATATTGGAAGAAGCTGCGGCCAACCGTAGCGCTGCGCCCGGCTCTAATGCTCAAAAAGTAGGCGACTTCTACGCTGCCGCGATGGATACCGTAGCCATCGAAAAAGCTGGCATTACCCCACTCAAGCCCGAGCTAGCCCGCATCGCGGCCCTGAAAACCCGCGCCGAACTGCCGGCCCTCATTGCCCACGAGCAAGACCTGGGCACCGGGGCTTTTTTCCGGGGCGGGGTCGAGGTTGATGAGAAAAATACCACGCGCTACGTGGTGGGCCTGCACCAGGGCGGCCTCACGATGGGCGACCGCGATTACTACCTCAAAGACGACGCCCGCACGCAGAAACTTCGCGCCGCGTACCAGCAGTACATGCAGGAGGTTTTTGGGCTGCTGGGCGACAACCCAGCCACGGCGCAGCGCAATGCCGCCACCGTCGAGCGCCTCGAAAAGCGGCTAGCGCAGGCCTCGCGCACCCGGGTAGAGCTGCGCGACCCGAAGGCCAACTACAACGAAATAGCGCTGGCCGCCGCCACGCAGCGCTACTCAGCCATGCAGCTACCCAAGCTGCTGGCAGACATGCAGCTGAGCAAGGCGCAGGAAATTATTGTTGGCCAGCCGGGCTTTTTCGATGAGCTGAATACTCTGCTCAAAACTGAGCCGTTGGCTGATTTACAGACCTATATGCGCTGGCACCTGGTGCGCTCGGTGGCCAGCACGCTGCCCGCCGCCTACGTCGATGCCTCCTTTCGCTACAACCAGGTGGTGAACGGCATCAAGCAGCAAACCGTGCGCTGGAAGCGAGTGCAGGCCGCTACCGATGCCACCATCGGCGAGGCGTTCGGCCAGCTTTATGTCGATAAAGCCTTTCCGCCCGAAGCCAAGCGCAAGGCGCTGGAAATGCTCGCCAACATCAAAGCCAGCATGGCCGAGCACATCCAAACCAATACCTGGATGAGCGCGCCCACCAAGGCCGAGGCCTTGAAAAAACTGAACGCGTTGCGCGTAAAAATCGGCTACCCCGACAAGTGGAAGGACTATTCGGGCCTGACCATTACCCGCGAGTCGTACACTAAAAACGTGCTGGCCGCCCGCCTCTGGGAAAGCCGCCGCGAGGCCGCCCGCTTCGGCGGCCCCGTCGACCTGACGGAGTGGGACATGACGCCGCCCACCATCAACGCCTACTACAACCCGCCGCTGAACGAGATTGTGTTTCCGGCCGGCTACTTGCAGCCGCCGTTTTTCGACCCCAACGCCGATGATGCAGTGAACTACGGCGCTATCGGGGGCGTGATGGGCCACGAAATGACGCACGGCTTCGACGACGAAGGCCGGCAATACGACGCGCAGGGCAACCTGCGCGACTGGTGGACGCCCGCCGACGCGGCCGAGTTTGACAAGCGCGCCGCCGTGGTGGGCCGCCAGTACGATGCCTTCTCACCCCTCGACTCGGTGCACGTAAACGGCAAGCTGACCATGGGCGAAAACCTGGCCGATTTTGCCGGCCTCACCATCGTGTACGGGGCGCTGCAAAAGCAATTGCAGCAGCGCTACGGCAATGGCCCGCGCCCCCGGTTCGACGGCTTCACGCCCGAGCAGCGTTTCTTTTTGAGCTGGGCGCAGCTGCGGCGCACCAATATCCGCCCCGAGGCCCTGCGCCAGCAAATTCAGACCGACCCGCACTCGCCGGGCCGCTACCGCACTATCGGGCCGATTATGAATATGCCACAGTTTCAGGCCGCCTTTGGCTGCAAGGAAGGCGATAAGATGACGCGGAGCACAGCCGACAGAGCGGTAATCTGGTAGCCGGTTTAGGAGTCAATAAGCGCCCAGCAAAAAGGGGACGTCAGCGGGGGCTGGCGTCCCCTTTTGCTGGGGGACAAGTGCCTGGCCAGCGGGGCGACTAACAAAATTTTGGCATTGCCAGCTATCACAAACGTTTGCCTCTGCTATCACAAACGTTTGCTGCTTATTGTTGAGATAATTATCTAAAAAACAGTAATTTATTCACTGGATTAGCTTCTTACTTTTAACGCAGTAGCCGCAGGATTATTGCCTGAATCGCCGGTACTTTCTCTGTTCCTTTCCCCACCCAATTTCTCTTCGTTATGAAGAAACCTCAACGCATACTGCTTGCGCTGGTGGCTGCGCTCGGCAGTCACTTTACCCTCTTTGCCCAAAACGCGCCCGTCCCGTTTGAGGCCGAAAGCGGCACCTCTACCGCGCCCATAGCCGGCGCGACGATAGGCGACTGGTTGATTGGCACTACCACGGCCTCCGGCACGGTATCAGCGGCTACTTACGCCACCACCCGCACCGACCAGGCCGCTTACTCCGGCGGCAACGTGGCTCCTGCTACGGCGGCCCGGGTGCTGACTTACAACGTTACGTTTCCGGGCGCGGGGGTATATGACCTCTACGCACGTGTGTGGGTGGGGCCGGGTGGCTTCTCCGACGACAGCTACTATTACGGCAACGGCTTCGGGGCGAAAAGTCCCACTACCAGCACCGACTGGCAACTGATTAACGGGCTGGCGGCAGGCGGCTACACCAGCGGCTCCTCTTCCATCGTGGATGGCGGGGGCGCTGGCGGGTACAGCACCAACACCACCACGCCGCTTTGGAAATGGGTGAATATGTCGAAGTTCGCGGGTGGCACCACCTTTACAGTGCCAGCCGGCAGCCTCACGCAGACCTTCCAGATTGGTGGGCGCGAAGATGGGCTGTACTTCGATAAGTTCGTTTTTGGCGACCATAGCCTGTATTTCACGGTTGCCAACCTCGACAATGGGGTGCAGGGCACCACTACGCCGCCGGTGGTGTATGTGCCCACCGGCACCCCGCTGGCTACTGGCAAGCCCAAGTATTTGGGCTGTGCCTATAGCTCGCCGCAGGCCCCCTATTTCGGGGTGTATTGGAATGCCGTAACGCCCGAAAACGGCGGCAAGTGGGGCAGTGTGGAAAGCACGCGCGGCACCTACAACTGGACCGACCTAGATGCGGCCTACGCGCAGGCTACCAGCACGGGCAGCGTATTTCGGATGCACAATCTCATCTGGGGCGCGCAGCAGCCGACGTGGCTGTACAACCTTTCGGATGCCGACCAGCTGGCCGCTATCAATGCCTGGTATGCGGCCGTGGCGGCGCGCTACCCCAAAATCGACTTCATCGACGTGGTAAATGAGCCCCTGCGGACGCCGCCGACGGGCTTCGTCACGATAGGCTCGGCCTCAAACCCGACGGGTAGCGTGGCTACCGATGGCGGCCACTATATCAATGCCTTGGGCGGCACGGGCGTTACGGGCTACGATTGGATAATCAAGTCTTTCCAGCTGGCCCGGCAGTATTTCCCCAAGTCCAAGCTCATGATTAATGAGTACAGCGTAGAAAACTCGACCGCTGCGGCCACGTCCTACACCACGATTATCAACCTGCTTAAAGCGCGGGGACTGATTGATGGCATTGGTATTCAGGGGCATGCTTTTTCGACGGCTGGCACGCCAGCCGCTACCATTACCGCCTGCCTCAATATTATGGCGGCCACTAATCTGCCGCTGTACATCACGGAGTATGACACCGATGGGCTAGTTGATGCTACGCAGCTAGCTGAATACCAGCGGGTATTCCCCTTGTTTTGGGAGCATCCGGCTGTGCGTGGTGTCACGCTGTGGGGCTACCGCGTGGGGCACTGGCGCACGTCGCAGGGCGCTTATCTGATGAACCCCGACAACAGCGAGCGGGCGGCGCTGGTTTGGCTGCGCACCTACATCGCGAACACCTACACTGGCCCCATGTGGACCGGCAACACCAGCGCCGCCTGGACCACGGGCAGCAACTGGATAAGCGGCTCAAACCGGCCCGATGACGCCACTATTTCGTCGGCCACCACCAACACGGTGCCCGCCGCCACCGACGACGTATTCTTCCCCGGCTACGCCACCAACCAGCCCACCGTCAGCGCCGCCCAAGCCATCCGTAGCGTGACGCTGGGCACCAGCTCGACGCTGACCACCAATGCCGTACTCACCATGACCGGTAACCTGACCAACAACGGCGGCGCCGTGGCGGGCACCGGCACGGTAGCCCTGGCGGGAAGCAGCGCCCAAACCATCGGCGGCACCAGCATGACCACTTTCCCTAACCTGACGGTGGGCGCGGCTACGGCCAACCTGGCTGCCCCCGCTCAAGTGCGCCAGATGCTGACGCTAAACGGCAACCTGACCACCAACGGCCAGCCCTTCACACTGCTCTCCGATGCCACCGGCACCGCTATGGTAGTGAATACCAGCGGCGCAGTGGTAGGCAATGCTACCGTGCAGCGCTACATCACCCCCACCAACGCGGGCAATGGCTACCGCCATTACGCGCCCCCGGTTGCGGGCTCTACGGTGGCCGACTTGACCACCAGCGGCTTCACGCCCACTGTGAACCCGGCTTATAATACGGCTGCCAACCCCTACGCCGTTACGCCGTTCCCGACGGTATTTGACTATAACAGCACGCGCCTGACCTCGGCCTCGGCAATTACCAGCGCCTTCGATTTCGGTTGGGAATCGCCTACAGCGCTGACTGATGCGCTTAACCCCGGCCAGGGCTACACCGTGAATATTGCGGGCACGCAGCTGGTCGATTTTGTGGGCACGCTCAACAACGGCCCCATCAGCCGCACCAACCTGACGCGCGGCTCGCAAGCCGATGCCGGCTGGCAGTTGCTGGGTAATCCCTACCCAGCGCCTATCGACTGGAACGTCGTGAGCACCAGCGGCCTCGATGCGGCCGTGTACGTTTTTCGCTCGACGGGGCCGTATGCGGGCACCTACTCTAGCTACCTGCCCAGCGGGGCCAGCACCAACGGCGGCACCAACCAGCTGGCTGCCATGCAGGGCTTTTTCGTGCGCACCACCTCGGCCAGCACGCCCGGCAGCATCAGCTTCGCCAATGCCGCCCGCCTGACCACCTACGCTAGCCCCATTTTCCAGCGCACCGCCAGCACTGACCCGCTAGTGCGCCTGACACTAACCGCCGCTACCGGCGCTGCCGATGAGGCAGTGGTGTACTTCCCCAGTGGGGCTACTACCGGCTTCGATGCCGCTGCCGATGCCTACAAGCTGGTGGCTGGCGGCGCGCCTGTGCTGGCCAGCGACCTAGGCACTGCTGGGCTGCTTTCTATCAACGCGCTGCCCGCCCTGAGCACTGCCCAAGTAGCTGTTCCCCTGCGGGTAGATGCGCCTCTAGCTGGTAGCTACGTACTGAAAGCCAGCGAGCTACTGAACTTGCCCGCCGGCCTGTACGCCTACCTGCGCGATGCCCAAACGGGTGCGCTATTCGACCTGAGCCAGCCCGCCGGCTATACCGTAAATCTGACGGCCGGCGCAGCCACGGCGGGCCGCTTTACGCTGCTGCTCAGCCCCAACCAAGCTTTGGCCACGGCCCCGGCGGCCATTAGTCAGCAGGTAGCGATTTTCCCCAACCCGGCCCACGGCGGCACGGTATCGCTGAGCTTGCCCGCCACGCTGGGCCAGCAAGTCATTGAGGCTGCCGTGCTGAATTCGTTGGGCCAAACGGTAGCGCACCAGACGCTGCCTGCCAGCCCAGATGCGGTGCGCTCGCTTGTTTTGCCTACCTTGGCACAAGGCATCTACACTGTGCGCCTGCAAACGTCAGCCGGTACTGTTAGCAAGCGGTTGACTATCAATTAATTTTATCCAGGCCTCTGGCTGCCTGACTGGTAAGCCAGAGGCATATTGGGTTAGTCCGTTCTTCTTTCCCACCTAATTTTCATGAAAAAAAACACTATTCTGCGCCTGATGCTGGCTACAGCCGGACTTTGGCTAGCCACGGGATTCTCAACTACAATGCAGGCCCAGAACCCCACTACTGGCGGCCCCGCACCCCAGGCTCCGGCAGCCGTACCTCTGGATGGTGGTGCTTCGCTGCTGTTGGCGGCCGGCGTTGGGTTAGGTTTGCGCCACCTGCGGCGTAAGCGCTTGGCGGCTTAGCTTTTGAAACCTCTTTAGCTTATTCTTTTTTGCTTTTTTCGCAGCCTCTTGGTGCTTGTTGCCAAGAGGCTGCTGTGCGAATATCCCTACCTAAAACCGTCTGGCTTCGCTTGCGCGCTGGAGCAACTCATTGGCTTTCTTAGTTTATGCTTCGTCAAGTATTTTTCGCGTGCTGTGCGCTGCTTCTACTCAGCCGCCCGGCTGCCGCGCAGTCCATCTACTCCGCCACCGACCCGCTGGCGCACACGTTCAGCATCGTGGCCCGCGACCCTAAAACCGGCGAAATGGCCGTGGCCGTGCAGAGCCACTGGTTTTCGGTGGGCACCTCGGTGAGTTGGGGCGAGGCGGGTGTGGGCGTAGTTGCCACGCAGTCGTTTACCAATAAGTCGTTTGGACTGCGCGGCTTAGCTTTATTGAAAAGCGGAAAATCGGCCCAGCAGGCACTGGATGAGCTGCTGGCCGCCGACGAGGGTCGCGATGTTCGCCAGGTCGCCATCCTCGACAATCAGGGACGCGTGGCCACCCACACCGGCAAAAAGTGCGTGGACATGGCCGGCCACCAGCAGGGCAATCAGTTTTCGGTGCAAGCCAACATGATGCTCAACGCCACCGTCTGGGGTGCCATGGCCAAAGCATACGAGTCCAACGCCGCTTTGCCCCTGGCCGAGCGAGTGCTCGCCGCCCTCGACGCGGCGCAAGCCGCTGGCGGCGATATTCGGGGCCGCCAGTCGGCCGCGCTGCTCGTGGTGCGCGGTACCACCACCGAAGGCCCCTGGGCCGACCGCCTCGTAGACCTACGCGTGGATGATGCGGATAAGCCCCTGGTCGAATTGCGTCGCCTGCTCAAGCTGCATCGCGCCTACGACCACATGAACGCCGGCGACCTAGCCGTTGAGAAAAACGACATGCCCACTGCCATCCAAGAGTATCAGGCAGCCGAAAAAATGTTTCCCAGCAACTTGGAAATGAAGTATTGGCACGCCATCACGCTGGCCAACAAGCAGCAAGTACCCGCGGCGTTGACTTTGCTGAAACCAATTTTTCAACAAGAGCCCAACTGGCGGATACTAACGGAACGCCTGCCCAAAGTAGGCCTGCTCACCGTGTCACCAGCCGAGCTAAAGCAGATTCTGGCGCTGAAATAATATACCCTCTTCTAACCCAGCAAAAGCGACCGTTACCCTGAACTCACTCAGGGTAACGGTCGCTTTTGGTTTGGGTATATAGCGGGCTACTTTTTCGTCTTCGTGAAAATGCTTTTAGACAGCAGCATGTGCGCCCCACGGGTGCCATCGACTACTTGCGTCACGTTAAGGTCGCCGGCTACGCTGCACAGCATGTAGGCATCGTCATGGCTCAGGCCTTTTGTTTTCATCAGAAAATCAATCATTTCGCGCACGGCTTGCTTGGCGGCCAGCGTCAGGTCTTCATCAAGGCCCATGCTGATGTATTGGGTCGGCGTTTCAGCGCGGGGCACAGTCAGGTGCATGTCTTTGTGCACAATAAACTCCAGATTTCCAACCAGCGACGTTTCCAGCGCCGTGATGTCTACCTCGCCATTGCCCTGCCCGGCGTGGCCATCGCCCACGAAGAAAAGCGCCCCCGGCACGTGCACGGGCAAGTACAGCGTGGTGCCCACCACCAAGTCTTTATTGTCGAGGTTGCCGCCATGGATGCCGGGCGGCGCGCTGTTTACGCGGCCCGAAGCGGGCGGCGGGGCCACGCCCATGCTCCCAAAAAATGGGTGCAGCGGCACCTCGATACCCGGCGCAAAGTCGGCTACCATTCGCTTGGCATCCAGCGGGATAATCTTCATTTTGGCGTAGCCAAAATCTTCGGGAATAAAGCCGCTTTTCGCCCCGAACCCATTGTAAGCGTAGGGAATGGCCAGCTGAATAGCCTTGATACGCACTTCCAGCACGTCACCTGGCTCGGCCCCTTCCACAAAAATCGGCCCGGTGAGGATGTGCCCGCCCGGCCCCTTGTTCGTCACCTTGTCGTAGATATCGCGCAACGACTGCTCGACCTGTGCCGGGGCCACGCCCGCGCCTTCGAGCCGCACCGGGCTGGATGTCAGTAAGGTGTGCACCTGCACCGTCTCGCCCGATTTTATACGCAGCACCGGCGGTGCATCGGCCGCGTAGTAGCCCCAGGCCACGGTGGTGGGCGTGGCCTGCAGCTCATGTTGGGCCTTAGGCAAGCGCTGGGCGTGGGCGGCGACCGCGCCTAATAGCGTAGCAGCCAGTAGTAATAATTGGGTAGTTTTTTTCATACTGAAAAGTACGCGACACTTACTGACAAGCCGTCATTGCGAGCGCAACGAAGTGGAG